>NZ_JBQKFA010000010.1:0-56916 GCF_052121015.1 Collinsella sp. LCP19S3_F2
CTAGAGTAGAGAACGGTACAGAGTCTGATAAGGCTACTTTTAAAGTCACTACAGCAGCTCAGAAAGTAACTGGTATCACACCTTCTCAGCAAACTATGTCAATTAAAGTAGGAGATGCTGACCGAGCAGTGTCATTCGCTGTTGCACCAGCTAATGCTACGAATAAAGAGTTGACTATTGAATCAACTAACCCAGCAGCTGCAACATATGTTGGGGGAAAAGTTCATCCAGTAGCTGAGGGTACAACTGACATTACCGCAACTGCTAAAGACGGTTCTGGAGTAACTGCTAAAATTGCTGTAACAGTATCTCCAGCAGCGGAGTAAGACTAACAAGGGGTTAGGGAAAGAATCCCTAGCCTCTTTTTTATAGGAGGTCATTATGGAAGAGCAAAAAGCTTTATTAGATGCTTTCAACGCCTATCAACAAGCCGACCTTCCTCCAGATGTAGAAGCTATTGATATATCCGAAATCAAGCTTATGCTAGGCTACTTCAACTCGTCTATTCGAGACAACTTGCTGAAAGTCCTTAAGAAACGTGCCAGACAGCATATCTGCCAAGTTATCAACGTCGAGGTAACCAAATTCCCAATGGAGCTTGATTACATAGCCGATGAACTAACTGCCGCAAGGTTGTCCAGTCTGAACTCGGAAGGACTTAAAACAGAGTCTACTGACATCACTCGTTACGACTACAAAGACGACATCTATTTAAACTGGATGTCAACTCTCCACGCATGGGCTGATAACAACGGCACATACAAGGGTAGAAAGTTTAGGATGATGTGATATGAAGATTAATGAAATCATTGACCTCATCCAGTACAATGACTTTACTGATACTGACGACGACTTCGGAACGCTTATCCCAACGCCTACCATAGTTGCTAGAGGGATTCCTGCCGCTGTCGGAAGCATGGCCACAGACCAGAAGCTACTTATGAACCAAGATGTCCAATGGCTTCCAAGGTATCGGGTACAGCATAAGATATACGAGTTGAAAGACTTAGTAATTGATGCGGTAAGATTCCACTCCACTGGCAAGGTGTATAACATCTATGAGAATAATACCACTGGAGTTAACCAAACAGTCTCTTACCTAGTTGAGTACCGAGACTATAGACGTACTAAGGAGGATGGTACTATATGGGAAGGGTACGAATAGACATCATAAAGAAGATTAACTTCGACAAACTTATCGACGACTGGTTGGATGAGACTGAGAGAGCTATGGACACAAATACCCACCAGATGAGACAAGCTGTTAAGTATAACATCCACGCTCATGACAACATTGATACGTCTACTTTGATTAGCAATTTAGAGGCTGAGACAAAAGTCTCTAGAGGAGGGCGTATCTCATATGGAATAGTTAAATCAAACGTCTCTGGAAACCCTAAAGGACACAGAGGCTATGCTCCAATCGTTGAACGTAACTACCCAAACTTTATACCGGCTTTGGAAGAGTATACGGACAGGATGTTGGATAAGCTTATGAAAATTAACATCTAGGAGGATTCTTATGAGTAGACCATTATTCCGTGCAAGAAGTTCCTCCGTAAGTCTTCAACGAGCTATCGTAAAAGCTCTCAGAGCAGAAGGTATAAACGTCTGGGATGGAACTAAAACAATGCCCGAACTACCCTTTGTAAAGATTGGCGAAGAGTTGACATCTGGTAAAGTCACCTCAAAAGATACTTACGGAAAGATGCACAACTTAACGCTTCACTTATGGAGTGACTACTCAAGCTCTATAGAGACTAAAGCTCTGGGAGACTTTTTGGTAGATAGGCTTGTTAACTCTCCATTAGAACTGGAAGATGGCTTTTGCGTAGTCAATGCAAATCTTGACCACGTGCGTTATACCGAAGCTTCTAATGGAACATTTAAAAACAATCGAGGATACTTGTTCTTAGACTTTGAAGTCGCAGACTCTTTAGTAAATCCACGATAAGAAAAGGAGAATACACATGGCAGAAGTATGTAAATCACGCTTCGTACGAGGCACAGCCGTTCTGATTGAAGTTCAAGATGAAGCTGGCGAATGGACTAAAGTAGCAGCCCAACGAGGCGGAACATTAAACCGCTCCGCAGATACTTTGGACACCACTAACAAAGAAGGTTTCGGATGGGCTGACAACGAGCAAGGTCAGAAGTCTTGATCAATCGATTGTGACGGATTGTTCGTAGAGGACAATGCAGGTTTCCAAGCGTTGAATGCAGCTTGGGTAAATGGAGACTGTGTTCGTGTACGAGTTCATTTCCCATCGGGCTTGACATATGTTGGACAAGCTATTCTGACAGACTTCCCGATCGACTTACCATATGACGATGCTGTAACTTACAGCTTGACATTCAATGGTAAAGGTGCTTTGGAAGAGCAGCAAGTAGCTCCAACAGTCTTGCCAACAGGCTTGACAGTAAATGGGGTACCACCCGAAGGTATTACAGTTGGAGGAACAGCTACACTGACTCCGGTATTCACTCCGGAAAATACTTCCGATAAGTCTGTTACGTACACTTCATTAGTACCATCTATCGCAACTGTAGATCAGAGTGGTAAAGTAACTGGTGTAAAAGCTGGTACAGCATCTATCAACGTTCGTTCGACAGTCAACACAGCAATCTCTACAACAGTAGATGTTGTGGTAAAGGAAGCATAGCAGTAACGCCACCAAGCAACCTAATGTCAAGCGACGTTACTGCGACATCTGTTAAATTAGCTTGGCAATAACAATCAAGGGGTTGGGGAATTAATCCCTAGCCCCTTTTATCATGGAGGACTAGACATGCTAATAAAATTTCAAGGCAAGAATATAGACTTGCGAATGACTTATAAATCAATCCACTTTCTTGAGTTAGCCTTCGGGAAAGCTTACATAGACTTCGTAGCAGAGCAAACGCCCTTTAACCAGTCTCTCTACTTATTCTGGGCGATGCTACAAAACATTCCCGAATATGAGGGTAAAGATGTACTGGAAGTATCTGATCTTCTACAGAAGTCTCTGGATGAGTATGAATTTACTTTAACAGAATACTTCGAAAAAGTCAATCAGAGTTATCAATCTAGTATTATAATTAAACAACTCTTTGAGAAAGAGCCTAACCCAGATGAAGAAAAGTCTCCCAGAAACATCGGAGGACGTCGATTCTCCGCTTTTAGACGTAAGATACTTCATGATATTATGTTCAGACTTAGAAATTTCAGTCAACGATTTCTGGACAAGCACTCCTAATGAGTTTAATGGATTGATGAGAGGAGCTTACCAACGTCATGCAAGAGAGGCTGGACTGTTCTTTACCTTGTTCAAACAGCCTGCTAAAGGTAAGCCAATAAGCTACGACGAATATGTTGGTTTTAAACTTTACAGAGACCTAGACTATATTCCAGAATCCGAGATAACTACGGAAGACTTACTGAGAGATATGGACGAGGAAGACCGTAGAGCTTTTGCCAAACAAGAATTAGACAATGTATTTAATATGTTTGATTAGGAGGAACTATAATGGCAGATAAGGAAATGCGAATAAAGGTTTCCGTAGATAATAACCAATACGTCAAAGCCATGCAGTCTATGGGAAAGGTTCAAGATGGAGTTACTAGCAAGCTTTCTCAGTCTGCTAAAGTCTTATCTGGAACTACTGGTACTGTTGAGAAGTCTCAGAAAGGTATTCTAGGGATGGGTAAAGCTTGGGTATCGGCTAACACAGGCTTAGGTACCTTTACTGCTGGACTAACTCCAATGACTGCTGCTATCTCGCTTGGGTCACAGGCTGTTAAGATAGCTGGTAAGTATGCTATTGATGCAGTTAAAAGCTATGCTACCTTTGAAGGAACTCTGAAACAGGTTCAGATAGTTGCTGGAGGTACTCAAGCAGATATGGACATGCTTGGGGACAAGGCTATCGAAATTGGAGGTAAGACTTCCAAAGGTGCTCAAGAAGTTGTAGAGGCCATGGTAGACTTTGCCAAGTTAGGTTTTACAGCTACTGAGACAGCCGATGCGATGGAGGGTATCGTATACGCAGCCGAAGCTTCTGGGTCAGCTGTTGATACAACTGCTCAAATCGTTGCCGCAGCTTTGAATACATGGAACCTAGCAGCTGGCGACTCGGAACACATTGCCGATGTTTTGGCAGAGACTGCTAACAAGACCGCAGCTGATATGACAGACTTAGGATATACCTTCCAATATGCTGGAGCTTCTGCTCAGCTAGGTGGAGCTTCTATGGAGCAGTTAGCAGCGTATACCGGTATCATGGCTGACCAAGGCATCCGAGGTTCAAAAGCTGGTACAGCTCTCCGGACAGCCTTCACTAACTTAACTTCCCCAACTGATAAGGCAGCGGCTGCTTTAGATGAATTAGGAATCAAGTTAGAAGATGCCGAAGGTAAGGCACGGCCGATCCCAGACGTTATCGCAGATTTACAGAACGCAGCTCAGAACATGTCCAAAGCTGAAATCCTAGATCTATCAACAATCTTATTTGGTAAGACTGGTGCAGCTGGTATGTCAATGGTCTTGCAAAAGACTAATCAAGAGACAGACGACCTAGTTCAATCACTGGTTAACTCCACAGGTACAGCAGCTAAACAAGCTGGGGAGATGCGTAAGACTATGGAAGGACAGCTCGATCAGTTAGGAGATAGCTGGGATGCCCTTAAGCTAAAGATTGGTAAAGGCATTACTGGTACTATTGGGCTTAAAGGTGTAGAACTTGCTAACAAGGGTTTGGACTTAGTTAATGATGCCATTGATGGAGTTACTAAACAATTTGACAGAATCAAAGACTATGAGAAATGGTTTGGAACAGTTAAAATGCCGTGGGATGAGTGGGCAGAAGCTTTGCGCCCAACTTCGACAGAGGCTAGTAGATTTACAGAAGCTTTGGTAAATATGAAAGACAACCTCATGGAAGTCCAAACTCAAGACCCTATTTCAGCCATGTTTGGAAGCAAGGCGCAGGAGCAGATTGAATTAGTTAACCAAGTGTTTAAAGACCTAGACGCTCAAGCAGCTTCTTTCAGCTTTATCTCCGCAGATAAGTTAGATGAGCTTACGGTAGCTACTGGTACAGTTGTATCAACCCTACAATCTACTAGTGCACAGGTTGCTGTAGAGACTGCTAAATGGCAGGCTGACCCTAACTACAATCCATCGAAGGCTATAGCAGCAGCCGTTCAAACTGGATTACCTGACTTACAGACAGCTCTCGGAACACAGTTGGCTACCATTCAAGAAAGCAATACGAACAAGTTAAATGCCTTGACAACGTTCATCAACAACAGTGATACGATTGATAATGAGCATAAAGCAGCTGCTCTAGCAGCTCAAGCTACCCACAATGCCAACCAAGAGCAATCTATCTCTGACAACAATGCTAAGATTCTGGAGCTGTATTCTAACCTTGGAAGCATGTCTGTCTCAGAACGTGAATCAGCCTTGGCACAGATTGACAGCTTGACCCGCCAAAATGCTCAACAAGTAGTTGATACTACAACGGCTCAAAAAGCTGCAGTTATCCTAGCTCTCAAAGCCCAAGCATACTCATCAGGAAGAATCACACAAGAACAGAAGGATAAGGCTATTAAAGATGCCGATGCTCAGAGAGACTCTACTGTACAAGCAGCTCAGCAACAGTATGTCCAATCTGTTGCTGCCATCAAAAGCATGTCGAGTGAAGCTATTAGAGCTACAGGGAAGACTAAAGTGAAACTTATCCAAGATGCACGTAACCAGATGACAGAGACAGTCACGAATGCTCAAACGATGAGGGACGACACGGTTGAGGCTATCGAAGGTATCGAGACTAAAGCTAACTCGGTAGATGGTAAAGAGATTACTGTAAAGGCTAAAAAGTCTGGGTTCGACACTGTTATGACAGCTATCCAAAATCTAATTAGTATAATTCCTGCTGGAGGAGTTATCAACCTAGCTGTAAACGCCACTAGGACTATTGTTGAAAAGGTTTCTAAGTGGGGTAAAGCACGTGGAGGTCTAGTCTCTGGAGCAGGCACTCGCAAAGCTTCCGGTGGACTTGTCAGTGGAGCTGGAGGATATGGAATAGGTTCTGGTTCAGCTACCTATAACCCTAACATGACAGCCTTTGGAACAGGCAACCAATTGGGACAAAGAGGCATTTCACAGGGGGTTACACACAATGAAAGAGGTCGAGAAGCCATCATCCCAATCCAGAATGGGACTTACATGAGACCATTCGCAAGAGCTATTGCAGACGAGCTGAAAGCTTCTGGAGCAGCAGGTGGGGGAGATATTCCAGAGATCATCGTACCTGTTTACCTAGACACTACGGAAATCGTCCGAGCAACCTCTAAAAAGATGACTGAGCAACAGCAGTTCGATGCCAAGCTTACGAATCGACCGAAAGGAAAGATGAATCGATGAACTCAACATACGTTCCTGTATATACTCCTCATACGACTTATCCCTTAGCCCCTTCGTTGGGCTGGGGGGGCGGCGATGCTCTAGGATGGATTCCCTATAACGTAGACTCCATGACAGAGATTACCCCAGCTTCTGGAACAACTTATGTACAGTCTCAGCAGATTCCTGAGAATGGTATTCAGATCACTCTTGGATTCGACGTGATGGGAGCTATTGCAAGAGAGTTTCCGGAGTTCTTCCAAGACTGTTACATCGAGGCAGACAAGATTGCCAAAGTCCGTGAAAGGACTCGTGAGTATCTCTTCTCAGTAACTGCCAATCATAATGTGGAAGTATACTTAGAAAGTGAAGATACACAGCTTGCTAGAAAGTCTACTGGAAGCCAAGGAACTTTCACTTGGACAATATCTTCTGAGAAACCTTTGGACGACTATACGTTTGACAATGGATGGGTTTATCTGTCAGTGGTCGTGCCAGCAGCTACTTCACTAGCTGACCTAAACCTGTCGGCAACAGTCACACCTAAGTTTCTCTTTGACCCAGTCTATGACACGAAGCCTCGAACATTCCGTTATAATGGATTGAAACAACCTTACTACCTATTTGTAAGAGACATCAACCGCTCTGTGCTACCAGCTGTTAACAACCTTCTGACAGCCTATGACAGAGGCAAACGTAACTTCAACTATGGTAAAACTTATGGAGACCGTGTTATCTCTATGAACTGCTTTATCAAAGCTAACCAAGAAGATGATATTCCATATCTAATCGAAGACTTGGCAAACTTCTTGGACATTGGAGAAACAACTATCCGATTTGCTGACTCGAAAGACCGTTCTTGGAAAGTCGTATTTGAAGGAGCTTCTGAGATAAACCAAAGCCTTAATGTTGGAGACTTCACATTGAACTTCCGGTGTATCGAAGTAACTTCTTATGGCGAGGAAGTAACTGGTAAAGTAACTATGGACACCGACGAAGGAACCTTCTTTCAAATCTTCAATGAGGGGACAGCAGAGACTCATCCAGTTATGAAAATAACCTTTGAAGAAGATTCTCCAATGGTTAACATTGTAGGTATGGGAGAGTCAGAGAACGTAACTCTTGGTTATGACTCGTCGGAAGGAACTGGAACTGGTACAAATTTCGACCCAATGCCTTGGCAATTCTCAGAGTTCTATGATAACATGAACTCCTTGAAACAGATGGATAATAATACGACTCCTAGTTTCTTATTATATCAAGACTTTATCAGAAACACAACCCTTGAAACTACGGTTGGTACATTGAAACTCAAGAATAATAAGTTCCCTAAAGTAGATCGAAAAACTGTCGGGTACAAATGGTATGGTGGAGGCATTACAAGAGTTAACCCGAAAGCTTTGAATGACTTCGCCTTGGAGATAGCTTTTTCAACTCAAGGAAATCCTCAATACTGGACTGACCATCATATGTATATAATCCTGTACGACGACCAGATGATACCTTTTGCCAACGTAGCTTTCGGCTATGTAGCTAAGCAGAAGAAGATTCGATTCCACATTGCAACTATGGGCTCATCTACTCAAGATGAAGTCCGTATCAGCCCTGGATGGGGAGGTAAAGAGTGGTACAACTTTACTGGTAAGATTACTATCGAACGTAAGGATAACCGTTGGAGACTTCAAGCAGGCCAGTTCAAGTCTAAGAAACGTTCTCCAATGATTGGCTCTGACTTACAGTATGGCACTTCGATGCTGAGGAACGTCCGCTCGACAGGCTTCCGTTCACTTCCTCAAGAGACTTGGAATAGGAAGTTTGCAGCTTATGGAGTCTTGTATGCAAACATTGACAACAGACCTCAGATTAACCGATGGGCAGTCCATCACACTAAGTGCTGGGAAATCTTGCAAAAGCCTGCCAACAGCCCTCAGATAACTCGCTCATTCAAGAAGGACGATGAGCTTATCGTAGACTTTACCAAAGGCCAAGTATGGCTTAATGGAACAATCGCCCCATCTTATGTACAGCCTTCCACAGACTGGTTCTCGTTGAAGCCTGGCAAGAATACTTTGGGAATATCTGGAGTAAAGGGTAAGGTGGAGTATGAGTACACCAATCGCTACAAATAAACTTTAGGAGGAAACTCAATGATTACAGTCTTAAGTCCACAGGGAGTATATCGTGGAAACTACGTAAATAATATTCCAAATGCTACTCCTTATTTTGATGACAAATTTACCGACAACTTAGAAACAATGCAGACTACTCTTGAGTTTGCAGTACCCCTCCAAAGCGAAGATAGTGAATGGTTGGAAGGATTCGGAACAGTCTTGTACCCAGATAAAGATAACGTTCTTAGAGAGCTTACTATCATCAACGTATGGGAGGACTGGTCACAAGAGCAGCCTCTCAAACGAGTGGTGTGTGAAGACTCCTCTGTGGATGCTTTGTTAAAGTCTCACGTGGTACCTTTCACAGCAGGTAACTTACGAGATGCTATTGCAGGAGCTTTACGAACAACTCCTTGGGAGTATATTATCGGGTCTGATACAATCAACATCGGCTACGAGTTAGTTGACGTAAAAGAGTACACAGATGTCCGAAGCACTCTGGAAAAAATCCGAGAGCTGTACGACATCGAGTATCGCTTTAGTGTTAAGTTTGATGGACAACGTATCACAAGAGTGCTCCATGTCTATAAACGCTTTGGAAGTAACACTGGTAAATACTTTGTATATGACCGTGATCTAATCAACATTGAGCGTACAGTAGACTTCGACAATATCCATACAGCCATCCTTCCTTACTGGATGGAACAAGACGTTGTTAGAACGCTTGCAGGATACTCTCCTATTAACAAAATTAATGGATTCCGGAAAGACAATCCAATGGATATTATCATTCATGAAGCAGCTCACAACGACTATGACCAAGGAGACTATGCAAAAGTCCTTATCATGAAGTCGTCTTCAACAGACCCCGAACTAACTTATCTTGAAGCTTGTAATAAGCTGTTGGACTACATTGCTCCCACGTATACGTACACAGTTAACGTACTACTCCTTGAGAATGCTTTGGGCTTTGAAGGGACTGAACAAATCCATCTAGGAGACACTGTATGGCTTAAGGAAAAAGTTGGGGATATGGAGTTAGGTTTGGAAGCTCGGGTAGTCGAGTTGGTAACTTCTCACAACAATCCAGAAGACGACCAAGTAACCTTTACTAACTTCAAAGAGATTTCCACGGCTGACTCGGAAGATGTCTTAGCTCTTCGGGATATGATTAATCAGATTCAAAATCAGCAAGACCAAATCAATCAAGTAGTTGTCCAAGTAACTGAGGACATCACAGTATTGCAACAAGGCCAAGAAGGAATCATTGAACAGCTTGGAGACGTGCCTTCTGTAAGCGTTGGGGATACGCCTAACCCAAATCCTAAAGAAGGAGATATCTGGTTCCTTGATGCAGTTGACCCAGAGACTGGTAAGACGTATTCAACAATTAGAATATGGAATGAAACTACAGGAGAATGGCAAGACCGCTACTCTGCAAAGGATGCCGAAGAAGCGCAAGCTGCTGCTAACGAAGCTGCTCAAGCAGGTAAAGATGCTCAAGCTGCTGCCGATGATGCTAAAGAAGCTGCCCAAGATGCCGCAGCAGCTGGTCAAGCAGCGCTGGACAAAGCTAATCAAGCAGTTACTGATGCAGCCAATGCAAAAGCTCAAGCAGATGCTATTCAAGTAGATGTTGAAGGACTCCAGACAGACGTTACAAATGCACAGGCTGATGCTACCAAAGCTCTGACAGACTCTGCTACAGCGATCTCTAAAGTTGGTCAAGTTGATAGCAAAGTAACGACTGTCACGAATGATGTTAACGGTATGAAAACTACCATCTCAGACATTGAGACAGTTCAAGGAGAGACTACTCAGAAGCTTACAGAAGTTGAAACGAATGTTAATGGACTTACCGTAACCGTAGGACAGGTTAAAACAACTGCCGACTCAGCTCTTTCAAAAGCTACTACTGTTGAAACGACTGTGGATGGTTTGAAAGCAACTGTTGGAGAAGTCAAGAAAACCGCTGACGGAGCTATGTCCAAAGCTACTCAAGTAGAAGCTACAGCAGATGGTTTGAAAGTAACTGTTGGAGAAGTCAAGACAACTGCTGATGGAGCGATGCAAAAAGCTACTCAAGTAGAAGCTACTGTGGATGGACTTAAGACAACTGTATCGGAAGTTAAAACTACTGCCAATAATGCTTTTACTAAAGCTACACAAGTTGAACAGACTGCTAATGGATTGACTAGTACGGTTAGTCAAGTGGAGTCAGATTTAAATGGGTTAGAGATTGGCGGACGGAATTATTACAGACAAGACAATTCTGTTACAGTAACAGATCCGGACGTTAAATTTGAAAGAACAGCAGCAGCGCCTAACGGTTTTAAATTAACAGGAGCACAAGACAGAAACGGTACTGTTAGGATTAATAACGTGATTACGTCAAACGGATACTGGACAGTTTCTTTTGATTTAAGAGGGTCACAAAGCGTAACATCGTATTTCATTCTTGATATTTGTGATTTGAATCCTACTATGTTTGCAGTTACTGCTGATAATAATTGGCGAAGAGTATCCCTGACTGTCAACGTTACTAATTACACTGCGGAAGTTTATAACTTTGTGGAGTTTCAAAATATTGCTTGGGCATATTTCTTCATCAAAGATTTTAAAGTGGAAAAAGGAAATAAAGCAACTGACTGGACACTAGCACCAGAGGACATGGCCACCGCTTCCCAGATTACCCAATTAGCTGACCAAATCAATTTAAAAGTTAATAAGAATGGAGTCATTGCACAGATCAGTGTTTCTTCGGAAGGAGTTCTGATAGACGGTAAATACGTCCACATTACTGGTACAACGACCATCGACAACGCTGTTATCAAGACTGCCAACATAGCTGACCTAGCTGTGTCAAACGCTAAGATAGCCAACCTAGCAGTCAACGGTGCCAAGATTGCTGATGCATCTATTACAACAGCTAAGATAGGAGACCTCCAAGTATCCACTGCCAAGATTGCTAACCTAGCTGTCACAGATGCTAAGATAGGCTCTCTGTCAGCCAGCAAGATTACAACTGGTACATTGGATGCTGGAAAGATTAATGTAATCAACTTGAGTGCCTCTAGCATAACTTCTGGAACACTCTCTGGATTGACAATTCAATCTCCGTATGATCGACCTATAACAGATGGTTCCACAACTTGGCAACGAGGAACTCTTACTCTAAGTAACGGTTTATATACCAATGAGTGGGAAACCTATGTTAAGTCTACAGGAGTCAAAAACATTTCAGGTAAGCTAATTATTGACCACCAAGCCCTTTCCTCTTATCAATTGGATAGTTCTGGACAATTAGAATACAACATGCAGTTGTCTCCTTACGCACTAACACTTCAAACCAAAGATGGCAAAGGCGGTTCGTTTTCTTACAACGACTTATATAGTATGCCTCGAGCAGGAATACCAGCAGCAGCTGGATTTGAGCCTTATAGCAGCGACCCTAGTTCGGGTAACTACCCTTCTGCAACTAGGAAGGGCCGGTTAGTTCAGTTAGCCGGTTCATTTAGAAATACAGTAGTTATCCCAGCAAGCGGAGATATAAGGAAAATGGGTACAGCACCAATATGGGCAAGGCCTATTCAGGATGTCAATACAATTGTTCAGGGTTCTCAAATGAATAGATACTTATTATCTGTCCTAACAGATGGAACCATCGGAGTAGCTAGATATGGTACAAGTTCAAACTATGAACAAATAAATACAGGTCATTGGTTAAATATTGCAACAGTATATGCAGGACGAGATGTATAGGAGGAATATGAATGACTGATAAACAGAAACGCTTTGCCAATCTTTTCAAGGAATCTGGACATGAATTAACTCCAGAACTTAGCAAGCTTTTTGACGAGATTCTAATGGAAGAATTTAATGATAACCCTGAGCTTATGACAGCTTTTATGGACAACCTCCAAGGCATTCCTGAGTCTCCACTAGATCAGCAAGTTGTTATGCTTCAAGAAACTGTTCTACAACTTTCAGAACTACTTATGGGAGGAATGTAAAATGGATAAA
This sequence comes from Collinsella sp. LCP19S3_F2, assembly GCF_052121015.1. Lineage (NCBI taxonomy): Bacteria > Bacillati > Actinomycetota > Coriobacteriia > Coriobacteriales > Coriobacteriaceae > Collinsella > Collinsella sp. LCP19S3_F2. Next base: position 12,521 of record NZ_JBQKFA010000010.1, read on the forward strand.
TACTCTCCACTAGCACGTCTCTACGCCCTAGCTATTGTAAAAGGCTTGGGCGGACGGACTATCAACAGTGTTCCATCTAGCTTACGTGAAGACGTTCAAGCAATCTTGGACAATCATATGGACGAACTAAAAGCGATGTTATAGGAGGAAGCCTTATGCAAAGAATAAATTTAGATACTTCTCGAAAGGCTACCAACCAAGACGTAAAGGTTTATATACGAACTGGGGAAAAGGAGTTTACAACTATCGGAGTCAGTCTTACAACGTATGGTATCCCGAACGACTTGACTGGCTTCACGGTAAACTTTGAAGGAGCCAATGCTGAGGGAAGATTTAGTGGTGGAGGTGCAAAGATTGTCAACGCCGCTAACGGACAGATTGAATACACCTTCACGCCTACCGATGCAGCTGTTGAAGGCTGGTTCGAAACAGCTTACTTCGTCATTAAGAAGGGCGATGAAATCGAGGGCACCACAGAGGCTTTCAGAGTCCATGTAAGCCGTCGGGTAGACATTGACGATACACAGGCAGCAGCTGGGGTAAATACTCTACAAGAGACTATTAATGCCTTGGAAGCTACTTTCAATGAGTGGAAAGCTTCTCGGGAAGCTGATTATGCAGGGCTACAGACACAGGCTGATGCACTAGCCACTCAAATAACTTCTGCAAAGGCTGACTTGGATGCTAAGGTAGCAGCAGCTCAAACAGCCGTCGGAACAGCTAAGGCAGATGCTCTGGCAGCAGTTGACGATGCTGTTGCAAAACTGAATACAGCCATTGAAGATTTTAATGCAGCTGACTTCTATACTAAGGCAGAAGCCGATGCACTGCTGTTGCAAAAGGTTGATCGATCGTCTTACGATGGACTGTACACAACGTCTAAAGCAGCTATCACTCCAATGAGTGGATTTGTGGAATATAATACCAATAGCGCTTCGGCAAACTTCCCACAGGCTATCAGAAGATTTGGGGTGGTAACTACTAAAGGAGCTTTCAAAAACAATTCAGAGGTAGTATTGTCGGGTAATGATGCCATATTTACCATGGGTCAACTCCCAGTAGGGTATCGCCCGGCAGAGGATTTGAACTTTATCGCCCAAGGTTCATGGATGAACAAGTATCTTGTTACTGTTACTAAAGGTGGTCTGATAACTGGTGCAAGGTATGGTACTAACTCTACAGTAAACATTCCAGCAGGCTCTTGGCTAAATATTGGAATGACCTTCGTAGCATTAGAACAGGACACCTAAGTCATTTTGTGGGTATATCCCACAGAGGAGGAATTAACATATGAAATACATTAATAAGAGCGTTTGTCGAGGCGTAGCAGGACGACGTGCCAGAGGATGGAAGCCTTTGGGTATCGTTATCCACAATGATGGTGGCTCAATGACTCCGGAAGCTTATGTAGAATGGCTTGCCAATAAGTCTACTACACAGCTTCAAGCAGGCTTTGCTCACTACTATGGTAACCGTAACACAATGGCTCGTGTAGAAGATACTTACAATGGAGCTTGGCACGTAGCTAACTACAACGGTAACATGGACTATGTCGGATACGAAGTTTGTGAGTCTCTGAAAGTTTCTGACAAAGACTTCATCGCAAACGAAGAAGCAGTATTCCAACAAGCTGCTAAAGACATGAAAGACTGGGGATTAACTCCATCTCGAACAACTGTTAAGCTTCACAGAGCCTTTGTACCGACTGATTGCCCACACCGTTCATGGGCGTTGCATGTAGGTAGAGGAGCAGCTGATACAACAGCTAACCGCAACAAGTTGGTAGACTACTTCGTAGCTCGTATCAAACACTACATGGGCGGAGGAAACAACAACAGCAACTCCGGAAGCAAGCCAAATACTGGTGGAAACAGTGGAGGTAACAAGATTACAAATACTACTAAGTTTAATAATGGAGACAAAGTAAAAGTCTTGGCAAAGGCTACTAAATATCAGACTGGTCAGTCTATCCCAAGCTTTGTCAAAGGTCAGACTTACACCGTTAAAGACTCTAAAGTAGTTAACCAATCAGTCTCCAAATACGCCTTCCTATTGGATGGAGTTAACAGCTGGTTCTTGGCACAAGACTTGCAGAAAGTCTCTGGGGGATCCACTGGATATGCTGCTAAGAAAGTCGGGGACACAGTTACTGTCCAAAGCTTTGCCTCTCGCTATCAAACAGGAGAACCTATTGCCAGCTTTGTAAAGGGTAAGAAGTATAAGATCAAGCAGGTTAAATCCGTCAAACAGTCTAAGTCAAAACGTGCTTACCTGTTAGATGGAATCCAGTCATGGGTTCTTGAACAAGACGTTAAATAGCATAGTAAAAGACCTCTCACAAAACTGTGGGAGGCCTTTTTGTTACTCTTCGGAAGCAGCGGTATTCATCTTTTCAAAAGCTTCGTCAAAGCTATCAAACAGCTCGTCGAAGTTTTCAAGGAACGTGTCAAAGACTTCTGCCTCAGCTCCGGAAAGAGGTTCTTGATAGTTATAGGAGATGTTTGCAATGGCGTTTACCAAGTCTTGGGTAGATAGCTCTCCGAAGGTTATCTCTTCTTTCTGGAGCTCTTTCAAGGCTTCGGTATACTCGTCTTGCACAGCTTTTGGAATGTTCCAAGAAGTTCCACCAGACTCGTTGACATTCTTAATTAGATTGCCCTCATCATCTCGTTCTCCAAACTCTTCGATAAGCTCCATCTGCTCTTCTGCATAAGCTTCCTGCTGCTTGTTAAGCCATTTTATAAAGCGTGTACGCTTACGGCTCTCTTGACGAGTTAGGTTAGGCATGTTGTAAAAGATTCGTGCCAAGATTGTAATATGAGCGTTTGGAATCTTAGCTGTTAAAAGTTCTGGTAAAGTCATTTAATCATCCTCCATAAAGTTATATCAATAGTATATCATACAATCACTAAAATGTCAAGCGAATAGATCTTCCAACTCTTCGGCAGAGAGCTCATTAGGGTCATGGAAGTCTTTTCGACCAACCTCTGAAACAGCCTTCTCAATAAACCTATTCCACTTGAATTGCCGAAGCTGCATATAAGAAGCTGTCGGAAACCTTGCAGAGCCTCCCCAATCTTTAATAGCTAACTCCATCCACTTCTTAAGAACCTCGTTTCCGTAAGCCTCCATATCAGACTTTATGCGAATTCTAGTGAGTTTCACATTAAGAGTTGATGGATTCTGCTTGAAATGAATCATATTAAGGTATTCGAGATAAGTCATGAAAGTAGTTGTATTCCACAGCTCTATTGGAAGAGACTCATAGTCGTCTGTCCTAACTTTGTTACCTTCTGAATCCTTATATAACTTGTCGTCTAATGTTCTTGCCCAAGCCATTTAATATACCTCCATTCATCTAATGGAATAATCTTATCATACATAATGGAGTCTGTCAATAGGTTAGGCGAAGCCTAGCTGAGGGTTTCCCGAAGCTGATGTTTTAGCTTTAAAGAGCTTTGAACAGACTCGTCCTTAAATCCAAGGACTTCTGTCGAAGCCCTGTTCACTTCGTTCACTAACTTCTTAACGTTCCGTTTCACTTCACTAAGGTCAAACCCCTTAAAACCATTATACAAATTTACAATAAATCTGTCAAGCTATAAATGGAGTAAATCTATTAATCTTAAACAATTCTTAATAAACTAACAAAAATAACTCCAATCGCTTGACTTACTTCATATATTATGGTATACTTATAAATGTAATAAAGATTAGGAGGAATAAATTATGTCAAAAGGATTAGATGCTATTCAGCGAGTTGTTGAACAGGAAACAAAAGTAGATCGTGAACCAAGTCGATTGACTTATTTGAAAAAAGGACAGAGCATCCGTGTGCGTATTCCAGAGGACATTGTAGACAACCTGCACGTCTATAAAGTTGTTAGTGTGTTCCAAAAAATCTTACCAACGCTTTCTTACGCAGCAGAGGGACGTTCAGAACGTGACCTTTACAATGAAGCGTTCGAGATCATGCGAGAAGACTTTGCAGCAGCTAAAGCTAACGGAACTGTAGCGGCTGACGACAAAGAAGCTTATCGAAACTCCATGATTCTACAACCTAAACCAACTATCCTATTTGGAGTAATTCCATTAGCGGACTTTGTACAAGGCAAGAAAGAGAACCTTTACGAAGCCGGACAACCGTTGTTGTTGGAGACTAACTTAGGTAAGAATAATGCTAACATTGATGCCTTAACAGCAGCTTTGACAAAGCCTACGAACGCTAAGAAATTTGGTAGTCGTGCTTTTGAAATTACTTGCATCGCTTCTAACCAATACTCTTTTGCAGCTTTGGATGAGGATGAGTTAGAGCCTAACGAGAAGAAAGTATTCGAAGAAACTGCTGGAGTATCTATTCCAGATGAAGTATTCGACGGCTCTCTATTCGAAAGCAATACTGAAAAACAATTGAACGACTTACGTTTAATCGGCTTTGACACTACTCGTTTGAAAGGCTTCGAAAACGGTCAGCAAGAAACTGGCACAATCGACATTTCTGACGAGGATATTCCATTCTAAGAGGGGCGCAAGCCTCTCCTAGTCTTATTAGGAGGAACTATGGATACTATTAAAATGACTACAGAAGAGCAACTAGCATTAGTTGATTTCATGGCTATCTACAATCTACTAGGGCAACTAGCACAGGGAGACTTCGTTAACTATGACGACACTGCGACGGCTATCCGAATCCACGACAACATGCGTGTGATTGAGTCTGTATTGGAACATGCCGAAGACTCGGTAGAGTTCAAAGACGTTCGCAAGCATTTGCTAAACCTTTCAGATGTCTTGGTAACACGCTGGAAACACTTCTTACCAGAAGCTGACCTAGCAGCTATCGAAGAGTCTACCGATAAGTTCCGTGAAAAAGCTATTGAACGTCTTGTAGAGAATGGACTTTCAGAAGAAGAAGCTCAAGTAGCTGTAGGTAAAATTGGTCTGAACGGAGGAAACTAGATGGCAGTTGTTGGAGTGATCTTACTAATCATCTTAGTAGCCTTTCTGGCAGCTTTGGCAGGGGCTCTGTGGGTGCTATGGACAATCGTCCATTTGGCTTCCGTTACTATTGACGAAGCTGACGATGAGCCTTTCCAAAAGGTGCTAGATTTATTTGAGGATGCTATTGAAAAATATTATCGAGCAAAATTTGGCAATGACCTTGACTCAGTAGAGTTAGTCATGGACGTAACCTACAATCATGGAGAGGATGAAGACTATGAGCAAGTTTAGTTATATAGCCGGCTACCTCCATGGAAATAATGTTTACCAGACGTTGTCCGAGTTCTACTTAGATGACGTGCACATAGAATCGACAAAGTATATTGGAGGCCTCCCTACAAAAGAGTTGTTTACCGCAGCTCTTACGGAGGCTGCCAGAGAAGCTGCTTACGATGTTGTGGCAGAGGCTGCTGACAACTTCCACAAAGACATTGTAGTGTATGCACACATAGTATATCAAGGGCTCTGCGTAGAGTTCCATAAAGAGTATAACTTACACGACTTCATTGACTTCGAAGACATGAGCGAAACAGTTGAGAACGACCTTGCTAACTGGGCTGTGATGAAGTTTGGAACAGTTATTGCACAGCTTCCGGAGATGATTATCAATGGATTATAGCAGACTGTACGTGGGCGACAAAGTTTTGTACCAAGGAACTACCTGTGCTAACACAGTGACTAAGGGAAAGACTTACGAAGTAGTCCGCTTGACAACTAAGCCAAAGCATGGTATCATTATAGATGATTCAGGAAACGATAAGCTCATTCAGATGGGCTATCTGTTTGCAAAGATTGGAGGAAGCTAATGAAGTACGATACTAACAAAGAGATCAATGAAACAGCCGATGCTGCTAAACCTATTCTAGAAGAGCTAGAAATTGATCTTAAAGAGGACGAGTACGTTATCGTACAGCCTTATGGAGATGGCAATGCTATTATCATTCGAGTTGTTGAGGAAGAGGATGGTAGAACTATTAAAGTAGAAGTATCTGACTCAGTTGTTGTACTACCTGCTAAAGATGGTGTACTGGATGTATTCGCCTAAGATTGGAGGAATCTGAATGAAGCGATCATTAATCATTTGGGTAGATGACGTTGGCACATTAAAGTTTGAGAATGTCAGAGACTTTTCCGACGACAAAGAAGTAATCAATTTCACTTATGATGGAGTATCTACTAATGAGACTCGGGCAGCAACCTTCCACAAGTCTAAATTAGTTGGATACGCCTTTACAAAGGAGGGAAATAAACATGTTAGAAACTGTTGAAAAACGTATCGCTGAGCTTCTTGCGGATACTGGCAAAGAGGTTACAGACTTGCAAGTAACTGTTGAACATGGAGTTGAGAAGCCTGACTTCAAAGGCGACATGTACGTAGCCCAAGCAAAGCTTGATGGAGAAGCTACTCCATTAGCTAAGTGGACAGTTGGCGACAACTTCAAAGACGACCCCGATATGGTAGAGCCTTTGGCAAGAAACCTAGTTGACCGTATGTTGGAAGACTATGGGGTGGAAGAAGAGTAACTAGCAATTAGCCCACTGGAAGCTCCTGACGAGGTTCTTCAAAAAGAGCAAGCCCAACAGCTCACAGAGGTTGAACGGCTGCTCCAGTCATCTTTTTGGGCTTTGGGATGGACGAGTCTACGAGATGGATCAAGTGCACGAACCATACAGTAGCATGTAAGTAGAAGCTGTTGGTAGGGCGGCTTGCCTCAGTTATTTTGGAAGGCTGAGGAACAAGCTTCTGCAAGGGTTTATGGGAGATACGCTTCGGAGAAATCTTCCAGAATATTGGCTTAGACTTAGAGAGTAGCTTTCCGAAGAGTGAATGAGTCGAAAAAGAACGGACTAGGAAACCCTGCCGAAGTCCTTCGAAACCTGTCACTAGCCGTGAATAGTTTGTTGACTGTCTTGTCACAGTCCGTGTTTCTAGAGGCTGAGGATACTCCCCTATCCAAGGCCTTTGGACTCACAGAAATACCTTTCCCATTTAATTTAACCAACTCCTTACGAAAACAAATCCAAGAAGAGAAGGACAGTCTTGCCAGAGGCTGTCTTTTTGTTTATATAAAAGCTTGACAAGAGGCTGACTACGTGGTATGATAGGTTTATCAAAGTTATGGAGGTTAGCTATGTATAAAGTATACTATATCACTTGGAAAGGCGCCCATGACGTTTTCTGGCTCTGTGCAAACAGCCAAGAAGAAGCTGCTTGGATAGCCTCCACTATACAAGGTGTCGAAGAGATTGTTGAAATTATTAAGGAGGAGAATTAATATGAAACTTTTGGAAAACTTGAAACATGAATGTGTAGAGGCTCAGGCAGTGCTTCCTAATTACTACGAATACGAGCCAATGCTTACTTGGGAATCCGTTGAAGAAGCTAACCGAAAGATTGACTTCACGTTAGGAGAAGCTGTTAGAAACTGGGCTAACACGTTTGCTGACCAATTCCCAGAGCAGTGGGCAGAGCATGATGAATATGCTTATCGCATGCTTTTTGGAGAGTCTTTAATGGCTTTACCAGATGAGGAGGAAGAGTGATGAAAGTCAAAGAGCTTGCAGAAGTTATCTACCCAAATACTTCACTGTACATTGACGGTGTTTCTAATGTAGCTGGGTCTACCTTTATGAAGCTGTACTCCATCGAGTATCTTGTGGAGTATTATGGGGAACGGCTCGTTGAAGAGATTGAAACAGAACACGACTACGATGCCAGCTTCTTATATATTACATTGAAGGAGGAATAATAGATGTTAGAAAATGTTGAAAAAGAGTATGGCGTTTATGTTATTGGAGGAGACCCTCTGGATATCTTAGACCACGTTTTCCCAAGCTATGAAGAAGCTTTAGAGCATGCTAAGACGTTCCATGAATGTGATACTGTAATAGTTGGAGTAGTTCGTGAACAGGAGGAAGAATAGATGTTAGATATGCGTGTAGAAGATTATCGAATTAGCTCAGATGGCAACCAAGTAATCGTGGAAAAGGCTCGTCGAACAGACTCTGGAGAGATTTCCGTGCTAACTGATAAGAAGACTGGCGAAAAATTTGAGTCACGGTCTCTTGTGGGCTATTACCAAAACTTGTCGAAGGCTCTGGTAGGTATCCAAAGAGACTGGGTACTATCTAATAACGGACATTCCATCAAAACTATCCAAGACTATAAGAAGGCTATCGACGACATTACAAAAGCTTTCGAAGAGTCAATCGGCTTAGGGGAGGAATTTTAATGGATGCCAAGTTAAGAGAGTTCCATGCAGCCTATTGTGCAGCTTACGATAAGCTTTCCACAGCTGATGAAAAGCTTTCAGATGCTAGAAGGTACTCAGAGCTTTATGTAAGTAGTGTAGGTAACTTTCCAGAAGCTTCACTAACCCTGTCAGGAGATTACTCTGATGATAGAGTATTAAAAATACCTCGCAACTTACTCTCAGAAACTGTTGCAGAGTATATCTCACTTTTATCAGATGAAGTGAACGAAGCCGAAGGAGAGTTACAGGACTTAATTAATAGTATGAAGGAGGATGATCGATGAGCTATAAAGTAGAAGCTTGGGTATGCTTTAATGGAGGCGCTGATGTAGAGATGAAGGTAACTGTTCCAGAAGATGCTACAGAAGAGCAGATTGACGAAGCTGTCAAACAGGCTGCTATGGCACATCTCGACTGGGGTTGGGAAGACCCTTATGAAGAGCCTTATGAGGACACCTATCCATGTGGCTGTTGCATGTGCTGTGGATGCGACTGTGATTGGGACTATGATGAAGAAGATTGGGAGGACGAGTAAATGCTATTTAAAGCTAAACCAAAAGCTTCTGCACTGGAATCGACAGCCTATTCCTACCATTATGGAGAGTGGAATTTCCCTATAGATGCTGACGGATATATTCATGGATGGTATGTTGATGGGTATATTTTAGGAGCTATCGAAGAGTCTACCGAAGAGTATATTGCGCCAGAATTCTGGTGCCCTATTGAGAAAGACACTTTGGAAATTGATTTAGAGGCTATCTCAAAAATTGCTAGAGGAGAGGTTGAAGGGACTGAGCACATAGACAAGCTGTTAGCCCTTGAGGAACTTATTCCACGTGTGCTTTATTCAGATAGTTATAAGGAGGACAAGTAAATGTGGACATGGTTTTGGAAGAACTCTAATACAGAGACTTACAGTAAATACGGACTCCATGGTTCATTCATTGGAGACCCTCCTCGAGTAGCTGTGGGAGATGTTTATACAAGAGTTGATGGATACGCTCCATTAAATTATATTGTCACAGCTATTGACAAAGAGCGACAATTAGTTAAAATGGAATTAAACGCAAGATAATGGAGGGCTTCTGAATGGCTTTGGACAAGATTCATTTAACTAAAGACATCCTTGTGATGATTGATATACCAGAGTACCTAAGCCGTTATGATGTTTGGGAAAATGCTAAGTGGACTGACGAGCGACTAGTCTGCTCCAGTCCTTTTCGACCGGACTATTCGCCAAGCTTCTTTGTAAACTTTAACAATGAGTTTGCAGGGACTTGGGGAGACTCTGGTAGTGGAGATTCCGGAAACTTTATAAAGCTTGTATCACTACTCGACGAAACAGGCTACGAAGAAGCTTTGGACAAGCTTCGGGACGAGTTTATGTTAGGGGCTTATGACACTCCACAGATAAGCGTTGGGGTAACTGCTACCCAGAGTCGTGATAGCTTCCGGAAAGTCCCTTGGAATAAGTCTTTGTATCTACTTTCCAGAGGTATTTCAGAAGCTACTCAAGAAGCCTATGAGACATCTGAGGGAGACGACTTTATAAGACTTCCATATGTTGATGGAGTAGGAGAGTGGAGAGCTATTAAGTATCGTAAAACATTCTCTAAAGACTTCTTCTATGAAGCTGGTAACAATCATATCAAAGACTTGGTATTCGGCCATCGAGTTATTTACAAAGAGAATCCAACAACTCTTGCAATTTGCGAAGCTGAGATCGATGCTATGACAGCTTATGAAATGGGATATGTCGGAATCAGTCTTGGTTCAGCTAACTTGAGCGACTCTCAGATAAAGCTTATTCATAAGTTCGGAGTAGATAATATTCTGATAGCTACGGACAATGACTCCAAAGGTAACATGGCTGCTGAGGATATTCGCAAGGCCTTTGCAAAGACTCACAACGTTTATCGGGCAAATCTTCCGAATGGAGAAGACTTGAACGGATACTGGCAGAAGAACCACTCCAAAGTAAAATGGATAAAGCTGTCAGAAAGCAACTTACTAAACTTTCGAAAGGTGTGGTTTTAGTTATGGTAAAATATTTTTACTTAGAATGTGTAGACATTCCAGAGGATGCTTTGATTGCATGGCGGCATGAAGATGAAGTATTAATAAGCGTTCGGGAGGCTGACGAGGAAAACATTTCAGTGTTAAATTTAGAAGGAGTGAAGCAGCTGTTAAAGTTCCTTACAGAGCAAGCTTCTATATTGGAGGACGAATAATGTTAAAACGAATATATAGTAGGCTTGACCCAGATGAGTTTATAGAATTAGAAACCATATTAGGAACCTACCTTACTGTTGAATCAATGTATCATCCAAACCACGACTACTCTGGAAGGACAGGAGAGGCACATACTTTGAACAACTTTGTATCACTAGACAAGCATGAGGTCAGAACACTCATTGGAAGTCTGCAAGAAATGCTTAAAGAGATGGAGGAATCAGAATGGATGTAAAAGTAACTGTCTATTTAAAATCTGGTGGAGATACTAGCATGATAATTTATGATACTACATTAGAAGAGCAGGATAAGCAATATTCAAAATTCTTTGAGAAAGGTATTGAAAATAATATTATATGCCACCAAACCAATTCTGAGGTTATGTTCATTCCAGTTTCTAATATTGCAGGTCTAAGCTTAAAAGAGCTGCCTAAATAAACTTTCTGAGAGGCCTTGACAAGGCTTCTTTTTTATGCTATTCTTAATGAGTAGAAAAGCCACTAAAGGAGTTGCTAAATTGAAGAAATCAACCTTACTTAAAAAACTGATATTAGAGACTGGCAAAACTGAGGAACAAGTTAAGCAAACGCTATCTCACATCCATCTCCAGTTATTCGGGCTGTCTGGAGAGAGTGGCAAGTTTGGCTCTGCTAAGATACCTCTGGAATATAATGACTTATTCTTATTCAATAGCCCTGCCAAGGATGCTCAGCCAGCTACTTACGAGCTTTTGGAAAGCTATGTCAAGAGTTTCCGGAGATACTTTTCCAATCCAGAAGAGGAATCTATCAAGAATCTTTACTTGTGGAGTCCAGAGAAAGGTAACGGAAAGACTTCCACAGCTGCGGCACTGCTTAACGAATATATGTTCACAGCATGGAAAGCTTCGGTAAAGCTTAAGGCAACTATTCCACAGCCTCCTGCATACTTCCTAGATGTTAACAGCCTACAGACTTTGTATAACCGTTTCACTAGACAAGGAGTTTCCTATGACGTTACAGAAGAAGCCTCCAGAAAATACTATGCTGAGATGGATGTTGCAAAGGCTGCTCCAATGCTTGTAGCAGACGACATAGGAGTTCGATCAGCTACAGAGGCGTTTCGGGCAGACTTGCATGAAATTATCAATTACAGAATGGTTAAAGGACTTCCGACAATCTACACAAGCAACCTCCCACTAGTTGATATGGAGCAAGTCTTTGATGAACGTCTGTATGATAGGATGCGTGATAAGACTGTTATGATTAGGTTTGAGGGAGACTCTAAACGTGGGGTCAAGAATAAGTCCATTAAGGAGGCTAAATAATGGAAGAATCATGGAAGCCTATCACTAATTTTGAAGGTAAGTATGAAGTAAGTAATTTAGGTAATGTAAGAAGTTTAAAATACAGAAACAGCTCAGCAATTAAACTACTAGTTCTGACTACTAATGCTGATGGAAGAAAATATGTAGACTTGTATCAGAATGGAAACCGAACGAGAAAGCAAGTACACACATTGGTTGCTATTGAATTTGTTCCTAACCCAGACAGCTTAAAGGAGATTAATCATATAGACGAAAATCCCCTTAATAATCGAGCAGATAATCTCGAGTGGTGTACCAGAAAATATAATGTAAACTACGGCTCACGGAATATTAGACATTCAAAAGCAATGAAAAACGGTAAGTTATCAAAAGCAGTTGAAGCTTATTCTTGTGAAGGTAACTTAGTATACACATTCCCAAGTGCCTCTGAGGCAGGTAGAAATGGCTTCCATGCAAGTCATGTCTCTGCTTGTTGTAGAGGGGAATTGAAATCACACAAAGGCTTAGTATGGAAGTATATTAATAAGTCTAAGGGAGGCATTTAACTATGCGGAATGTTATTGGGGAGTTGCTACTTTCAAAGGTTATTAACGAGAATGATGTTGCAGCACTCAACCGCCATGGAATATCCAGAGAGATGTTTCCGGTAGCTTCCGAAAGGGATGCTTACGATTTTATTATACACTATTCAAGAACTAACGAAGGTAACGCCCCTAGCTTTGCCACAGTTATTGACAACGTTCCGGAATTCGACTACATTCCAAATACGGAAGACTCTTTTACTTATCTGTCGAAAGAGCTTAAGAAGAAGAAGTTCCAAGTAGAGCAAGCTAACTTCATTAATAATAAGCTATCAGACTTGTGGAATGAAGCTGATAAAGCTAACGATCCCGAAGGCTTTGCCAACGACATTATTAAAGCTTTCGAGGAGATGAAACACTCCAACAGAATATCTGGAAAAGCTGGCCATCTTTTAGAACACGCTGGGGACTGGTACTTGGAAGAGTTCTACAAGCGTAAGGAAGGCAAGTCTATCCGCTTTTGGAAGAGTCATTTTGAAGGACTTAATGACATCATCGGAGGAGGTTACCAAGAGTCTAATATGATTACTTGGTATGGCCGTTCTGGTAGAGGTAAGTCCACTATCACACTTATGGAAGGCCTTGAGGCAGCTTATCAAGGAGCTAATGTATTATTCTGGGTACTGGAGATGCCTAAATATGAGTTTGCCAGTCGTGCCCTAAGCTTTATCTCAGCTAAGGAAAAGCTTAAGAATTCAGTTATTGACGGAGTTGACTACTTAGCAGGGTTTAGCGTATACGACTTGACAAAAGCTTCTTTCAAAACTGTTGACGAGGAACAGTCGTTCGTAGACTTTGTAATGAAGTTGAACACAGTCTTAGAAGGCTCAATTACAATTCGTGCCATTGATGATGAAGACTTTATAGATCGATCAGTAAGAGCATTGGAAAGAGACATTGTAGAGAGTGAAGCAGATGTTGTAATCGTTGACCCAGCTTACTACATGGACTACGAGAAGAATACCTCAAAAACTAACGGAGGAGATGCCGCAGCTACTTCCAAAGCTCTTCGAAAGCTTGCCGGACGTACAAAAGTTGTTATGCACGTTATTACACAGGCTGAGGAAGACGACTCCGAGAAGCGTGGCGATGAGCGTGAGCTAAACATTCCAAAGCGTAGCCAAGTTAAGAAGACGAAAGCCTTGCTGGAGGATGCAGCTATTGTGTTAGCTTTCGACAGCTGTGATGGAATCTTTGGGCTAGAAGTTTCCAAAGGCCGTTCCGGAGGCGAGGGAGAAGGCATAGAAGGAATATTCTTACCTTCCATTGGGTATATTGAGGAGAACAGTCAGCAAGTCGTAGAAGAGTTGTTTGCAGACGATATTGAATTTTAAAGGAGAATGTTAAATGAAGTATAGAGTAGACTTTTTCAAAGAAGGGGTACAAATATGAAAGCAGTTAAGAATCCACTTTTTGTAACAACCTTTTCCAACAACTGGTCAGTAAGCGTGGCAAGAGTTGATGATGGAGAATATCGCTGGAGCGTATGCTATACAAATCCAGAAGGCTACTCTGTTTATAGTATGTATGAAACAGCTTCGGAAGTCTTTTCAGAGCTGGCTAAAGTACAGAAATATGAGGAGGACGAATAATGGTAGAATTTATGTTAAAGCTCTGGGCTTGGAGCAAGTTTTTTGAATGGGCTTTTGGAGCAGTCGTGGTAGTAGTTTTCGTAGTAGCTTTGTTAGTATACTGGGCAATCCCTTCGTACAAGCTTCGAAAAATAAATAAGAAATAGTATTGACAATTCCTCTAATTGATGTTATGATTAATTCATAAGTTGATTGGAGGAATTTTAAATGACATATGCACAACGTATGAAAACATTCTACAAGGCTCATGAAAACGACTTGGCCTTGATTGGTAATAAAATTGAATCACATAACTTCCAAGTAGTCTATGACAAAGACTCCGGAGAGTTTCTGAAAGTCCCTACGAAAGTCTCTTTCGCAGCTTGCAAAAATAAGGCATGCAAACTGTGTAAGGAGATTACTGAGCTAGGTAAGATAGCTGATGAAGTAGCTCATGCCAGAATCATTAGCAGAGGCTGGGAGAAGGCTTCTTTATACTACATTGCACGACTGGCAGATACTGGGATGAATTTAGAGGACATTGCAGAGGCTTTGGAAACGACTCCAGAAGTTATCCGAGGGCTGATTAAGGACGATATCGAATCTGAGGGATGGTCGATGGAGGATGTTGTACGGCTATTCAGAACGACTTTCCAAGTCTCTACAACAGTTATGTATGAGCTAATTCCATATACTGCGGAAGACGTTCGGAAAGCTATTTTAATAAACGGTAAAAAGCTTACTACACTGACTGGTAAGCCACTACATTTAGAGGAGGAAGAAAGATGAATAAATACCATATATACTACCGTTTAATTGGGTCACAATTCACTGATTACTGTGTAGTAGTAACTAATTCTATACAGTCTGCAATTGACAATGCACTAGAAGATATAGAAATTAATGAGCACGTTTTTTTTATCAGAGATTGATATTTGTCACGTTGAGAAAGTGGAGGAGGAAGAGTAATGAGAGAATATAGTTCAAGAAGATTATGGAGCACTGTAGGAGGAAAGGTAGTTATCCCAGAAGCTATTGCAGACTATTTGGAGAGCTTCCAAAGGGGAGGCATCTGGACTATGAATGATAAAGAGGATGCTGCACGACGTATTTGTAATGTTGGTTGGGGGCATTGGGTAGAAGGATCTACTGGAGAAAAATATGACTTCGGGGAAGATCCTAAGAAGTATCATAATATGTTTGGAGGAGAGACTCGTTTTCATATCCTTCGAGCACTTATGGACGGCTACGTAGTACATGCTCCAAAGGTTGCTGTAAGGTTTGGCACGAAGTTTGCAAAATCATTCGAAGTAGATTCAGAACGTACTTCAATGACTTATCGGTGGATGCCTGATCGGGAAGATGAGTACGGCTATATGAGAAGCTATGTACTAACACTTTCAGACTACCTTGAGCCATGGAATTACAGAGATGCTTTAATGCTACAAGAAGATTTTGGAGGGGAGATTGTTAAGTATGGTTAAGAAACTGTTT
Organism: Collinsella sp. LCP19S3_F2; assembly: GCF_052121015.1. Taxonomy (NCBI): domain Bacteria; kingdom Bacillati; phylum Actinomycetota; class Coriobacteriia; order Coriobacteriales; family Coriobacteriaceae; genus Collinsella; species Collinsella sp. LCP19S3_F2. Next base: position 27,960 of record NZ_JBQKFA010000010.1, read on the forward strand.
GAAGTATATGTGACGTATGGTAAGGGCGATGGTGAAGAGCTTCGGGAGAGCTGGGTAGCAGAAGATACTCCAGAGAACCGAGCAGCGTATTTGGACGACCTTTGTTACAGTGATGAGTTTGCTGACTCTGAGAGTAACTTCATAGACGGAAAAAGCAATATCATGAACTACTACTGTTATGGTGGCGATTGGGATGATCCTACTGGGGGGATGGTTGCAGGTAAGTAGTTATGAGGAAAAGCGAGAAGACCTTGCCAACGAGTATGACAAGGAAGTTTAACGACCCAATAAACAATTCGGACGTGGAGAGTGATTATATGAATAAAGCATTATCTTTAGTAGACATTGTTGAACAGCTGCCTGACACGCCTGTGGGAACACGCTTCGAAACAGACTATGGAAGCGAGCTTTATGTAAGTACTCAAACAGAGCCTCAAGCAGACAGTCAAAAGGTTCTTAAATGGAAGTCCAATGACAGGTTAGTAGGTATTACCGAAGTAACTGTTGGAACTACCTACTACCTGATTCCAGACTACATTGAGATTAGCTGGCAGGAAGCTTTTGAAATGATTAAGGAAGCTGTTGAATCATTCCACCATCGAACAACAGGAGTTTTCATTGAAGGTGACGGTGGATTCCAAGCGATCACTACTATAGATGACTTTGAGGAAGACCTTGACATCGGAGACTTCATCGACCTATTCCGTATGACATTTTATAAATCTAATAAATAATCTTTGGAAGAGCTCTTGACAGGGCTCTTTTTATGTGCTATTATAAGAAGGTAAACGAAAGGGGACAAACTGTATGAAGATCTCAGTGAATGTGACATCAGTTACCGAAGATAATAAAGCTAAGGAAAAGATTAAGAAAGCCTCTAAGGCAAAGGAAATACCAACTATGGAAGAGTCGTGGGAGCTTATCTACAGCCGTAAGAACTCTCCTACAGACTTGGCAAGACTCCAAAAGGTGGAGGAATGGTTTAAGGAAGGAAAGATTGGCCGAGAAGCTGGCAAAGAGTCCAAAGCCTTTACCAAAGCTGAGGCACTACGCCTTTACAAAGCTATCCAAGAGGCTGAACGTAAGGAAAAGATTGAGGAAATGGCTACTAAAGAGTGGGAAAAGTATCCACTGATCTCTCAAGAAGATGCCGAACAGTGGGTTGATAACTGTCTGAATGCTGACGACGACTACTTTGCAATGGACTTTGAAACAGTCGGAGATAACGGTGGTAAATACAAGTATCGAGAGCAGATAGCAGGCTTCTCACTAACCTACCGATTCAATGGAAAGCTTGTCAATGGATACTTACCAATCCTCCATTACAAGGAGACGGCTACTGGAGAGTTTGTCGAAGATCCTCGGAACGTCAGCAAAGGGCTGTCCTACCATCTCATCGAAAAGCTGTTCCACAGCCCTAAGAACTCCATCTGGCATAACGCCACTTTTGACTTAGGCTTGGTAAAGGCTGCCTTAGACATCGAAGCAACTCATATGCCACACGATACAATGGTTATTATGAAGCTATTGAATGAGAACTTAAGCGACGTTCGGACACCTGCATTTCCCAGCGGAGTCGGATATCAGTTGAAGAACCTTGCAGAATACTTCTTGAAGATTCCGTCTGATACCTTCGGGGAGCTGTTCGGAAAAGATGCAAAGTTTGGCTACGTTCCATTGGATGCCGCTAGATGGTATGGTGCAAAGGATACTTACGTAGGCTTCTTGCTCTTTGAATGGCAGATGAACATTCTTAATAAGTCTAGCTTTGCAAAAATTAAGAAGTATTATGAGCGTATTGAACATCCATGTATCAAAGCTACTTTCATCATGGAGTCAGAAGGCTTTGTAATTGATGAGAGAGAAGTAGCCAAACAGCGTGAGGAAGGCTACAAGCACTTGGACGAACTCCAAGAGGCTATTCAGGAGACTTTCGGGGACGTTAACATTGGCTCTCCACAGCAGTTGTCTAAGATGTTGTACTTTGACAATGATTGGAGCAAGTATGTGACACGTGATAAGAAGTCTATCCTCAGTGGTCATGTAGGCTTTGACGACCATTACATTAGCAACAACCGTAAGTTTGCTTTAGTTGAAGGCAAGAAGCTTTTAATCAATCCTCGGGTAGTTAATGGAGAAACTGTCGGAGACTCTCTGCCAGCCGACTCAGATGCTCTGAAAGCCATTGCCAAGCATCACGAAGAAGTCCAGTTGATTCTTGATTGGAAGGATGAGAGCAAGCATTTATCAGCCTTTGTAGATAAGATTAAAGACTTCATAGAGCCCGACGGAAAGCTGCACGGAGACTTCAAACAGGTTGGTACAGTAACTCTACGCTATGCCGCAGCTAACCCAAACCTCCAACAGCAACCTTACAAGGCTCGTAACATGTTCGGTATTGGAGAAGATTCGTTAATCATGTCGGCAGACTTCTCACAGCAGGAGCCAAGGCTCATGACTCATATGTCTAAGTGTAAGGCTCTTATTGAAGTCTATCAACAGGCTCGTGATCTATACTCTGAAATGGCTTCGGCAATCTTTAATAAACCTATCGAAGAGTGTGGAGATGGCTCCATCTGGCGTAAACGTACCAAAGTCGTTGTATTAGCTATCATGTATGGAATGTCGGCATGGTCTTTGGCAGAGTCTTTGGGAGTATCCAAGGATGAAGGACAGAAGATGATTGACGACTTCTTCAAAGCCTATCCGGAGGTTGATCGATGGATAAAAGATAACCAAGAAGAGGTTAAGAAGAACCGCTATGTAGAAACTCTTTGGGGGACTCGCAGACGGTTTGTGCAAGAGGATTTCAGCGTCCTTAAGAAGGCTTGGAATGACTTAACTCCAGAAGATAAGAAGACTCGTTCAATGGTTAACAGAGCACTCCGCCAGACAACTAATTTCAAAGTCCAAGGAGGAGCTGCTTGCCAAACTAAGCAAGTAATCGTTGCAATGGTTCCGAAGTTGCAGGAGCTGTCCGAAAGACGTGGCAAGAAGCGTTGCTTTAATCTGCTTGCCCAAATCCACGATGAGGTCTTATTCAAAGTTCCAAAAGACGTTACTCCCGAGGAAGTAGCAGCCATTGAGGATGTCATGATTAACACTGTTAAATTAATTGTTCCGAGCAAGACTGACATTGCTATCGGAAAAGTCTGGGGCAAGTTGGTAGACAGAGAGGAGTTTTTTAATGGTCGTTAAATGGAGGCCAATTAAAGGATTTGAAGGTATGTATGAGGTAAGTAATACAGGGATTGTTAGGAGTTTGAATCGTAAAGTATTTAATGGAAAAGTTTGGTATCTTAAAAAGGGTAATATAATTAAGTCGTCGTTAAATCATCCTAAAGGATATCTAAAAGTAGGTTTATGGAAAGATGGTAAGCAATATATTCACTATATCCACCATCTTGTATATGAGGCGTTCCTTGGAGAAAGAGATTTAACTAAGGAGCTCAACCATATTGACGAGGATTCACAGAATAATTGTTTAGAGAATCTCGAAGAGGTAACTCCATTAGCTAATAAACATCATGGAACACGCATTGAGAGGTGTGCTAAGGGGCATCTAAAACCTATTGAAGTTACCTTCGAAGATGGTTCAACTATGAATTTCAGTGGCCAGAGACCTTTCATGCAGGAGCACCCTCAATATAAACAGTCGGGGATTTCTAAGGCGCTAAAATATGGCATCAAATATAAAGGTACATCCTTTAGATATATTAAATAGGAGGAAGATTAAATGAACGAAGAGATTAAGCAAGAGATCGCCAAGAACTTTACGAAGGTTAACGACTACATCATGGAAGCAACTAAGCGAGAGCTATCTAAGACGTGTAAAGACGGTCGTTTCTTAGACCACTCCCTTTATGCTCTAGTAGCTAAACACGATGTCGAGCAGGAATTCGAAAAGCTTATCAAAACTTTCGAACTTATCGACGAGGAGCGCAAGCTAATGGGTAAGCACGACTCGATGATGAGGGACTTTCGAGATGCTGGTAAGCCTTCTGGATATGCTTTGAAAGACTTCAAGAAGCTATCGAAAGACCAGTTGGCAAGGGTAGCCAAACTCCAATCCAGTATGATTTATGTAATGGCTGATTGGGGATACTACAACGACGGTAAGGAAGAGAGACTTAACGAGATTCGCAAAGAGTTGGAGGACATCTACAATGAAGCCTAATTTGAAAGACTATCTGATAGCTACTGGACAGTTTTTAGGGGCACTAACCATAGCAATTTGCATCATTTTGCTACTATTACTAACCATCTTCGTTCTAGCAAATTACCAAGTAGTGGCAATAGGTCTTGGCTTTGTTATAGGAATAGCTGCATTAATCTGGTTTTTTGGAGGATGTATTCATACCCTAGCGATCTCCCATGCAAGAGACAGACTTGACAAAGACGATGAAATGTGATATAATGGGACAGGTAGAGGAGGTCGCTTTATTGACTAATGTAGAAACGATTCATGAGGCTCCATTAATATACAATGGAATCCAGTCAGACAAGTATTTCATAAGCACCCGAGGAGTCATTCGAAATATTAAAACGAATAAGTGTTTGACTCCTCAAGATACTGGCTACTTACATGTACGAATCCCTCACGGAGATCAGACGATTAATGTTAGGATTCACAGAGCTGTGGCAGAGACTTTCTTACCCCGACCGGAAGGCTGTGATGTAGTCAATCACAAAGATGGCAACAAGCAGAATAACGACGTTTCCAACTTAGAGTGGGTAAGTCAATCAGAAAACGTTTTGCACAGCCTTGAACAGCGTTCGGGAGAGATTATTCTAGACGACTTCATTGTAACAGTCCCTGTAAGTGGATTCCGAACATATCATATTAAAGCTGTGTCCAAAGAGGCTGCTAAGGAAGTTATCAAAAGCGGTGGCACAACCCCACGCTCACAGCATTTTGAAGAGCTGATTGGGAAAGCAACTATCATAGAATTTGGACAATTTTAATCATGGAGGTTTACATTTAATGGCAAAAGGTTTAGCAGCAGTTAACAAGGCTTCCGGACAGACTTTGGCACAGAAGATGGCAATAGACTTTGCACAGGAGCTTGATCGCTTTTGTGCCACCGGATTTAACACAGACTTACAAATAACTAAGCAACTCTATTCCCAGTATATCAACGTTCTTGACAACAACCCCTTTGAAGACTTTCCGAAAGGCGTTCCATTCTTCCGTTCAAGTGGCACTGGAAAATGTCTTCGTGAGCAGACTCTCCGAGCGATTGATGCCTTAGAGTTTACCAATAATGCAGACAAGCGTTTGGTAAGCCCGTGGCAGAATCGTTGGCAAAACATCGGTACAGCTATCGGAGACATGGTGCAGTTGTATGTCTTAATGATGGAGAAGCATTATGAACGACTTGTTGGAGAGCCTTGCCACTTCCGATTTGAAAGGACTCCAGAAGGTTACCCGATGTTTGAAGAGTTTTCCACGACGTTCCAAGAGTTCAAGAGTGGTAAGATAAACTTCATTACCGGAGGCTCTTTGGACGGCATTATGATTTACACTGACCCAGAGACTGGAAAAGAGTATCGGGTAGGACTTGAGGTTAAGTCTAAGCAAACAACTTATGCAGCGACTGGTCATTGGTCTATGAAGGAAGCTAACTCCAAACACGTATGGCAGGTTACTAACTATGCTATGCTAAAAGACCTTGACCAGTATCTCATCGTCTATGTAAACGCCTCTCACAAAGGCTGGAACATGACTGAGGAAGACTATGCCAAGTACCCAGATTTCCGAGTATTTGGGGTGGAGACTCCAGAAGAGAAGAAGAAAGAGGTTCGGAATCGTTTCTTCACAGCTGTTGAAATGGCTCACGAAGGAGTATTTCCAAAGCTTTCATTGGCTGATTTCCAATTCAACGACTACAAGACAGCTTGCGCTTTAAGCCTTACCTATAGGGAATTAGAGGAACTTAAGTTAGAAGCTTCCACTAAGTTTGAAAAAGAGGCTATCAAAGAGATTGAACGGATTCGAAAGGATATTGTGTAATGGAACAATGGAAAGAGATTCAAGGATTCCCAGACTACTCCATAAGCGATCATGGAAATGTATATAGTAAACTTTCTAAGAAGTTGCTAAAGCCTAATAAATTAGCTAGGGGATATTATCAGGTATGTATTTCGGGCAAGAGAAAGCTGGTTCATCGATTAGTGGCAGAAGCTTTTATTCCTAACCCCGAAAATAATCCCCAAGTAAATCACATTGACGAGGATAAATTTAATAATCATGTCAGTAACCTTGAATGGGTAACCGCCAAGCAGAACTCTAATTATGGGACTCGGGAGCTTAGAAGAATAGCTTCCGTTTCCAAAAAGGTTATCGCTACACCTATTAAAGAAGGAACTCCAATCTTATTTAACAGTATAATTGATGCAAAAGATTGGGGATTTAACCCAAGTCATATAACCTCTTGTGCTAAAGGTAAGCGAAAAAGCCATGGAGGGTACACTTGGGAGTATTTCTAGGAGGAAGATTATGAAGATCACATATTACACAACTTTCACAATTACCTATCTAACCCCTATCTCCAATGAGTCTGGGGACGACATTTTCTATGAAACATATAGCTTCGAAGCCTCAGAAGGTTTTCCGGAGACGAAGGTTGAGGAGATGTTAACTGACCTTCATACAAATGGAGCAGTAATCATTGGAACAACCGAGGGGCTACTGTATTTAAACAACCACAACATCGCTTCTATCATGGTTCATAAGGAGGAAGATTGATGCGTTTCATGGCTTTTGACATCTCATCTGTTTCAACAGGTGTAGCAGTATTAGACCAAGAGGCTAACGGTAACCTTACGTTAGTCTTTACCACAAACATTATTACAAACTCCAAGGATAAGACTGGCAAACGCCTCCGAATATTTGCCGAAGAGATGACAGGACTTCTCAATGAGTTTAAGCCAGACTTTGTAATTAAGGAGACGACAATCTGTCGGATGGCTACTCAATTTATTAATATGAAGTTCTTCGCAGCCTTCGAGCTAGTCTTGGAATTAGAAGGGTACCCACGCTACTATGAGTATGGCCCGACGACTGTTAAGAAGGTTGTCGCAGGCTCTGGGAAGTCCTCTAAAGCAGACGTAGCAGAGGCTATCCAAATCTACACAGACGTTGATGTATCAGATATGACCACAGATGAAACCGATGCTATTGGAATTGCTCTTACTCATATTGGAAAGACTTCTATGCTCATTCCAAAAGCTGAGATCAATGCTGCTAAAGAGTTTGATGAGAAGCAGCAGGAAGCTATGGAGGCTGTCGGAGATGATGTTTAGAGTCCAAGTAACAATAGCTTTTATCTTTAAAGTTGTTATGGAGCTTGTGCAGTATCTATTCTATATCCTAGTAGCACCTGTTGCAACATTCGTGCAGGAGCTGATTGATAGCCTACTAGCATTTCCTTTTAGAGCTATCCGATTTGCTTGGAAAACCTATTGCACAGCTATGAAGACAGGAGAATTTCCATCACAAGCAAGGAGGAAGATTAATTGATTAAAATAGCATTAGCAGGAACTGCCCGGGCTGGCAAAGACACTTTTGCAAACGTCTTGGAGCAAGAATTATCCAAACAGGGTTATGAAGTTATTCGAGTAGCGTTTGCAGACTACTTAAAAGAAATCTATCAGCAATTCTTCGGTCATTTAGTCAACAACGAGAGGCCTCGGGATGCTTACGTAACCCTTGGAAATGCTTTTCGTGAGATTGATATAAACTTTTGGATTCGTCCAGTAGAGGCCATTAGAGATTATTTTGAAAATACAGAAGGCTTCGGAAAGCCAGTAGCAATGATTATCACTGACACACGTTACTTTAACGAAGCTCTCTGGGCTAGTCAAGAAGGCTTCTTAGTAGTCAAGGTAGATGCTGACCCACTGATCCGCCAAGCTCGTGCAGAAGCTTTGGGAGAGACTTTGAAATTAGATAATGAAGGGGATTCTGAGGTTGATCTCATTCAGCCGGACGTGACTATTCTAAATAATGGAGAAGCTGATTTCCAAGCTATGCCAGCAGTTGCCAGAGCAGCTATTGAAGAGTATAAAGCGAGGTTTGGGAAGGTTGATTAGATGCCATTGTATAATGAGATAGGTTTTTACAGAGCTATTACAGAAGCTGAGACAGCAGGGCAGTGTGCCTTGCATCTCAAACGCTTTGTGACAGTTGTCCTAAGACGTAGTAAACTTCCAGCAGAAGTCAGAGGGCTGTTTGTAGAAGAGGCCTACGAGCTGTTTCATAAGCTTTGGGGGGAAGATGTTCCAGATACCTTAGCTCACGCCTTAAGCACCTTCTACATGCAGGACGACACCACTGGGGGTCTTTCTGGAGACAATAAGTATGCTAAGTGTAGCAGCTTTGAGTATAGTTTCTACTCTTATCGAAAAGAGAAGCGGATAGCCACCGAAGACTATTTCCTAGAATCGGAATTTAGTCCTATGATAGAGAACTCCAAAGTCTATGGAGACTACATGGTTGACCAAGACTACTGGATTTGGCTTGAAGAAGTTATTGACAGAAGCAACCTTCGATCTGATGAAGAATACGTCTTCCGGAAGAATGTTTTGGAAGGCATATCCCTCAGAAAGTTGGAAGGATATAACGGACTTTCTAAAAGCACTCTAGGCAGACGACTGAAAGATGCACGTAAGAAGTTTACCAAAGCAGTTAAAAAGTATGGCAAAGAGGCAGGGTAACTCCTGTCTTTTTATTTTGCAAAAACTGTTGACAGATTCCAAAAGTCATGATATGATTAATTCATAAGTTAGTAGAGAGGATGTTGAATATGATGAAGCGGTATGAAGTAATCTATTACCTAGACTTTGAAAGCACTCCACGAAGTTATGTAGTGATAGCCCACAGCCCTGAGGAAGCTGTTGGAAAGACTTGTTGGAGAGAACGTGGGAAAGCTGTCCGAGTAGATATTGTTAATGAGGTTTAAGGAGGAATTGGAATGAATCCAGAAACATACGCAATGGTTAAATTAGCTCCAAAAAGAGTTAAGCCACTTATCACTTCTTTGTACATGGCTAACGCATCTTTGAATGAACGGATTGAGCAGCTTAATGACCGAATTGAATTTGAAGAAAATCGTACTCAGAGAGAAAGTTATAGGGTACGTGTGGCACGATACAATGACCAGATTCAAATTAATTACAATGTCATTGACCAACTGAACAGCTATTTAGAAACTATGGGGATGGAGTGAAGACATGACTAAAGACACCTATGTAGAAAACATTACAAGAACCTTTTGGAAGAACGTGGATGCTCTTCGACAGCTCCATCAGATGTCTTGGGTAGAAGTCTGTGGAGACGGAACCTCTTCAACAGGCTTTCGGAATAATACTCCACCAACCCTTGCAAAGATGGCTAGGATCGCTGAACGGCTCCATACAACTGTTCCAGAGCTTTTAGATGACAGTAGGTTGCCAGAGCCTACCGAAGAACTCTTCATTGTAACCCTCGGGGGATGGACTCTTACGAAGCTAAATAACAATCAGGCAGCCTTTACAAAGAACTGGGCTAACGAATCTTTAATGTTTTTCCGAGACATTCATGTAGCCTGTGATGCTGCTAAAGAATTTCCAGATGCTATAGTAGAGCTATGGAGCTAAGAATTTTTGAAACAGACGAGCTACAGCTTCTCGGAGAGCTTGTGGACTCGCATATTGAAATAGCTCATTCAGCACGTATTCCTTTGGAAGGATCGGCGCTGTCACAGGAGCTGGTCGGAGAGCTTTTAGAAAATAATTCACGAAAGCTGTTGACATTGTACAAGATACGTGGTAAGATTGGTTTATTGAAAGAGGAGGAGATATTATGCAAAGATATGTACGTTTGTTGAATAATGGAGGGTACCCAGATATTGACCAGTATGTCGGAAAAGTTTTCCCAGTTCCTTGGGATAGTTACAACCTAGTTGAGGTAAAACTTCCGGATGAGGTGTCACGATTTTTTAGCATATCTGATGGAGAGGCCGAGTACGTAGAACATCCAGAAGCTTCCCTAGATGTTGCTTTGAGTAATTTTATGAAGCAGTCGGATGAAATGATTAAAGCCCTAGAAGAGACTCAAGCAGCGTTAAAGGCCGCTCAGCAGGGGACAAAGGAGCCTAAAGTAGGAGATTTTGTAAAGATTAAGTCCAAGGATAATTTGGAGGTATCTACCAAGCTATATACAAGTCGTTGTGGTTACGTTGGAAAGATTGTAAAGGTAAGTAACAGACTAGCAGAAAGTCGTAAAGTATTTACTGTAAAATTTCCACAAGCTTCTTTCTCTTTTCTGGAGTTCGACCTCGATCACTATGAGGCAAAATTTTACGAAAGTGAGTTTACAGTTGTGCCAGAAGGTACGGAAGGCTTACAAGGAGTCCAGCCATCTATTGGAGTATTTGGGATAAAGTCGGATCTAAAAACTCTAACAAATATTCCCGAAGAATGTATTAGTATGACAGGAGAATTTTACACAGAATTTTTGGATGGAAATGTAACAATTACAGAATAATTTTTTGACAGTTGCCGAAGGGTAGCTGTCTTTTATTTTTGCCAAGAAATTTGGAGGCAGATTTTTCAAAATATTTTTCTAAGTTAAGGGATATTTTTAAAATTATTTTTCTAGGAATGGAGTAAATTTTTAAAAATTTTTCCTTTAATTTTTCAAATTATTTCAACAAACTATTAAAATAGCACTATAACAGCTTTTTAACGTCGTCAGAGGAGCATTCTAAGCACGTTTCAGATCAAAGATTGGACAATCATCCGTTAAAAATCATCTGACAGCCTTTCAATCAGCCTCCATAATAAAAACTTACCACGTCTTGGCCAAGCTTTTGCCACAGCTGCCAATAAGACTACATCAAGTAGCACAAAACTATTCAAATAACTCATATCCATCCTAAAATAACATTTAACTAATGGATTTCCCCAGAATTTTATAACAGTCCCCCGGGATTTTTAAGAAAAATCACTTAAAACATCATGACAGGCGTACGAGGTTTCCAGCAGCTGTCCACAGGATGCACCCCGGGATTTTTTAACAGTTTTCACTTAAAACGTCATAGCCTATACACAACATTATCAAGGCTTTTCCACAGCTTTTAAGCTTCTTTTAGACGACTTTTGAACAAGATCAGGAAGAAGTCTCGCTGAAAGTTTTCTACTATATAAGGCGACTTTTTGGACAGCTTTCGAAAAATAAAATAAAAAACTTTTAGCAAAGCTATTGCAATTTAAAAAACGTCATGGTATATTGGTATCAAGTTAAGAGAAAGGAAGTTGAAAAACATGACTTATAACATTTATACAAACGACAATTTTTACGCCACTTGTGGAAGCCTAACTGCTGTTTATAGTCTTGTAGCTAGTCTTGAAAAGTATATTTCAAAAGATAAGATAAAAGTGTTGACAGTCGCTTGATATTTTGATAAGCTTATGACGAGATCAGGAAAGGAGGTTTTATAATGGTTGTTTCATGGCTGATTTTAGCGCCTGTATGTGTCGTGGCAAGCGCCCTTGCTTTTGTTGCTTGGTTAGATGATTAAAATAAAATTGTTGACAGCTGTTTAAAGAGCTGTTACACTGTACCTACAAAATAAAAAATTGAAAGAGGTTATAAAAATGAATAAAAATATGATTAAAGAATTTTTGAGCGAGTATGAAGAAAATGGCACACTGTTAAATATAGAAATTAATATCGGCAATAATGATATTACTATTGTGGCAGATAATGAAATGAATGATATGGAAGACGGTTTTCTAACTGTTTTTATAGATACAAACTCAATAGAACTAACAAATGAATTATATGAATATTTGAAAGGTATTAAAAAGGAAAATACAAAATTGCAAATTACTACAAACTAGATAAAAAATAAAAAATTGAAAGAGGTTATAAAAATGAACGAACAAAAACATTATATCACAGTCGGAGAAATTCTTGAAACTATAGAAGAAAGCTTTGGGCTGAGCGATTGGGAAACTGTTAAAAAGGAACTTGAAGCAATGCAAAGCCCAATCAACTTTACAGGAAAAACAGCACCAACTTTAAGCAAAGATCACTTTGGGCGAATCTCTTTACTAAGCTTTTTTGAAGAGATGGAATATGCAGGCGAATGGTTAACCGTTGACGAATTTAAAGACTATTTCAACGAATTAGACAACGATTGGGGAGGCGTTTCATGGTATGAATATGGTGCCGACAATACTTACAATTATTGTGGCTACCTTGAAAGAGATTTAAACTTTATTATCTATGAGAATGATTGCACAGAAGAAACTCTGGTTTTCTTTGCTGTCCATATTGGCATAGACGTGCGAGCAGGTTATACAAAATACTTTTCGATGAAATTCGACAACCTTTACAAATTTCAAGAAAAACTGTCTGAACGCTTCGAGCTTGCTTTCCTAGAATATAAGGACAGTGACGGAGATATTCAAGGAATATCTTTATATGGTTCAGCAACAAGCGAATATATCGAAGGCTATTTCAGATTTGACGATAGAGACTTCGAAGAATGTATTGACGTATACGACAAAGAAACGGCTATCGAAAGCCTAACCGAGTTTATGAAAGATAATGAAATTGACTTTGTCGAAGGCTCTTTGGAGGTTGTCGACTAATGGTTAAAAACGAATATAAAAGCATGTATGAAGCAGAAAAAGAGAAGAAAGAAAATAGCCTCGTAAATAAGTCTTTCAAACGAGGCTTCACAACTATCAACAGCTTAAAACGTTCCCTAGTCCTAGCAAAGACTTCTCAAGAGGCATTACAAGGCTTGCCAAACGATTCAAAAAGCTATCATGAAACTATGCAAATGCTAGAGGATAATCTTTTGAAAGCTTCTGCTCTTATGTTAAGTGTAGAACTAGATTTTAGAAACATACACCACAGTTTTAAGAAAGGAAGTGAGTGACTTGCTACCTATCTTATGGGCAGTTTTTGGTATAGCTGTCTGGACTACTCTTAAAAAAGCTTGCCAAAAACTTTCCGACTACTTAGAAAGACGAAAGGACAAACAATTTCAAAAAAGACTTGAAAAACAGTTTGAGAAAGCTTATAATAAAGTCACAGGCAAAGGCTTGCTGAAAACGTATCGAAGAGGAAAGCTATCCATAAATAACCTAGCGTTACTTTTGGAGGCTGTCAAAGAAGTTGACCCGCTTCTCTATGAAGACGTGGTAAGAAAGCTTTCTGATATGATTAGAAAAGAAGAAATAAGGAAAGGACTGGCAAAGCCTAGTGAGCTGATAGAAACACCGAGCTTTTTTGGAGATGATTCAGATGATGACTTGATAACACTTGATAAAGATTTATAGAAAGGGCTAGTGACTATGAAAAATAAACAAAAAATAATTGCCATCATTAACGATCTGAAAGCTGATAACTTTTTTAACATCGACGATGAAAGTAGAAAAAATATTCAAGTAAGCATTGAACTATTGCAGTCAGAATTAGGTATCACTGAAATCGAGTTGCAAAAAGACTTAGAAAGTAGATAAGAGAGGAGGTCATGAAATGTTAGAATCGTTTATTTTCATAGCTGTTGCATTAATTGGTGGAAGCTTTTGCACAAGTCGATCAATGAAACAATTAGACGAAATTATAAAAGAAGCAGAAATTTTTAAATAAACTATTGAAATTGTAAAAAAGCTATGCTACACTTTTTCACACCTATAGATAAACATGGGAGGCATACAAAATGAAACTAAAAAACTTTACAATTACAATGCTAACAATTATTACAGTTTTGAATATAACTTTTCTCATAGGTACAAAAGCTTATGAGAAAGGCTATCAAGAAGCTTCGGAAGCTAACAAAGTCAACAATGAGCTTCTCGCAGAAGCAGAAGATACTATCGAAAGCAACCGTAACATGATTGCAGACCTTAATAAAAAGCTAGACTCGTACGCAACTATCAAGGCAGACTTTGTTATAGTTGAAAGTGACACGAAAAAGCTATACGTCTACCCTATCGACAACGATAAGAAAACTATTCAGACATTCAAAGTTGACGAGGGAATCGGTTTGGAGGCTGTCAACAAATAATCAAATAGGCTTAGAAAGGCTACTCCGATTGTGGAGTGGCTTTTTTAATTATTAAGAAAAGATTAAGAAGTGATCTGTTATTGTTCGTTAAATTAAATGCTTTCAAAGCCGGCAGATAGGCTTTTATTCCACTTGTTTATACGTGTTGGATGTTATTCTTAAGAGGGCGTGGGACTTAACTTTTTTAAAAGGGTATCTGTTATGAGAGTAACAGATTATAATAAGCTATTATAAAAGCTATTCCATTATCTATTACCAAGCATGCTTTCAACAGCCTTTGCAAAAGCTTCCCAAGGCTTCCCAAAGCTTAGGTAAGTAACTGTCAACAGCTTATCCAGAAGCTATTAGAAAGCCTGTCAACAGCTTATCCTAACGTATAACTAAATAGTCAGAAGAGAAGTTGCACCATTGATTGGAGTAGCTTCTTTTTATATCCTCTTAAATAGCTCACGAGAAGCCCTCTCAGACGTTTAACTATAGCAAGGTAAGCTACTATTATCCTATCATTTGGAGGGCGTATATGAGAATATACAAGGCATATATTCAAAGGCTATTATAACAACTATTATAGGCGTTACTCAAACGGTTATTCTGGAACGTGGTGCACAACTATCCGAGTAGCTGTTCCGGTAACTGTTCGAGAGTCTTTCTGATCGTCTGATAATAGCTTATAATGGAGTATGTTGCATGGTGTTCGATAGGCTGCCAGGCACCTTGCCGCAGCTGTCAGAGTACAGTCAATAAGTCAAACATAAACGTAAAACCTATATAGAGCCGACAACCAACTGCCGACCAGCTGTTACTGTCCTTATGGAGTGGCTTCTGTAGGCTATCGAACAGCTGTTCGCGTATCTATTGACCTAGTTTACATAATGTGTATTATACAAAGTTGACATGACACATTGACTCAACTGTTCGACAGTCTCGACACACGTTGACCGACGACCGACCGACGAGACACACGACAGACTCACGAACAGCTGACACGATAAGCTATCTGACAGGCTTCCCAAGGCGTACCATACACCGTTGACCCCACCAAGGGAGGGGGTCTTGCCACAGCTGACCGAAGGCGCGCGCACTATCAGCCTCTTAGAAATTCTGCAAGTTTCCGTGTGAGGCTGTCCGATTTATTTTTTCTGGATCTTCTATATAGGGCTGTCCGATAGCTTTCCGACAGACTCCGAAAACGGCTGGCCAATTTTATTTTTGCAGTTTTCCTAATAAGACTTCCGACAACTGTTACGATCACACGCACGATAAGCTGTTTGGTTAGTTTATTTATAACTCCATACATAACAAAATAAGCCGCCCTTCGACAAGCTGTCAAAAGGTGGCTCAATCAATTATTATGGAGGCTTAGGCAAAGCTCCAGTAGAGACCTTTGTGAGTCTTTTGGCGGCCGTTACAGCAGCTACTGATATGCCCCGGATGGAACCCCATACGAATAGCCTCTGCGGCACTTTTGAAGGTGTACACTATGTTTCCTTCTGAGTCCTTTGCAACAACTGGCTTGGAAAGTTTTTCTGTAGCTAGTTGTCTAGCCGTTCCATGGAGGACATTATGCTGATAGGTACACCATTCGAGGTTGCTGGCACAGTTGTTAAGTTTATTCTCGTCTATGTGATTTACTATTGGAAAGTTGTTGGGGTTTGGACAAAAAGTCTCTGCAATAAGCCTATGCGTGTAATACGACTTACCATTTACCCTCACTCGACGGTACCCAGTGGCTTGCACATAGCCCAAACGTTCCCTTAACTTGCCCTGCGCATCTAAAGAAGCAACTCTTCCAGATGGATGTGCCATAGCTGTAGGGATGCTGGGGATAGGCTTCCATTCTGACAGGTATTCAATAGCTTTACCAAGGTTCTTCCGAGGCTTTCGGGAGGCTAATGAGTGACGTGCATTATGGCTTGCTGTGCAGATTTCTAAATTCATTACATTGGCGTTTGTTTTAACTTCGTCAATATGATTAACAACCCAGACTTCTGGAATATCTCCAATAAAAGCTTTGGCTACAGCCCTGTGAATACGCAGAGAGCTTTTTCCTCTACCCACAGAAACTGAGGGATAACTTCCTGCAAGAAAACCTTTCAAGACTCTCCCACGTCTCCCCTTAATCTTTCCCTCCATATTGACAAAATATCCCTCAGCCCCTTCAACAGGCTTCCAAATAGTTGGGTCATAAACTCCTTCAAATCTAATCGGCTTCAAATAACTTTCCTCCTATACTTATCAAAGCCGCCTTCCCACAGCTTTGGAAAGCGACTCTATTAGCTTATTTATATTTAGTGTCCAGCAGGTTTATGATAGCTCTTACTAAACTCTTCCGCTGCTTTTTAGCTGGGCTCTCCTGCATCAATGCCCCTACTCTCCATGTTGGAGTGCCATGTTCTTCACGAGCTTCTTCAAAGCGTTTAGCAGTTGATTCCAAATCCTTTCCAGCAAACCTCTTCATAAGCTCAGCTTCCTGCTGATGTAACTCCTTCCAGTAGCTATCGTCAACGACTTCCGACTGAGGCTTTCCCAGAGTCTCATTGCTGAACAGCTCAGTGGAGTCTTTGGCAGACTTCTTGGCAGCTTCGGAAACCTTTTGAATTCCTTCCAATAGCTCCGGAATCTCCTCACGAGACTTCTCAAGTAGTAGACTGTCTAAAGCATCCTTAGCCAATATGTCCGCAGCCTTTTGGACAGCTTCCAGAGCAGATGCCTGCCACTGCTCCTCCATCCGCTCTCTGGTAGCCTCTAGGCAGTCTTCAAAGGTTACCTTCTTAGTAAGTAAATAACGGCTATCACGAGCCTCAGATAAATCGAACTCCACTTCCTCAGCCTCTTGTAAAGTCTCCAAGCGGTCGGCCAATTCATTTAGGGTGGAAGCATGCTTCGTAAAACTTTGAGTAAAGTATGCCTCAACGTCTCCTTTCATGACTAGTATGGAGTCATCT
Organism: Collinsella sp. LCP19S3_F2; assembly: GCF_052121015.1. Taxonomy (NCBI): domain Bacteria; kingdom Bacillati; phylum Actinomycetota; class Coriobacteriia; order Coriobacteriales; family Coriobacteriaceae; genus Collinsella; species Collinsella sp. LCP19S3_F2. The sequence goes on from NZ_JBQKFA010000010.1 coordinate 44,974, forward strand.
TTAACATACTCAGCCACAGCCCTCAGAAGCCTTGGCAACAGCTTCTCTGAAATCACTAGGCGACTATTGCAGTGGTCTACCCGAAGGTCTGGCTGATATTCTGTTGGAGTGCTTGGGTTATACTTTTTGATGTCAATGGAATAGTCTAGCATAAGATAATTCCTCCAGTATCTTCATAGTCTATCTCAATGTCGTTGATGGAGTCTAGGTAAAGGTCTGCTGAGCCAGATGCCCGATAGATGCTGATAGGAGTGTCCATAGGATAATCCAGTAGCTTGTGGACAAGCTCTCCAATAGTTCCGGCAGGAAGCTTTGTGAATGACTGTTCCAAGACGTCTGCATCTAATCTATCACTCCATGGGTCGAGTAAACCTCCAATGTCGTAGCAATTAGTTTCCGAATCTACTGATAGGACTTTGTAAAGGTCTCCTTCATAATCTAACAGTAAGTCTCCTTTGGAGTATTTCATTGGTCTATTTACCATAGAGTCACTTCCCCTTCCTCAAATTTACTAATTATTTCTACATCTTTTACGTCAACTTTCCATCCATTAGTGTTCCATTGGCAAATACTAACACTGTCAGTAGGATCATGCTTGGACAGCTCATGGATAAGCCATGCCACAGTTCCTATAGGAGCTTTTCGCCATATCCACTCAGCACTTGCGCTAGGGTAATTGAATACTTTACCATTAGCTACTCTAATAGTATATTGCTTAAATTCCTCTGAGGCTTTAATTACCTCGGCGCTCATCCGTGGTTCTTCTGGATCTCTCCCAGCATCTACTAAAACATCTCCTACTTCAAACTTCATTTAATCTCCTCCAATAGTTTTTTACGAGCTTTCCAATGCTTTTCCCCAGCCCTCATGTCTCTTGTCACATAGTAGTGGAACTTTTTCATAAGCTGGTGGTACAGTATTTTAAGCTTTTTCATAAAAATCCCCTCCAATCACATTAAACAAAGTACAATAAAAGCTACGAAAGAAGCTCCTATCAATAGCAGCATTCCAAAGACTAAGCCAAGGAATTGCCAGAATTCTTTAAACTTGCCAAGATAGCATAAAACTGCTATGAATGGAGCCAGAAAGATGATCCAACAGATAAGTAGTAGTAGTAAATTCATCATACAGCCTCCTAAAAACTTTTATAGAGTTATCATAACACAAAAAAAGAGCCCTGTCAAGAGCTCTTCGCAAGTTTGTTAGTTGATTTTAAAGGCATTTTCAAATTCTGCGTCTGCCATCCACTCGCAGCATTTAGATTTTTCCCAGAATACATTAACAGGAAGTGTGTCATTCGGGCTATCTTCTACTTCAAAGATAATTGCCACATCCCCTCTATCAGGGAATACCATAGCATCTCGAACGGCATAGGTACGGCCTGATTCGCAGGTCAATGACTTAGCTGGGTAAGCAACACTTCCAGTCTCTTTCAGTGGTTCTGGATGCTCCAGCGCCTCGATTCTAGCAGCTAATTCAGTCGTACTATTAAGTGCTCGGTCAGCGGTGTACTGAGCGTATAAAGCGTGGGATTTAGCAGCATCTGCCTCCTCTTGTAAATTAGCCTGTACCAAAGCCTCCCCAAGCCGCTCAATACGTCGTTCAATTAGGTATTTAATAAGTTCTCCTACATTAAACATTATACAACCTCCTTCAATAAGTCAGGTCGAAAGCCTGTCCAAGTTACTTTTCCATTAATCACTACAGGAAATTGACTAAAACCACTGTCACGAAGGTGTTGCAACAACTCTTCGTCAGTTTCGTCAACAACAATCTCCTCAAACTTCGTTCCTTGCTTGTTCAAAAACAGTTTCGTCTGGCGGCAAGCGGCGCAGAAAGTACGCTTAGTATAGATTTTTAACAAGTTACCAGTCCTCCATATTGTAAAAATAGTTTCTTAATAGCTTTTCGGAATTCTTTCATTTTGGCACCTCCCTATCTAACAACACATTTCTAGAATAGCCCACAAGATCATCCATAGAATTAGGAATGTCCACAAACCTAGAAATAAAGCCGTTGCTGAAACGCCTACCACGAATAGTAGGAATAACCCTATTAGGAATAGTAGAAAAGCTACTAAGAGGCTTATCCAACAATTAAATTTGTCACTCAAAACTCATCCCACCCTTCCACGTAGGCGTATTCCTCTTCTGATTCAGGCTCCTTCTGATAGTAGTCTCCCTTTGCTAATTTCAAAGTACTCCGGATCTAGTTCAGATCCTATGAATCCTCTCCCTAAATTAGCACAGGCTACTCCTGTAGAGCCGCTCCCCATAAAAGGATCTAGTACAACGTCTCCCTCATTAGTTAAATGTTCCACTATCCACTGCATTACAGCTACTGGCTTCTGTGTAGGGTGACCCTTGCCTACCTTTTCGCTACTTGGAGTTAAGCCTGATTTAATCAGAGGTCGATCATAGGTATCACTGATCCGGTTGAATGTCCACTTTGCCCCCTTCTTAACTGCCCATACGGCTACCTCATAATCTACAATAAACCTCCGATCTCTATTACGAGGCATCGGGTTAGATTTTTCCCAGCGAATCATATCTTTAACCTCAAACCCTAGTGACTCCAAAGTAGCAGCGATCTCTCCTAGGTTTTTCCAAGCATTAAATATTAGGATATTTCCTCCCTTTTTAAGTTTTGGAGTAGCCAGTTCGATCCATGAGCTTAAGTCAAACTCCTTGTCCCACTCGCCAAAGTCAATCCCTCCTCTGCCCATGGACTGGAAGTTGTTATCTCTACTGATGTTGTATGGGGGATCTGTAATAATTGCGTCAATGCTGTTATCCTCCAGTGTATTAATGAACTCCAAGCTGTCTCCAAAGTTTAATGTAATCATTATAAATCACTCCTCATAATATTCATAATAAATCCAGTAGTTGTGCCAAACATTTGTGATCGCCAGTGGAACTCCCTCGTATGAGTACTACGAAGCATGGCAATGCTTAAGTCGATGAGATTCTCCTATAATGCCACTTCGAAGTCCTTTGGTCGCCGTTGAACATCGTGCGCAAAGATTGTCATTTGGAATCCTCCCTCAGCTCTACCAGAGCCGTTGTATCGCCGCCACTCATAACATTCCAATCAGATGAACTAAACGCTCCATAGAACACTCTTAGAATTTCATAGGATTTAGCAAGCTCTGTAAGTTGTTCGTCGATACCTGTATACTTGAGATGACCGTCTTCATCATACTTAGTGAACCCTTTCAGCTCTCTCCACTCAGTCATCTACTCCACCTCCAGTATCTTGGACATCCGTTTGATAGCTTCCTCAGCCTGTTTGCCAGACTCTTGAATCTTATTATCCAATCGTTCCTCCAAAGCATCTCGCACAGCTTCCGGAAGGTATCTGTCCAATGACAAATCCGCCATCTGCTTACGAGCTGTGGTCATGTTTGATAAAGCAGCTAGGTACACATCCAAGTTAATGTCTAGTGAAGTATCTAGGACAGTTTTGTGAGTAAATTGTGGAACGAATGGTAGATCAGTCTCTTCGTCAACTAATTGCAGTTCGTCTGCATAAAACCAGATAACTTCTCCCTGCTCCAATCCAACCATGACATTGGGGTCTTCTACCCTTCTGTTTGGATTCACTGTTCTAACCTCGCCGATAGTTCCTATAGGAACTGTTGGAGATGAAATTACATACCTTCCCGATAAGTCCTGGAAATACCTTACTTTGTCGCCTACTTTAAATTCTGTCATAAATACCCTCCTAATGTTTTACTAAGTTGTTTGTCTAGCCTAGAAATCTTTCTAGCTACTGTTGATTTAGGTACTCCTAAAGACTTCTCAATTTCTCTAACACTAGACTCTCGAATGTACCTTTCAACGAATAGTGACAATCTTTCTTTATCATACCATGGAAGTATCTCAGTTGTCAAGTAAATGGCATCAATCCATCCATCTTCTAAGGAAACTTCCACAGCTAGATGGTCAAGAAGCCCCATCGGAAACTCATGGGCATACTTCTCAGAGGGTGTCTTCATTCTACGGTGCTTACGAAAGCTATAAAAGCTATACTCAAAACTACTGCACTTAGCGTATTTGTTATCTCCTCCAATAGAGCCTACCGTATCGTTTGCCAAAGCTAATAGAGATACCCACTCGGAGAGGGATTCTGGAGGCTCCCCAAATCGCAGTTTATAGGATGATATAATTTGCTCAGCCCATAAAAAGTTTTCTTTATCAGTTCCTTTATTTCTCAATAGGTACTTTATGAGCCGAATACCCTCTTGGACGGCTTTACCTTTATTTGCAGCTCTCTGAAAATTCTCATACAGCATAATAAGCCTCCTAAAATAGTCTGAGAGCTGTTCTACGTCACTTACGCCTAATCATCCCAGAAGATAATAAAAGTCTCCTCAGACGGTTGTCAACGACTCATAGGCGTATTGTAGCTTCCTTAGCTCTATGAATCTATCTTACCACGTCTTTAGAGACTTGTCAATAGCTTTTTGTAATTAATTTAAACTCCATTGCAAAGCCTTCCTTTCCTTTTCCAAGTTTCGGATAAGCTTTCTAAAGGCTTTTGCAAGGCAGCTTCTTGGAGTACCGTCGGTATCAGCGACCGACAGCGCTAAAACCTTTTCTCTAAAAGCATTATACCATTATTTAAAAAGCTTGTCAAGTGATTGACTCCATTATATTAAAATATTCTAATAATTCTTACATGGGACGTCCCAAGCTTCTAAAGGGGCTATCGAATGAGGACTTATTAATCTGTTGGAAGGAGGAGACAGATGGCTCTTAAAATTCAAGGAAAAGAAGTCGGAGAGCGACAGCAGCAGTACATGACTTCCTCACAGACTCCAGACTACTATGATGGAGTAGATTTAACAACCCTTAAGCCAAAGATGAAACGCTTTGCGCAGCATTATGTATCTACGGTAAACATTGCTGAAAGCTGTAGATCAGTTGGTTACAATGAATCTTCTGGACACCGCTTATTAAAACGAGACGATGTAAAAGCCTACATTCAATGGCTTATTACAGAGCAGTCCAACGCTGACATCATGACTGCTACAGAAGTCTTGGAGCATCTTACAAAGATTGCTAAGCGAGATGGCTATGATGAAATCGTAACAGCTAAAGGGGATAAGATTCAAGCAAGGATTTCTACAAAAGACCAGCTGACCGCCTTACAACAACTAGCTAAATTCCATGACTTGCTAACTCCAGACGTACAAGTCAATAATGAATTAAACATCATAGTTGATATATCTGAGCCGGAAGACGACGAAGAAGAAATTAAGCAGGCCGAAGCAGTTGAGGACGATGCTTTGGAAGCAGACTTCGAAGAAACCGACGAAGAACTAGACTATGGTTTTCTGGAAAACTACTAAAGGAAGGGAGAAATCCTTATGGAAAAGCTTCCGACTCCCCTTCGGAAAGTCATTTCAATACTCTATTTGAAATGGCACGGCATAGGACTATCTGTAGTCAGCATTCTGTATGGCGTAAGGCTATACTTAAATATAGACACACTTAATCACGAGGCTTTATACGACCGCATCTCCAGTATTTTTGATCTACGACTTATATCAGCTTTCTTTGTAACAGCTGGATTTATCAAACTTCTTGGTATCATCCTTAACAGAAACAGACTTCGTATAGCAGGAGTAACCTCTTTAGCAGTTCTTTGGTCTGTTATGGGAGTAACCTATCTGTCTACCCCTAATACGATTGCTATTCTGGCTATTGGATGTGCTTGGACAGCCTATGGAGTTCTCATTCGGGAGGACTTTAAATGAACTTCCAGCACTGGGATGTACTAATCACTGGTGTATTAGCCTTTGTAACTGCTTGGGTAGGCAAAAACTTAGACTTCAAAGGGCTAGTCAGAAAGACTGAGATAGAGAATCGTGACGAGATTTACACTAGCTGGAAAGAGATGTACGAGACTAAGGCAGCTGACCACAACGAGCTTAAAGCTGAGTACAACTCTGTTCGACAAACTGTTTTCGACTTAGAGGAAAAGTTTAGCCAGTTAAAATTTGAGATGGCTGACTTGAAGCGATCCATGCAAGAGAAGGAAGACGGCTATTTGCTACAGATTTCTCAGCTAGAGGAACGTGTCGACGAACTTGAGGAAGAAAACGCCTCTCTGAAAGAAGAGTTAGAAACCTTTAAAGGAGGTGGTAAATTTGAACAACACTGAAATCATCATGACCGTTGCAGTCGGCATCGGGGCAATCATGACAGGCTTAATGAATATGATTAAATCTCAAGAGTATATTCCAGCTCGGTACATTCCTTTGGCAGCTATCGTCTTAGGCGTTATCGTTGGAGTAGCCGGAGGTATGGTTGTATTTGATGTCGAACCAGTTATCGGAGCAGTTGCAGGACTTATTGCAGGGCTTTCGTCTGTAGGCTTCTACGAGACTGGCAAGTCTGTTAACAATGCTATCAACAAATAATCAAGAAGCCCTACGGAAAACCTCTGTGGGGCTTTTATCTACTTTAGGAGGACACTATGGCAAACGATAATAAAACAATTCCATTAAAACTTACAGTCCCTCCGAGAATCTTTAACGAGGCTTACCTTCCATACTTATACAATAAGCCTAATGGTAAGTATCGTACAATGGTTTTCTACGGAGGAGCAGGTTCTGGTAAGTCTAAGTTTGTGGTTCAGAATACGATTCTAAAAGGCTTAGCAAGTAAGCGTAAGTTTCTAGTAACACGTAAAGTTGATAATACGATTCGGGACTCCATCTTCCAAGAATACAAGACATGTCTACAGGAGTTTGGCATCTACGACCTATGTGATGTAAAGGCTTCGTACATGACTATTAAACTACCTAATGGAACAGAGTACATATTTAAAGGGATGGAAGACCCAGAGCGTATCAAATCTATTTCCGGTATCTCTGACATAGTTATGGAGGAAGCTACTGAGTTCACTTTGGACGACTACTCACAGCTTCAACTACGGCTGCGTAACAAGTCTGCCGGAAACAACCAAGTATTTATTATGTATAACCCTGCTTCAAAAGATAACTGGGTCTACCACATGTTTCATAACCCAGCTAAGAAACGTCCAGAGAATTGCAAAGTTATTAGTACAACTTACAAAGACAATCGATTCCTTCCTAGATCATACATCAAGCAGTTAGAGGACATGAAGAATACTAACCCAGTATACTACGAAATCTACGCTCTTGGCAAGTTCGCCAGCTTGGGTAAACGTATTTATACAAACTGGACAAGACAGCGGCTAGACTTACGGAAGCTTTTGAGAGACCACTGGAAACCTAAATGGGGGCTTGACTTCGGATTTACCAATGACCCTACCGTACTACTTTCCATTATGATTGATGAATCTTCTAGGTGTCTTTACATCTATGATGAAATGTATCAAACAGGTTTATTAAACAAGGACATCTTCGAAGAGATTAAGAAGCGTAAGATAGTCCACAATGAAATCTTTGCAGATAGCGCTGAGCCAAAGTCTATTGAAGAGCTTCGGAGGCTTGGGGCACGACGTATTAAACCTTCACGAAAAGGGAAGGACAGCATCTTGCATGGTATCCAATATCTGCAAGGCTACACAATCGTTGTTGACCCACGCTGTGTAAGGACTATCTCAGAGCTGGAGAATTATGAGTGGCAACCTAACAAACATCTTAAGGACGAGTACCTTAACAAACCTCGATCCAACGGCTTCGACCACTGTATGGATGCTCTTCGATATGCTGTATCAGACATGATCCCAAGAAACAAAGTAAGGTCTATCAGCAAGGCTGCCTTCGGGCTGTAGGACAGTTCCACAAAAGCGTGGGGCTGTACCTTTGAAGATAATTAAGGAGGACTATCACATGGCTATTCCAAATAACCAATTGTCTGCTGGAGACATTTATACAGTCGCTGATAATCGTAAGCACTATATATCCAGAGACTTTACAACTGATGAATTAATTAATGCTGCTGAACTCCATTATGGGAGAGTAGGTAGCTACCAGCTTTTGTATGATTATTACAAAGGTGTGCACCACGCTATCCTAAACAGAACGTTTGACGATAAGACAAAGCCTAATAATAAAGTCGTGCACAACTTCCCTAAACTGTTAGTAGATACAGCAGCTTCTTACTTAGCTGGGGAACCAATTACTTTAAAAGGCGACGAGACAACTATTGATGCGATGCTTCCAATTCTTAATAAGAATGATTTCCATGACGTTGACAATGAGTTGGTTAAGCTTTCTGGAATCTTTGGCCATGCTTTTGAAATCCATTACCTAGACCGTAACGGAGACTATCGTATCAAAGCAATTTCTCCAATGAATATGGTTATGTGCTACTCGATGGACTTGGACAGTGAACCTCTAGCAGCTATCTATTATAACACTGTGTACCAAAGCGCTACAGGAGCTGTGTACCGGACTTATGAAGTCTATACCAAAGATAAGATTATTAAATTTGAAACAGAGACTCTTGCCGATGGAACTAAAAGTAAGCCAATCCCAGAAACTTTTCCGAATCTTCTTGGAAAGTTTAATGTATTTGAAGTCATCGCTAACGAGGAACGTCTAGGAGACTTTGAAGCTCAGATTCCATTAATTGATGCTTACAACTTAGCTGTATCAGACTCTGTAAATGACATTAACTATTTGAATGATGCCTACTTGTGGTTAGCTGGATTTGACATTGGAGAAGACGAAAACGGTAACTCTGAGTTGGATAAGATGAAAAACAATCGTGTCATGGTTACCGAAGAGGGTGGGAAGGCTGAGTGGTTAGTTAAGAACATTAACGATACTCACATTGAAAACATCAAGGATAGAGCCGAACGTAACATCTTTAGTCTTTCTCAAACTCCAGACTTGACATCTAAAGACTTCAATGCAGCTACTGGAACAGCTATGAAAGCTGCTACACAACCATTGGAGAACAAGTCAGCAGTTCGTGAGTCTAAGCTTCGCAAAGTATTTCGCCAACGCTATGAAATCATCTGCCACTACTTGACTAATTTGAAAGGTGCTAAAGATCTTAAACCAGAGAAAGTGGAACCAGTCTTTGTACGTAACCTTCCACAATCATTCTCAGAGTTAGCTGATATGGCTGTTAAACTTCGTGACATTCTACCAGATGAAACGATCATTGCACAGTTCCCATTCATTACTGACCCAGAGTCTGAGGTTAAGAAAGCTAACGAACAGCGTAAGGAACGTATGAAGATTCAAGCAGAGATGTCAATGCTTAAACAGACTAACCTTGGACAAGTCGCTACAGCAGGTCAAAACGTCAAGAAGCTAGACAATAGAACTGATGCCAATACGATTACCACAGATGATGCAGTAGCTGCTAAAGAGCAGGAGAAATCACGTAACAAGAAACCAAGAGACTAGGAGGACTTATAGATGGCTAGAAAGATGGGGAAGAAGAAACGCCAAGAACTTCTGGAAGCCTTTCTGACAGATGTCATGATAGATACTCAGAAAGACTTTGCAGATATTATCGGGAGGTACTCTCCCCAACTTGAGGCTGTTGTTGATAAGATTATCATAGAAGCTATGAAAGAGTCTCCAGACTATATGCTTATCCAAGACTCCAAGAGCTTACTAGAATACTACACCTCAGTCTATGGTACAGCCTTCAAAGAAGAGCTTACAAAAGCTTTCACGGAGGTTGCTGAAAAGGTCGTGGGACACCCCTCATTGGGAGAGGGGATAGCCTCTGTAGATATAACGAACGCAATTCAAGAGCTTATCGAAGAAGCTTACGACTACTTCTTTAGCATCTTACTTCCGATACTCTATGAATTGGAGGGCGTAGCTACAGGAACAGTCGTTTTAGGAGAGAGTCAAGGCAAGCTCGCTCACTTAGAACAGCTTAGAGACAACCTTCTCTACTTCCTCAGACGACATGTAGAGGCTCAAGCCTCAGTAATTATAAATCTTGCTGTTGTGGAAGCTTCCAAACAGTACGAGATAACATTATGGAAATGGAGCAATAGACCAGAGTTAACCGTTAGTGGAGTTTGTGAGCATTGCAAAAGCTTAGCTCACGGAGGTATCAGAAACGAGGGTCTCTATACCCTAGAAACATTACCTCTTCTCCCTGTGCATCCTCATTGTGTCTGCATCATTGTCCCTGTAATCTCGTAGGTTAAATGTTAAAGGACACCTAAGCCAAGGACTTTACAAAATACTATATCTAAAGCACGGTAGGGCGTTGTACCTACGAGGGCGGAAGGAGAAATACAATCATGGCAGACGAAATTATGAAAGAACAAGGCAATGGGACAGCAGAAGGCACAGAAGGGTTATCTGTTGAAACTGTTTTAGGAGCTATCGAATCCAATCCAGAACTGCGTAAAAGCGTAGAAAGTCAATTCTTAAACAAAGATACAGTAGGAAGTTTCTTAGAAACGGAAGCAGGCAAATCTATCATTAGTCCTCGGTTAGACCAGTTTGCATCCAAAGCTATTGAGTCTTGGAAGAGTAAGCACTTGGAAGGGATCGTTCAAGAACGGTTACAAGAATTAAACCCTCCAGAAACACAAGAGCAGATTCAACTTCGGCAGATGCAGTCACAGCTCAAAGAAATCCAAGCAGAGAAAGACCGCTTAGCAATGCAAAGTGTGGCTTCAGCCGCATTAGCAGCTACAGGACTTCCGGCAAGCTTTGCAGACTACGTGATTGGAGATTCTCCAGAAGCTACGAAACACAACGTCAACTCTTTAGACGTAGAAATCAATAACCTCTTGTCACAACGTGTGGAGGAAAAAGTAAAAGGCCTTGCAGCTCAGACAGCACCTAGCAACCAAGATATTGTAGGGGTTGGAGGGCAGCGAGAAGCTAAATCATTATTCGACTTATCTCCCCAAGAAGCTATGCAGCTTAAAGCAAGCAACCCAGCTAAGTACGAAGCTTTGCGACGTAACTCTTAATTAGATAAGTCCATACGAAAAGGAGAATACACATGGTAGCAGAAGTAACTAAAATTGCAGATTTAATCAACCCCGAGGTCATTGGAGACTTCCTAGAGAAGAAAATGATCGACAACCTTATCTTAGCACCTTTGGCAGATATTGACAATACTTTAGTCAATCAGCCAGGCGATACTTTGACAGTACCTCAATGGAACTTCATCGGAGAAGCTGACGACGTAGCGGAAGGTGTAGCGTTCGACCCAGTTAAATTGACTGCAACATCTTCTACAGCAACTGTTAAAAAAGTTGTTAAAGGTGTTACATTGACGGACGAGGCTGTTCTATCAGCTTATACACAACCTGTCAACGAAACTGTACGTCAGTTAGCTTTAGCAATCGCAAGCAAAATCGACAACGACTTTGTGGATAAGATTAAAGCTTTGACTCCATCGACTGATGTTAAGATTGACCCAGCTGGTTACGGATGGGTATTGGATGCTCAAGTAGCTTTTGGAGAAGAGTTCGACGATGAAACATTCTTGTTCATCTCTCCTAAGAGTCGTGCTAACATCTTGAAATCTGGAGACTTCGTTCACATTGACCAAGGACGTAAGATCATCACAGGAGAATTGGGAGAGTTGTTCGGTATGCGTATCGTAATCTCTAACAAACTTGCTAACGACGAAGCATTCGTTATCAAACGTGGTGCATTGAAACTTATTATGAAACGTGGCTACAACGTAGAAACAATCCGTGAAGGTTTCAAACGTCAAACGACTATCTCCGCTGACCAACACTACGTAACATACGTTCAAGATACTACGAAAGTAGTTTACATCAAAGGAACTGTTACACCCTAATGCTCCCCAAAATCTTAGCTCAAGCGACGTCACTGCCACTAGTGTGACGTTGTCTTGGGAATAGGGAAGGGGGAAACTAATCGTGGCAATTACTTACAACATTTACAAAGGTTCAGAGAAGATTGCTTCTGACGTTGCGGAAAAGACTTATACAGTAGACGGCTTAGACCCAGCTACCGAATATACTTTTGGAGTATCT
>NZ_JBQKFA010000011.1:0-46595 GCF_052121015.1 Collinsella sp. LCP19S3_F2
AGAGTACTGCGGGGCCAGCCCGTGGGAGGCCAGGGCGCCGCTGACCGGTGGACGGCACCGAGCCGTCATCGAGAATCGAGAAGGGGGAGGCCTCGCGGCCTCCCCCTTTTTTTGCGCCATATACAAGCTGTGCCTTGTGAACGGACTCTTCCTTTGACTCTCTTACTGTTTGGCTGTTTTTTGAACCGTCGCTTTGTATTTGCGCGATAATTACTCGCATTGACGTTAGGGAGGGCTTGATGTTTACCGTTTTCGTTTTGGGCAATATTGCTTCGGGTAAATCGACTGCCTGCCGCTTTCTGGAATCTCGCGGAGCCCTGCTTATCGATTTAGACGTTCTTGCCAAATCGCTGTACGTACCGGGGTCGGATATCGTCAATGCTCTTGCTGAAGAGTTTGGCTGGGATATTTTGGACGAGGATGGCGGTGTTCGACGTAACGTTCTCGCTTCTCGAGCTTTTGTTTCTCCCGATACGGTTGCAAGGCTCAATAGTATTGTGCACCCCGCTCTCATTGAGCAGCTTTCGCTGAGGATTCTCGATCCTGCTTGCTGTACGGTTTCGTCCCCCCGCTATCCCTTTGCGGCGGTCGAAGTATCTGCTCCGACTGGCTTTGAGGACGCCTTTGGCCTTGCGGATGAAATTATGGTTGTTAGCGCTCCTTTAGCGGTCCGTCGCGAACGCGCTATTCACCGTGGTATGGAGCCATCCGATTTTGATGCTCGCTGTGCTTGCCAACCCGATGAGTCTTCGCTTTGCAGTCTCGCCACGACCGTGATTGATAATGCAGCGGGCGACAGCTCGCTCTTTGAACAACTGGACGCGTGGCTTGCTCGCCATGGCCTTATGGATGCTATGGATAAGGAGACGACAGATGCCTAAGACGCGTTTCTTTACGTGGTATCGCCTTGTGCCGCTGGTTGTCGTTTTCGTCTTTGGCCTTATCTCGCTCGTTTACTCGTGTGCTCCCGCCGCTTTCTTTAAACCGTTCTATCCGATTGACTATGAGGCGTATGTAAAGCAGTCCAGTATTTCGCATAATCTCGATCCGTATCTGGTGTGTGCCGTCATCAAGTCGGAATCAAACTGGGATCCCGAGGCGGAATCAAACCAGGGCGCCCAAGGTCTCATGCAACTTATGCCCGAAACCGCTCAGGATATGATCGCTAAGGGCCTTGTCGACGGGGATGAGTATTCTGCCGATAACCTGAATGACCCTGCTTCGAATATCGAATTTGGGTGCGCGTACCTCTCATACCTGTTGACGTATTTCAATGGGTCGACGGATAGCGCTATTGCTGCTTACAATGCCGGAATGGGCAATGTCGATGGGTGGGCGCAGCAAAACACATCGCTCCATAACGCGATTGCCTTTCCCGAGACGCAAGCCTATTTGATTCGTGTCAATAATGCCTGGATTCGCTATAAGACCCTCTATCCCGACCGGTTCGTATAGGACTATGCCTGCCGCCTGCGTATACTGCAGATGTATGAGTTAGGAGTATCCATGGCGGATTTTGAAGTTGAGCGTGTTGGCGGAGAGCTCAAACGTTTTGGCGTTGAGGGCTCTGAGGTACCGTTTGAGGTCGTGTCTCCCTATGAGCCTGCAGGTTCACAGCCTAAGGCCATTGAGTCGCTTGTGCAGGGTGTGAGGGACGGAGACCGGTATCAGGTTTTGCTTGGCGTGACCGGCTCGGGCAAGACCTTTACCATGGCCAAGACCATTGAAGCTCTCGGTAAGCCAACGCTGGTCATGGCCCCCAACAAAACCCTCGCCGCCCAGCTTGCGAGCGAGCTCAAAGAATTCTTTCCCAACAACGCCGTGGTCTACTTCGTCTCGTACTACGACTACTATCAGCCCGAGGCATATGTGCCGCAAAGCGATACGTATATCGAGAAGGATGCTTCGATTAACGAAGAAGTCGAGATGCTTCGACATCAGGCGACCGCCTCGTTGCTTTCTCGACGCGATGTGATTGTCGTTGCTTCGGTGTCCTGCATCTATGGCATCGGCTCTCCTGAGGACTATGCGGGGCTGGCGCCGAATGTCGACAAGAAAGTACCGCTCGAGCGCGATGACTTTATCCATGCGCTCATCGACATTCAGTACGACCGGAACGACTATGACTTGGCGCGTGGCACCTTCCGCGTGCGTGGTGATGTTGTCGATGTGTATCCGCCCTATGCCGAGCATCCGTTGCGATTTGAGTTCTTTGGCGATGAGGTCGAGCTTATCGCCGAAATCGATGAGGTTACCGGTGAGATGCTTCGTGAGTATGAGGCTATTCCTGTGTGGCCGGCATCGCACTATGTGACCGAGAAGCCCAAGGTCAAGGCGGCCTTGAAGTCGATCAGCGAAGAGTGCGAGAAGCGCGTGGCGGAGCTCAAGGCGACCGACAAGTTGCTCGAGGCGCAACGTCTACAGCAACGGACCGATTATGACCTCGAGATGCTCGAGACGATGGGCTTTTGCAACGGCATCGAGAACTACTCGCGTCATCTGGACGGGCGTAAGCCGGGTGAACCACCGTTTACCCTAATCGATTACTTTCCCAAGGACATGCTCTGCATCATAGACGAGAGCCATGTGACGGTGCCGCAAATTCGTGGCATGCATGAAGGCGACCGTTCGCGTAAAGTGACCCTGGTGGAGCACGGCTTTCGCCTGCCCTCGGCGCTCGACAATCGCCCGCTTCGTTTCGATGAGTTTGAGGCGAGGATTCCACAGTTCATCTACGTCTCGGCCACGCCGGGCGACTACGAGCTGCGGGTGAGCCAAAACGACGTGGAGCAGATTATTCGTCCGACCGGCCTGCTCGACCCCAAGATCGACGTGCGTCCCGTTCGCGGTCAGATTGACGATCTTGAGGACGAGATTCGCGAGCGCGTTGCCCGCAAGGAGCGCGTGCTGGTGACCACGTTGACCAAGCGCATGGCCGAGGACCTGACCGACCATCTACTTGATGCGGGCATTAAGGTCAATTACATGCACTCTGATACGGCGACAATGGACCGTGTCGAGATCCTGCGAACGCTGCGGGAGGGCAAGATCGATGTTCTCGTTGGCATCAACCTGCTTCGCGAGGGTTTGGATCTTCCCGAGGTCTCACTGGTGGCAATTCTCGATGCCGATAAGGAAGGCTTCTTGCGCAACCGCCGTTCGCTGATTCAGACGATTGGCCGTGCGGCCCGTAACGCCGATGGCGAAGTCATCATGTATGCAGACGTTGTGACCGATTCGATGAAGGCGGCCATCGAGGAGACGCAGCGCCGTCGCGAGATTCAGATGGCATATAACGAAGAACATGGCATTGTGCCCAAGACAGTGCGCAAGGCCATCAACGACATCTCAAGTTTTATTGCCGAGGCCGAAAAAACTGTGGGCTCCAAGGGACGCTCGAAGGGCGACTCTCTTGGCCATGGCGCATTCTATACGCCCGATGAGTCGGGCGAGGGCGGTGTGCCGGAAACGGTGGCGCCCGAGCAGACACTTGCGGAACAGTTGGAAGAACTACCGCATGACGAGCTTGTGCGGATCGTCGAAACCATGGAAGAGGATATGCGTAACGCTTCTGCCGCCATGGACTTTGAGGAGGCGGCGCGCCTGCGTGATGCTGTCGTTCAGATTCGGGCGATGCTCGAGGGTGCGTCTGAGGACGAGACGATCGAGCGCTTGCGTTCGCAGGCCCGCAAGGGTTCCACGTTCGCATCGGGTAGAAAACGCCAGGGTGCACGGTTTAAGAAATAGCGAACAGGCCCCGAGCTCCATAGGGAGCTCGGGGCCTGTGTCTTTTGCGCGCTGGAATTCGTTCGCTAGAGGTCTGCGATCAGGGCTTCGGCACAACGGATGCCGTCGGTGGCCGCGCTCATGATGCCTCCGGCATATCCAGCTCCCTCACCACAAGGGTAGAGGCCCGGGGTCGACACGGCATGGCACGTTCGGTCTCGGGTGACAGTGACCGGTGAGCTCGAACGAGTCTCCACGCCGGTAAGAACGGCATCGGGGCAGTCGTAGCCCCGTAGCTTTTTTCCGAGTAGGGGAAGTCCCAGTCGGAGCGACTCGACGATATGCTGCGGCAGGGCTTCGTCAATTGCCGTCCAGGTCACACCGAGCGGATAGGTGGGCTTTACCTTTCCGGGCGCCTTGCTGGCGCGTCCTGCGAGGAAATCTCCGACGAGTTGTGCCGGTGCGTTCCAGTTGGAACCGCCCAGGCGATAGGCGGCCGCCTCGCAGGCGCGCTGGAGCTCGATGCCGGCGAGCGGGTCATCGTCGGGAAGGTCCTCGGGCGTGACGTTAACGAGCAGGGCGGCATTTGCGTTACGGCCGTCGCGGGCATTGAGGCTGGCGCCGTTGACGCACAGGTGGCCCTGCTCGGAAGAGGCGGCGACAACCTGCCCGCCGGGGCACATGCAAAACGAGAACACGCTGCGGCCGTTGGGAAGATGAGCGACGAGTTTGTAGGGGGCTGCTCCGAGGGCAGGATGTCCCGCCGAGGCTCCATATTGGGCTCGGTCGATGTCGCGCTGCGGATGCTCGATGCGAACGCCCATGGCAAAGGTCTTTTGTGCGAGGGCCACGTTGTGGTCCTTAAGGAGTTCAAAAATATCGCGAGCAGAATGCCCGCAGGCGAGGATGAGGTGCTTTGTCTCAATTGGCTCGTAAGCGGCGTCTTGGGACGATTGGACATCAATACCGGTGATGGCGCCAGACGCGTCGATGCGAATGTCGACGAGTTTTGTTCGATAACGGACGACACCTCCGAGCTGCTCGATGCGCTGGGATATAGCGGTAACAACCGTGGGAAGGATGTCGGAGCCAATGTGCGGCTTGGCATCCCACAGAATATCGCGGGGCGCACCCGCCTCGACGAAGGTTTCGAGGATGAGGCGATGGGCGGGATTTTTGGTTCCCGTATTGAGCTTGCCGTCCGAGAAGGTCCCCGCGCCGCCCAGACCAAACTGGATATTGCTCTCGGGGTCGAGGATACGCTCCTTTAGAAAGAGGTCGATCGCCTGCGAGCGGCGAAATGCCGGGTCGCCGCGCTCGATGAGCAAGGGCTTAAGACCTGCTTCGGCAAGGGTGAGTGCGGCGAAAAGGCCGGCGCATCCGGCACCGACGACGACGGGGCGCTCTTTGGGTGCGCCGGAAACGGGGGAGGGGAATGAAGGCTCATCGTCTTCTATCGCGCGTACGCGCGAGCGGTCACGCTCGGCAACACTGTCGACCGCTTCTCGCTCGAGGTGGGGACTAGTCAGCTCAACACGAAAGCTCAGGATAAAATGGACGTCTCGTTTTTTGCGAGCGTCGATTGACTTGCGGTGGAGCTCGATGGACTTGATCTCGGAGTCCTTGCAACGTAGGACGCGCTTGGCGAATCGCTTGCCAACAATGAGGCAGGCATTTTCATCGCCGGCTTCATCGAGTGACGCGTTGACTTGGGTGATTTCGATCATCGAGGTCTCCTTAGAGGCAAGAAAGAGGCCGTCCGGTATCCCAGACGGCCCGAATGCGTTTTTGATTATAGACTGTGCGGCTACAGGCTGCTTGCAGCGCGAATGCCCGAGATCCAGGCCCACGCAAGGTTAAAGCCTCCGCAATCGGCGTCGATGTCGAGCGCTTCGCCGCAGACGTATAGCGGGGCGTCGACAACGCTGCACGCGTGTAGACTGGGTGTTGAGATGCTCTCGACAGATACGCCACCACGCGTGACCTGCGCCGAGCGCTCCTCGGCTGTTCCCTCGACGAGCAACTTAAAGTGCTTGAGGATCGAGACCAGGTGGACGACATCGTTGGAGCCTGGATGGCACTGCTCGAACGCTGTGCAGACGACGCGGGAGAGTTGCGGGGCGAGCATGCCGTCGAGCCAACGGGGATCGCGGGGCGAAAAGCCGCCGAGCAGCTTAACGCGCCTGTTAAGCATATCGAGCAACTCGTCTTTAGAGAGGTCGGGGAAAACGTCGAGCAGGATCGTATCGCCGCGCTGGATACGACGGGAGAGGTTGAAGACAGCGACGCCCGAGATACCGAAGGTTCGAAACAGTACTTCACCGTCTTCGTGCCAGAGCTCACTATGGTTACGGGTGAGCGCCAAGCGGGCGCGGACGCGCAGACCATCCAACGTCTTGAGTGCCGCCCGATCGCCGACGACCGTTGCCGATACGGGGCAGAGGATGGGGCGCAGCGAAGTGAGGGGGAGGCTAAACGTATCGGCGATACCGGTGGGGTTGCCACCCGTGGCGATAATTACGGCATGTGCCTCCAGGGCCTCGTTCTTGCGAGGGACATCGGCGAGTGCTTTCCGAAGCGAGCGGAGCTCCGATTTTCGGTCGTCGTGCTTTTTTGCCTTGAGCGCCCGCGCTGGACGGTTTATTTGGAGTGCCCAGCCTTCGGAAGCTTTGTGCGCCGAGGCAACGTTGGCTCCGCAGATTAAGGTGATACCTAGGCGGTCGCAAACGTTGAGAAGCGCGTCGCGTACCGATTCGGCGCGAAGGGAGCGCGGGTACAGCCGGCCTTCCTCGGAGGTTGTCATGATGCCCAGCGAGGAGAAGAAACCCATAAGCTCTTGTTCGGGCTGGGGGCCCATGACGGATTCGACGAATGCGGGGTGGTTATACCGCTGTGGATCAATCGATTCGTTGGAGAGGTTGCAGCGACCGTTGCCGGTCGCAAGGAGCTTAAGGCCGCAGGCGACATCGCGCTCAACGATGCAGACGCTTTTGCCAGCGCGTGCGGCCGTAATGGCGGCGGCGAGGCCTGAAGCCCCGCCGCCGATTACCAGGACGTCATAGAAGGCGCTCGTGTTCACTTAGGCCTCGTCGGTCTCGTGCGGGGCAATGGCCTCGACGGCAGAGACTGCCTGAGGCAACATGCCGTCGGGCAGCGCGGTCTCGACCTCGCCCTTATCGCAGGCCTCGGCGAGTGCCGGATTAATGGGAAGCTGGCCCAAGATGTCGAGGTTATAGCGCTCTGCGACCTCGGGGAGCTTGCTCTTGCCAAAGACCTCGATCTTCTTGCCGCAGTCGGGGCACTCAATATAGCTCATGTTCTCGACAATGCCCAGAATGGGGACGTTCATCTTCTCGGCCATGTTAACCGCCTTGGCGACGATCATCGAGACCAGATCCTGCGGGCTCGTGACGATGACGATGCCGTCGACGGGCAGTGACTGGAAGACGGTGAGCGCGACGTCGCCTGTTCCCGGAGGCATGTCGACCAGCAGGTAGTCGATGGGGCCCCACGAGGTCTCGCTCCAGAACTGCCTAATGGCGCCTGCGATGACCGGACCGCGCCAAAGGACGGGGTCGGTCTCGTTTTGGAGCAGCAGGTTGGAGCTCATGACCTTGACGCCGTGCTCGGAGATTTCGGGCAGCATAAGGTTGCCAAGGGCATGGACGTGGCGTCCGCTCATACCGAACATCTTGGGGATAGAGGGACCGGTGATGTCGGCATCGAGGACGCCGACCTTGTGGCCGTGACGGGCAAGCTCGGTGGCGATGGCACCGGTGACAAACGACTTGCCGACACCGCCCTTGCCGGAAAGCACGGCGATGACGCGTTTGACCTCGGACAGCGTGTTCTCCTCAAATTGCGACGGCGACGTTTGTCCGCCGGCGGCCTGTGCGTGCTCGCAACCCATGTATGACTCCTTTGTATATGTTGGGGCCGGGGCCCCGTGATGTGACACGAGCGTCATTGTACCCTCGTTTGCGAGCGGGAGTCATTTGTGATGCATTTGGGCCGAGCGTGCTTGCAATGCGATGGGCCCAAGCGAATGAGCGGGTTTACTGAACTTTGCTGGCGAACTCGAGGTATTGGATGCGCTGCAGCTTGTCGATCGTCGAGGCGTATGGGCTGTCTTCAGATTCCAAGTCGTAGCGCAGCCCGTCGGCACCAAGATAGCCGGCGACATTGATGGTGGGCACATCTGACCTTGTTGCAAGCAGAGCCTTTTGATAGTCGGTGAGCGGGGCGCCGATCTTATTAAGGGTAATGGCTGCAATCTCGTTTGCCCCGACGGTGTCGTAGACGTTGAGCTCGGTATTGCCGGCGATTTCATAGTTAGCCCAGACGAAATAGGTCGACTGATAGATACGGAAAGCGTGGCTTGCCGTATCTTCCTGAGGGTACAGCTCGTCGTTGAGAGTCGTTGCGGCGCTCGGCTGATGGTCGCCAAAAAAGACAAGAACAACCGGTCTGCCGATATTGCGGAGCTCGTTGATAAAGTACTCGAGGTCCCGGTCGGATGCGTTGATGCAGGTAAGATAGGTGTTGAGCGCGCTATTGGCGCCCTCGCTGGCTCCCTCGACCCAATAGTTTGTCAGCTCCTCGGCGGGAACGGTGCCATAGTCGTAGCCGCCGTGATTTTGCATCGTGACGTCAAAGATGAACTGCGGGGCTTCGTCGGTTCTAAGCAGGTCGAGTATCTTGTCGTAGGTGGCGTAGTCGCATACGCCGGCATGGTAGCAGGGCGCACCTTCGAAATCGCCGATTGAAAGAAAGTCTCCAAACCCCAGCTGCTGATAGATTTTATCTCGATGGTAGTTGACGGGGTTTTGCGGGTGCATAGCGGTAGCGGTATACCCAAGCTCTTTAAGGTCCTTTGCCAGGCTGTTGACGCCATTCATCTGATACAGCTGATAGGGGATTTTGCCTAATCCGACAAAGGCCGTTGTCGCTCCGGTCAAAAATTCGAATTCGGAGTTCGCCGTTCCGCCACCGGCGACCGAAGCGAGCATGGTGCCGCGAACAAGTGTGTCGGGAAGCGAGTTGTAGAATGCGGGGCCGGTGTACCCGGCCGCCTGGAGCTGCTCAAAGCACGAAAGGTCGCTAAAACTCTCGTTCATGACGGCAACAATCGTCGGCTTGATTTCATTGAACTGGGCAACGGCCGCCGCGCGCTGCTCGCTCGAGCCATACGTGCTGTCGTAGGTGGCGGCGAGCTCCTGCTCGATGCTCTGCGCCTCATCGGGCGTATAGTCTTCGGGCTTCTCAATGGGCAACTCGTTGACCATTTCGGTGAACGAAGTGATAAAACCCTGAGACGCATACGTGGTGATGGGCTGCCAACGGTCAAATCCAAAATTCAGCGCCTGCTCCAAGTCGATGCTGGAAAAGCCCGAGAGCCCCACAACGGTCACTAGCAGAAAAGCGCAGAGGTTAGCGGCGATTGCGGGGAAGACATGGGTGGGCGTACGGAGCTTTCTCGGTCGGATAAGCGAAAGAAGCCCCAGGGAAATCTCTAGCAGGGCTAGAGAGGTTACGATTCCGGCGGTAAAGGTAAACTCGTATCCCTCGCTCACTTCCATTGCGGTGCCAAGGGCCAAGATATCGCTTGGCAGGATGGCCTCGCCTTTAAACGTTATGACGAAGTGCTCGGCAATGCCAAGGATGCAACAGACGACGGGCACGAGGACCATGACGCCTCCATGACGCTGTCCCAGCAAATAAAGGGAGAGCAGAACCGTCGCGAGCAGCCCGACGGAAAATCCGAATGAGTTGGCGGGAATGCGATAGAACGTTTCGTTGCAGGAAATTTCGAGTGAAACGAACGAGAGCGCTGAAACAGCGGCGATGACAAGGATGTCACGGCAAATACAGGCAACCGTTCCCGTCGCAAGATCGGTTTGGTCGATAAGTCCCGAAACCAAGGGCTCGACAAGAAGTATGACGGCGGCAGCACCGAGCGCCGAATAAGAAAGGATCCATAGGGAACTGTCCTCATTTACGAGCAATTGATTCGTAATCCATGCAGCTACCATGCCGAGCGGGATGAGGAGCGTCGCGCACCAAAAGACGCGGGCAATGGGCGGCTTTTCATTGTGTTTGATTGAAAAATACACGCGCACGACGACGGTGGCCACGATAAGGACGGCGATGAATATGGGCAGATTGGCCATGTCACTCGAAGTGATTTCAAGGGGGATATCTTCGGTCATGGACGTTCCTCTGTTACAGCAAATTAAGTTCAGTATTAGATTACTGTAACCTTTCCACGGCATTTCGAGAAACAAAGCGCCCGATACGCAAAGCTAAAGGTCTGCGAATCTTGTATTACGAACATCTGTGCGCGTCGAGTGCGCTAAACTCATCGGCAGTATGATTCGATGCAATAGGAGGCAAGGAGCTTCCATGTCTGATTCTTCTATCGTTATTCGCGGCGCTCGTGAGCACAACCTCCGTGATATCGATGTTTCCATTCCGCGTGACCAACTCGTGGTCATTACCGGTCTTTCTGGCTCGGGCAAGAGCTCGCTGGCATTTGACACTATCTATGCCGAGGGCCAGCGTCGATACGTCGAGAGCCTTTCGAGCTATGCGCGCCAGTTCTTGGGCCAGATGGACAAACCCGACTTGGATTCAATCGACGGCCTTTCGCCGGCGGTGTCGATCGACCAAAAGACGACGTCTAAAAACCCTCGCTCGACGGTTGGCACCGTAACCGAGATTTATGACTATCTGCGCCTGCTGTTCGCCCGTGTGGGCACCCCGCACTGTCCCGAATGCGGCCGCGTCATTGAGCGCCAGACGACCGACCAGGTTGCCGACAAGGTCTTGGCGGCGGGGGAGGGTCGCCGCGCGTTTGTGCTGGCACCGGTGGTGCGCGGGCGAAAAGGCGAGTACACCAAACTGTTTGAGGACCTTCGCGCCGAGGGCTTTAGCCGCGTGCGTGTCGACGGTGAAGTGCGCTCGCTCGACGATCCAATCGATCTGGACAAGAAGTTCAAGCACGATATCGAGGTCGTGGTCGATCGCATCGTGATCCGTGAGAACTCTCTGGGCCGTATCGCCGAGTCCGTTGAGCAGGCGACCGCGCTGGCTCACGGCAATGTAAATGTGTACATGCTGCCCGATCGTGATGCTCCCGAGGGGACCGAGGGCGAGCTGCTGGAGTATTCGTTGGCCTTGGCGTGCCCGGAGCATGGACACTCCATTGACGATCTTCAGCCGCGTGATTTTTCGTTTAACGCTCCCTATGGCGCATGTCCTGAGTGCGACGGCCTGGGCTTTAAGAAAACCGTTGATGCCGAGGCGCTGATCGAGGACCCCTCGAAGTCCATTGCCGACGGAGTCTTTGGTAGCCTGTTTGGCAATTCGAACTACTACCCGCAGATTTTTGCTGCGGTCTGTAAACACTTTAAGGTAAGCGCCGATACGCCGTGGGAGGACTTGCCCCCTCGCGTGCGTCGTGCATTCTTGGATGGCCTGGGCGATACGAAGATCTCGGTTGACTACCAAAAGCTCGATGGACGTCGTAGCCAGTGGGATACCAAGTTTTCGGGCGTTCGCAACATCCTGTACGAACGCTATACCGAGACGACGAACGAGAACACCAAGGCGCGCTTGGAGAAGTACATTCGCGAGGAACCGTGCTCGAGCTGCCACGGCGCTCGTTTGCGCCCCGAGATGCTCGCCGTCACCGTGGGCGGCAAGTCCATTTACGAGGTTTGTTGCCTGTCGTGCCGTGAGTCGCTCGAGTTTTTTGAGGGCCTGGAGCTCACCGAGCGCCAACAGTTTATCGGCGGGCGCATCGTCAAGGAAATCCTGGAGCGCTTGCGTTTTCTGGTCGATGTTGGACTCGACTATCTGACGCTCGATCGTGCCTCGGCGACGCTTTCTGGTGGCGAGTCGCAGCGTATTCGCCTGGCAACACAGATCGGCGCCGGCCTCATGGGTGTCCTGTACATTTTGGACGAGCCATCGATCGGCCTTCATCAGCGCGATAACGAGCGCCTGATCAAGACCCTTGAGCGTCTGCGCGATATCGGCAATACCGTCATCGTCGTCGAACACGACGAGGACACGATCCGTGCCGCCGACTACGTGATCGACATGGGGCCCGGCGCCGGCGTCAACGGCGGACACGTAGTCGCGGCGGGAACGCCTGCCGATATCATGGCGTGTCCTGAGTCGATGACGGGCGCTTATCTGACCGGCAAACGAATGATCCGGGTGCCTGATGAACGGCGCAAGCCCGGTCGCGGCTGCCTTAAAATTACGGGTGCTCGAGCTAACAACCTCAAAAACGTTACTGCCAAGATCGAGTTTGGTACGCTTACGGTTGTTACCGGCGTGTCGGGATCGGGCAAGAGCTCCCTGGTTACCGACACCATTGCGCCTGCCCTTACGAATGCTATTCACCGTTCGACGCGCCCTGTGGGTCCGTATAAGAAAATCGAGGGCATCGAGTGTATCGATAAGGTTATCGATATCGACCAGTCGCCGATTGGCCGCACACCGCGTTCCAACCCTGCTACCTATATTGGCCTGTGGGATGATCTTCGCGCGCTGTTTGCGAGTACGCCGGAGTCGAAGGCGCGCGGCTACTCGCCGGGCCGTTTCTCCTTTAATGTGGGTGGCGGGCGCTGTGAGGCGTGCAAGGGCGACGGACAGATCAAGATCGAGATGCACTTCCTTCCCGATATCTACGTTCCCTGCGAAGTTTGCGGCGGTAAACGCTACAACCGTGAGACACTCGAGGTCACCTACCGTGGCAAGACCATCTCGGACGTGCTCGACATGAGCGTCACCGAGGCGCTGGCCTTCTTTGGGAATATCCCGCAGATTAAGCGCAAGCTTCAGACTTTGTATGACGTTGGCTTGGGCTATGTGAGTTTGGGGCAGCCTGCCACGACGCTTTCGGGCGGCGAGGCGCAGCGTGTGAAACTCGCCAAGGAGCTTCATCGACGCCAGACGGGCAAGACGTTCTATATTTTGGACGAGCCGACGACCGGCCTTCATTTTGAGGACGTCCGCCAGCTGCTCGATGTGCTGCAGCGCTTGGTCGATGCGGGCAACACGGTGCTGGTGATTGAACACAACCTTGATGTCATCAAGGTTGCCGACCGCCTGATCGATATGGGTCCCGAGGGCGGCAATGGCGGCGGAACCGTCGTGGTCTCGGGTACGCCGGAGCAGGTCGCGGCATGTTCGCAGAGTTACACGGGCAAGTTCTTGGCACCGCTGCTCAAGCGCGACCGCGAGCGTCAGGCACAACTCGACGCCCAGTAAAGAGACGCCGTCGTACGAGAAGCGCCACCGATTCCTTTCGATTCGGTGGCGCTTCTGTGTGTCGAGATGACGTATGCGGCTAAATTGGACATATACTTAGGCGTTACGTTCGAATGCGAGGGAAGGGACATGCCATGGCAAAGGCTGCAAAGACGCCGAAAACCAATGCGATGCGCGAGCTGGAAAACGCCGGCATCTCCTATATTCTCCATACGTATGAAGACGATGGCGATGAGTCGGTGGGTTTAGGCGTTGCAATTTTGGAACAACTTGGCGAGGAGCCTGGCCAGGGGTTTAAGACCTTGGTTTGCGTGACGCCGTCCAACGAACACGTTGTGTGCTGTCTTCCCGTTGCCGACGAGCTTGACCTAAAGGCCGCCGCGCGCGCCGCTGGTGAAAAGTCGCTGACCATGATGCATGTCAAGGACTTGCTTGCCGCGACGGGGTATGTCCGGGGCGGCTGCAGTCCGGTCGGCATGAAAAAACGCTTTCGGACGCTGATCGATGAGACATGCGTCCTTTGGGATACCATTTTTATCTCAGGCGGTAAGCGTGGCTATCAACTTGAGCTTGCCCCCGACGACTTAGTTGCATTTTGCGGGGCGATGGTTGCCCCGATCACGAGAGAGGACTGAGCGATGCCGCAGGAAGAATCGAAGCGCGGAGCTCACTTTGCAAAGGGTTCGGCTTCTCAGACGCCCGCGCCTGAGGCTTCTTCGGTCGATGACCAGATTCGAAACGCTTGGTCCGTTGCTGCAGATCAAGGTGAGACGGCTGTGTATTTGCGTGCCGCCGGTGCCGGTACGGTGCCTCCCCGTACGATTCTCTCTTCGGCTCGTCCCGATGAGACGGCGGTGTTTTTGGCCGCGGCTCAATCCCGTGCCGGACGGATGCCTGACGCCGGGGCGTCTCGTGCGCCGCGTCCCGATGAGACGGCGGTGTTTTTGATGGCGGCTCAGGGAAAGGGCGCACTGCAGGGTGTCCCAGCCGATCGTCCCGCGAGGCCTGCAACCGACGGTGATGGCGAGCAGTTGCTTTTGGATGACGAGTGGTCACCGCTCGGCTCGACCGATCCGGTCGAGGGCGTTGCTGTTGAGGACGATGATTGGGATCTATTGTCGTTTTCTGGTCGAACCGCTGCCGCCAGGGAAGTTGACACGGTGTTTGGTAATAATGCCGTAGCTAACGATGACGCTTCGTTTGACAACGATGTCACGCCTATTGACGGAGCTTTTTCTGCCGATGATGCCGTTTTGGTCGACGACCCCTTCGCGATAATCGATGAGCCTGATATCGAGGTTGATTCTCGACAACACACTGAAGTCAGCCCCCAATCACAGGACGACGTAGATGATATGGGCTCGTCGGACTACTCTACGGTTGGCCGTTCTGCCGGCCTCATGACTGCACTGACCATCGTGTCGCGCGTCACCGGGTTTATCCGTACTTGGGCTATGGCTGCCGCCATCGGCATGTCGCTGCTCTCGTCTTCCTATCAGGTCGCCAACAACCTGCCCAATATGCTCTATGAGCTCGTGATGGGCGGTATGTTGGTTACCGCCTTTTTGCCGGTGTACATGGGCGTGCGTCGTGAGCAGGGTCGCGACGCCTCAAACGAATACGTAGGTAATCTGCTCGGCATCCTGCTTTTGCTGCTGGGCGGCATTTCGGTGTTGGGCACCGTGTTTGCTCCGGGCTTTATCTGGACGCAGTCGTTCCTTTCGGGCGATGGCGGAAGCATGGATACCGCTGCATTCATGTTCCGTTTCTTTGCCATTCAGATTTTGTTCTACGGCCTGGGCTCGGTGTTCTCGGGCGTTCTTAACGCGCATCGTGACTACTTTTGGTCGACGTTCGCCCCGGTACTCAACAATGTGATTGTCATTGCGAGTTTTATGGGCTTCGCTCCCGTATCTGCCTGCTTTGGTGAGCAAGCGGGCGTCGTTTTGATTTCGCTCGGCACGACGCTTGGCGTTTTTGTCCAGATGGCGTGCCAGATTCCCGCACTCGGTAAGCATGGTGTCCGGCCTCATATTCATATCGACTTCAAGGATCCTGCACTGCGACAGACGCTCGCGCTCGGCGTCCCGACGTTGCTCGCTACGGTATGCATGTTCGTGTCGACTTCCATTACCAACGCAGCCGCGCTGGTGGTGCAGCCCGAGACCGGTCCTTCTGTAATTGCCTATGCGCGCCTTTGGTACACACTGCCTTATGCCTTGATAGCCGCCTCGCTCTCGACGGCGCTTTATACCGAGCTTTCGCACGATGCCCAGGAAAAGGATTATGACAGCGTGCGCGCTGGTATCTCGCGCGGCGTGGCCCAGATGCTCTTCTTCCTGATTCCTTTCGCGCTATATCTCATTGTGTTTGCCCGTCCGCTCAACATGATTTATTGCGCCGGCAAGTTTGACGAGTCGGGTGTGGCGCTTGTGTCCGAGTTTCTGGTTTATCTGGCGCTCTCCCTGCCGCTCTACGGCGTGGTCGTGTTGATGCAGAAGAGCTTCTCGGCGTTGCTCGACATGAAGCCCTATAGCCGCTATTGCCTATACTCTGCCATCGGTCAGGCTGGTTCGGTTCTGCTGTTTGGTGTGGTGATGGGCTATGGCATGCCTGCGATTGCGATTTCGTATGTTGTCGACTATGTGATTCTGGTCGGCTGTTCGCTGTGGTGGCTGCGTCGTCGTCTGCAGGGTCTTCAGGTCAAATCTATTCTGCACGGCTGCTTCTATGGCCTTTTGCTCGGCGGCCTGGGTGCCGCAGCGGGTGCCGGCGTTTTGTGGGCGCTCGAGAGTTTTGTCGGAGCGCTTAGCGGATCGATTCTTATTACCTTGGGCTATGTTTGCATCGCGGGCATGGTTTCACTTGCCGTGACTTTTGGCCTTGCCGTCCTTCTAAAGATGCCTGAGGTCTCCGCGCTTCTTCGCCGCAGGTAGGCAGTCGTGGCAGGTCATGACAACATTCCAACGCTTGCCGAACAGGTTTCGCGTGTGCCCATGCAGCCTGGCTGCTACCTTTGGAAAGATGCCAAGGGCGATGTCATTTACGTTGGCAAGGCTAAAAATCTGCGCTCGCGCATGCGTCAATATGTGACGCTGCAGGACGAGCGCCAAAAGATTCCACTGATGATGCAGCTGGTTGCGAGCTTTGACTATATCGTTGTCGAGAACGAGCACGAGGCGCTGGTGCTCGAGCGCAACCTGATCGGTCAATATCATCCGTACTTTAATGTCGACCTTAAGGACGATAAGAGCTATCCCTTTATCGCTATCACCAAGAGCGATCTGTTCCCAGCTATTAAATATACTCGTGAGCGTCATAAGCCGGGAACGCGTTATTTTGGTCCCTATACCGACAGCCGCGCGGCGCGCGAGACCATTGATACGCTGCGCAAGGTAATCCCGATCTGCTCGGCTTCTTGTGCGGAATGGCGTCGATGCCGCCGTATCGTCGAGTCCCACAAGGGCGAAGAAGATATCGTCAATATGATTTGCGCTCAAAACGGGCGTCCCTGCTTTGACTTCCATGTTGGTCGCGGCCCGGGGGCATGCGTCGGTGCGATCTCTCCAGCCGACTATGCTAAAAACGTTAAACGCGTCGAGCGATTTTTGTCGGGCCATCGTAAAGATGTCGTTGATGAGCTTACATCCGAGATGACGGACGCCGCCGGAGCGCTCGATTTTGAGCGGGCGGCGCGCGTCAAGCGTCGCTTGGAAGTTATTAGGGGCCTGGACGACCGACAGCAGGTCGTTTTTCCGTCGAGTGTCGATCTCGATGTGATTGGTTTCTATCGAGAAGAGACCATTTCGGCCGCCTGCGTGTTTGTTGTGCGCGAGGGGCGAACGGTTCGAACCTGTGAGTTCATTCTCGATAAGGGCCTGGATGTCGATGAAGAGGAGCTTCAGTCGGGCTTTCTCAAGCGCTATTACGACGAGACGGCTGATATTCCAGCCGAGGTGAACCTTTCCGTCGAGCTTGAGGATGCGGAGGCGCTAGGGGAATGGCTTTCGGACAAGCGCGAGCGTTCCTGTCATCTCCATAGGCCTCAGCGCGGCGAAAAACACCGGTTGCTCGATATGGCATCTAAAAATGCGCGTCATGCCCTCATGCGTTATATGATGCGCACGGGATACGCCGACGATCGCACCAATCGAGCGCTCCTGGAGCTTGAGAGCGCCTTGGCGCTACCTGCGCCGCCAATGCGAATCGAGTGCTTCGATATCTCTACGCTTCATGGCACCTTTACGGTCGCCTCGATGGTGGTGTTTACCAACGGCCATGCCGACAAGAGCCAGTACCGCCGCTTTAAAATCCAGGCCGAATTGGACGAGGCGAACGACTTCGTTTCGATGTCCGAGGTTTTGGGGCGTCGCTATGCTCCCGAGCGGATGGGCGACGAACGTTTTGGCTCGCGCCCCGATTTGCTCGTTGTCGACGGCGGCAAGCCGCAATTGACGGCTGCAATTAAGCAACTTGAGGCCCTTGGGCTCGATATACCAGTTTGTGGTTTGGCAAAGGCCGATGAGGAGGTTTTCGTGCCTTGGGACGAGACTCCTGTCGTACTTCCGACCGGGTCTGCGTCGCTCTATCTCATCAAGCAGGTGCGCGACGAATCGCACCGTTTTGCCATCACGTTCCATCGTGAGTTGCGCGATAAAGCCATGACGGTTTCGGTACTCGATGACGTTCCAGGCGTGGGACCCACTAGAAAACGTGCAATTATGCGCCATTTTGGCTCGATGAAGCGGTTGCGCGCGGCGAGTGAACAAGAGATCGCGGAAGTTCGCGGCATACCTGCCGATGTTGCCAAGGCGGTCCACGAGGCGCTCGTTGCATGGAATGCCGAGCGCGCCGAGGCAGCGGCTGGCCATTCCGATAGCTAAACACGAGCCTAAACAACTGATATACATGATTGCGTGATTTTCAACCATTTATTTCGCCATGATTGCCTGCTGGTTTCGGGTTTTATTAACGCTAAAACGTTTGACTAACCCAAGCGAAAACCCTGCTATCCTGCGGGTTGACGAAGACTGATATCTCACCTCGCCGATACATACTGTCTGCTGTATCGTTTGTCAACGAATTCGGTGAACGGTAGTAAATACCGTTCAAGCGTATGTATGTATCGGTCGCCGAGCGCGGCACCTCAGTTGGGTTTGTCGGTAGGTAAGGTATATATCGTCCGCAAGTTGCGCGGGGGCAAGTTTAGGTGCTCCCGGGTAAGATTCTCTATTGATAGGAGAAGACATGGCCATCATCAATAAGGGTATGTCCAGGCGTTCGTTCCTTGGCCTCACCGGCAGCGTCGCTGCTGTCGCCGGCTTTGGTCTCACTGGCTGCGGTGGCAGCTCTAGCGACGAGGGTTCCGCTCCCGCCGATTCCGCCAACCGTGGCGGTGGCGTGATCACCGCCGGTTCCGCTTACGCTCCGTCCAGCTTCGACCCCGCCAGCACCGGCTCCGCCGTGGGCCTGGGCGCTAACTGGCACGTCGTCGAGGGCCTCTACGGCATCGATTACCACGACTACAGCACTTTCAACGAGCTCGCCACCGATGATCCCAAGTCCGTGGACGACACCACCTTCGAGGTCACCATCCGCAAGGGCGCCAAATTCTCCGATGGCACCGAGGTTACCGCTGACGACGTCGTCGCCTCCTACACCGCTTGCGCCGCTTCTGCCACCTACGCTCCGTTCTTCCAGCCTTTCGAGTCCATCGAGGCCAAGGACGCCAGCACCGTGACGGTCAAGACCAAGGTCCCCAACTTCTCCCTGCTCAAGGATCGTCTGGCCATCATTCGCGTTACTCCTGCCGCCCAGAGCGAGGAGGATCGCGCCAAGCAGCCGATCGGCTCCGGCCCCTGGATGTACGATTCTATCTCCGATACCGAGATCACCCTGGTTCCCAACCCCGAGTACAACGGTGAGTATGCTGCCGAGGATAAGAAGATCCAGTACAGCATCCTGACCGACCCCACCGCTCGCGTCACCGCTCAGCAGGAAGGCTCCACGCTCGTCATGGAGCTCGTTACCGCTGACGCCGTCGACCAGCTCGAGGGCGCTGGCTGCAAGATTGACAACGTCCAGGGCTTCGGCACCCGCTTCATCATGTTCAACGTCGCCAAGGAGCCTTGGAACGACGTCAAGGTCCGTCAGGCTGTCATGTATGCGCTCGACACCGAGAAGATGATCAGCAACACCTTCGCCGGCCTTGCTACCGCTGCCAGCTGCTACCTCCCCAAGAGCTTCACCAACTATCATGAGGCCTCCACGGTGTACAAGACCGACGCCAAGAAGGCCAAGAAGCTTATCGAGGAGTCCGGTATCACCCCGGGCGCCATTACCCTGCGCACCACTGATAACGAGCAGATCAAGGGCATGGCTGCCCAGGTCAAGAACGACCTCGACGCTCTCGGCTTCGATGTGACCATCCAGACCGATACCTCGCCGGCCACCTATGCTGCCATCGACGGCGGCGAGGCCTACGATATCCTCCTTGCCCCTGGCGATCCTTCCTGCTTCGGCGCAGACCCCGACCTGCTGCTCAACTGGTGGTACGGCGACAACGTCTGGATGCAGACCCGTTGCCCGTGGAAGGAGTCCGCTGAGTGGCAGAAGCTCCACGGCCTTATGGACGAGGCTCTTGCCGCCGAGGGCGACGAGCAGCAGAAGAAGTGGAACGAGTGCTTCGACATCATCGCCGACAACGCCGTTCTGTACCCCGTTGTCCACGTTAAGACCGTCTCCGCTTCCTGGAACGACCCGTCCACTGCGCCCAACGGCGAGGCCCTCGATGGCTTCAAGGGCATCGGCACGACGAGCATGTCCTTTAAGGGTGTCGCGACCGTCAAGGCGTAAGACTCGCTTGAGTCTATATGCAGGATGTCGGCCGTTGGGACCGTATCCTCATAGTTGAAACAAAGACCCGGGCGGCAACGATGTCGCTCGGGTCTTGTAATGAGTGTCCGTACTCATATACCAGTTGGTCCTACCGACAAAAGAAAGGGGAGAGAACGTGAACAACTTTCTACGTTTGATTGGAAGGCGTCTCGTGGCGCTGCCGATCATGGCATTGGGCGTCACCGTCCTGGTGTTCTTCCTTATGTCGTTCTCCAAGACCGACCCCGCCTACACGGCGTTGGGTGACGGTGCCTCGCCCGAGGCGGTTGCCGAGTACCATGAGAAGTATGGTCTGGACGACCCCTGGCCCGTGCGCTACGTGCGCTATATGGGCAATTTGATCCATGGCGACATGGGCACCTATGGTGCTGCTCGCAACTCCGTTGCCAAGCGCATCTCCACGGCCCTACCCGTCACGATGCAGCTGACCTTCATCGGTCTTGCCATCGGTGCGGTCGTATCGTTTTTGCTCGGCGTCATCGCGGCACTGTATCGCGATAAATGGCCGGACCAAGTGATCCGCGTCTTTTCCATCGCCGGCTTGGCAACCCCGTCGTTCTGGCTTGCCGTTCTGTTGATCCTGCTGTTCTCTTCCTACCTTAAGGTACTCCCGGCATCGGGTGCCCTGCCGCACTTCACCACGAATCCGGCTGGCTATCTGGGACGCATGATCATGCCCGCCATCGCCTTGGCATTTCCGCTGACGGGTCAGATGACTCGTATCGTGCGTACCGCCATGGTCGAGGAGCTCGACAAGGACTATGTCCGTATGGCTCGCGGCGCCGGCGTTCCCGAGAAGGTCGTCGTCGGCATCAACGTTCTCCGCAACGCGCTGATCACCCCGGTCACCACCCTCGGTCTTAAGATTGGCTATCTCATGGGCGGCGCCGTCGTCATCGAGGTCATCTTCAACCTCCCCGGCATGGGTACTGCGATCCTGCAGGGCGTTCAGGGCAACGAGGCGAACCTGGTTCAGGGCGTCGTCATCGTCGTTGCTCTTGCCTTCATCATCATCAACATCGTGGTTGACATGCTCTACCTGCTCATCAACCCGCGCATCAGGACGGTGTAGATTATGGTAAAGATTCGAGAGAAGCAAACCGAGCAGCTCGAGAAGGCTGCCTCCAAGGGGCTCAAGCTCGGTGGCTGGAAGAAGATGACGCTGTCTTCTAAGATTGCCGCCATCGTGCTGGTGCTGGTCGCCCTGACTGCGATTCTTGCCCCCGTTCTTGCCCCCTATAGCCCGGTCGAGATCTTTACGGCTCGCCAGGCTCCCGGCAACGGGTTTATCTTCGGAACCGACGACAAGGGCCGTGACATCCTTTCGCGTATGCTCTACGGTGGTCGTTACTCGCTGATCATCGGCTTTGGTGCTACCGCTATGGCTCTGGTCTGTGGCTCCGTTGTCGGTGCTCTTGCTGCGGTTTCGCGCAAGGCCGTCTCCGAGACGATTATGCGCATCCTGGACATCATCATGTCTGTCCCGGGTATCGCCCTCGCAGCCGTCTTCGTTTCCATCCTGGGCAACTCCGTGCCGTCGATTATCTTTGCGATCGGCTTTATGTACACCCCGCAGATCGCCCGTATCGTGCGTGCCAACATCGTATCCGAGTACGGTGAGGACTATGTCCGCGCGGTCATCGTCTCCGGCGCCAAGGCTCCGTGGATTCTGATCAAGCACGTTCTTCGTAACTGCATTGCCCCGATCATGGTCTTCACCGTTACCCTGGTCGCCGATGCCATCATCTTCGAGGCTTCGCTGACCTTTATCGGCGCTGGCATCCAGGAGCCCACTGCTACGTGGGGCAACATCCTCGCCGACGCCCGCGGTGGCGTGCTCGCCGGTCGTTGGTGGCAGGCGCTGTTCCCGGGTCTGGCCATCATGATCACCTGCCTGGCGCTCAACATCCTCTCCGAGGGCATTACCGACGCTATGGCCGCTGCTCCTTCCGCCGCCCTGGATCCGACCGATTCCTCCAAGCGCCGCGAGGCCGACCTGCTGGTCTCCGACCCCGTTCGCGCCTACAAGGAGCAGGCCCAGTCCCTGTCCGCCCGTCTTGGCGCCCTGCGCGATGTCGAGCTCAAGCGTAACGACCGCCATGTGCCCGATGAGTCCGTTGAGCCGATTCTTTCGGTCCGCGATTTCTGCATCCAGTTTGAGCACCACGGCGATATCAACGTCGTCGACCATGTCAACTTTGACGTCCGTCCCGGCCAGACCATGGGCCTGGTAGGCGAGTCCGGCTGCGGTAAGTCCATCACCACGCTGGCCATCATGGGCCTGACCGATGAGGACGAGCATCTTTCCGGCGAGGTCCTCTGGGAGGGTCGTGACCTGCTCAAGATGAGCAAGAAGGAGTGGTTCGGCCTGCGCGGTACCGATATCGCCATGGTCTATCAGGACGCCCTGTCCTCGCTCAACCCCTCTATGCTCATCTCCGCCCAGATGAAGCAGCTCACCAAGCGCGGCGGCACCCGCAGCGCCGAGGAGCTCCTGGAGCTCGTCGGCCTCGATCCCAAGCGCACGCTCGAGAGCTATCCGCACGAGCTTTCCGGTGGACAGCGTCAGCGCGTTCTGATCGCTATGGCCCTTACCCGCGACCCCAAGCTGGTCATCTGCGACGAGCCCACGACCGCTCTGGACGTTACCGTCCAAAAGCAGGTCATTAAGCTGCTCAACGATCTTCAGGCCAAGCTCGGCTTTGCCATGATCTTCGTCTCGCATGACCTGGCGTTGGTCGCCGAGGTCGCCCATAACATCACGGTTATGTACGCCGGTCAGGTTATCGAGCAGGCGCCCACCAAGGAGCTGCTCACCAACCCGATTCACGAGTACACCCGCGGTCTTCTGGGTTCCGTTCTGTCCATCGAGAGCGGTTCGGGCCGCCTGCACCAGGTGCCCGGCGCCGTCCCCAGCCCGCGCGATTTCCCCAAGGGCGATCGCTTCGCGCCCCGCTCAAGCCATCCGCACATCGGCCTGGACACCCGTCCGGTCTTCAAGCGCGTGCCCGGCACCGAGCACTTCTATTCCGAGCTCCCCGATGAGGTGCTCAAGGCAAATGGTTTGACCCCTCATGCGGAGGTGATGTAGATGAGCGAGACTGCGGTCAACGGCGTCGAGCCGATTATCTTCCTTGACGATGTCCACGTCACCTTTAGGACCCGTACCGGTTCGATCCTGCACCCCAATCTGGTTCATGCCGTCCAAGGCGTGACCATTAAGCTCATGCCCGGTCAGACGATCGGCATCGTCGGCGAGTCCGGTTGCGGCAAGTCCACCACTGCTAATGTCATGTGCGGCCTGCAGGCCCCCACGAGTGGCAAGGTCTACTTTAAGGGCAAGGACGTCACCAAGCGTACTGCCGAGGATCGTCGTCACATGGGCCGCGTCATCTCGGTCGTGTTCCAGAACCCCGCGACGGCACTCAACCCTCGCATGGTCGTTCGCGAGCAGCTGCTCGACCCCATGCGCGTCCACAACCTGGGTACCGAGGCCGAGCAGGAGAAGCGCGTCAAGGAACTCCTGGAGCTCACCGGTCTGCCCAGCTCTGCCGCCGAGGTTCTTCCCGGCCAGCTTTCGGGCGGTCAGCGCCAGCGCGTGGCAATTGCCCGTGCCCTGTCGTTGAACCCTGACGCCATCATCGCCGACGAGCCCACCTCGGCTCTGGACGTTTCGGTCCGCGCGCAGATCCTCAACCTGTTGACCGATCTTAAGAAGGAGCTCGGCCTGGCTATGGTGTTCATTAGCCATGACATCCAGACGGTCCGCTACATCTCTGACGACATCATCGTCATGAACGGCGGCAAGATCGTCGAGCAGGGCGAGGCCAAGCAGGTCTTCCAGAACCCGCAGGACCCCTACACCAAGATGCTGCTCGGTGCTGCGCCGTCGCTGCTGCACCCCAAGCTTGGCGAGTAGGTTCGCTTTCCCTCCTGTGCGCCCGGCTCCCTTGCCGGGCGCACCCTCGTTGCGATTTCGAAAGGTTGGGTTCACGAGCCATGCCAAGCGCTCAGGAGCTACAACAGCAATTTGGTGGTTATCGGGGCGCCATGCCTCGTCCATCAGATTTCGATCTCTTTTGGAACGACCGCATGGCCGAGGCTGACGCCGTCGAGATCGACTATTCGGTCGAGGAGGCATCGATTGCCGATGCTGCGACCTGCCAGTTTTTTGACCTCTGGTATACCGGCATGTGTGGCGCCCGCCTGCATGCCAAGTATCTCAAGCCGGTTTCGGACGAGTCCGTGCCGCTGGTGCTACAGTTCCACGGCTATCCGGGCGCAAGCCGCAGCTGGTTCGAGCAGGCGTCGTTTGCGGGTATGGGCATGGCACTTGTCGCCCTCGACTGCCCCGGTCAGGGTGGCCCCTCCGAGGATATTGGTGGATTTGAAGGCACAACGGTTGCCGGGCATATCGTTGCCGGTATCGACGGCGACCCGGCCAATCTCTACTACGTACGCTTGCATCAGGATATCCGCATTCTGTGCCGCATTGTTCGCGAGCTCGAGGGCATCGATCTTGCCCGTGTTTTTGTGAACGGTGCGTCGCAGGGCGGTGGCTTGGGCATTGCGACCTGCGCGCTTAACAGCGAGCTTATCAATCGTGCCGCCATCCTCTATCCTTTCCTGTCGGATTTCCGCCTGGTCTGGGATTTGGATGCCGACGACATTGCCTACGAGGGCCTGCGCTATTGGTCTCGCTGGTTTGACGAGGACTCGACTCGTATTGACGAGGCCTATGCCAAGCTGGCGTATTTCGATTCCAAGAACTTTGCCCCCATGGTCAAATGCCCCGTGCTGTTTGGCACGGGAACGGCTGATATCGTCTGTCCACCGGCGACGCAGTTTGCGGTCTACAATAACCTGACCTGTGAGAAGCGCCATGAGTTCTTTGAGGGCTTTGGCCACGAGGAGATTCAGGATTTTGACGATCTGATCATTCCGTTTTTCTGCAAGGAAGGGGAGGCTCATGTCTAAGTGCGAGAGCAATGTCAATGAGCTGATTGACCCCGAGCTTGCGGGGATCTCTGGGACGGTTTCGTCAAGGCTCTCCGATTTCCGTGATTGGCGCGGCGATGCCTTGGCGGATGTTTCCGAGTTGGAGGCAGCCGCTTCGGACCTTGAGGTTTGCGGACTGACTGTCACGGCGATTGATTTCGCCAATCCGTGCGCGCGCTACTCCGAGGTTTCCTTTGAACTTGCCGGGGAAGTCGTACACGGCCGTTTGATTGAGCCCTCAGGTTGTGCCCGGGCATCCGAGCTTGTGCCGCTATGCCTGATGTTTCATGACATCGACCGACCCGTACGTGGATGGCATCACATGACGAGGTTTGCCGCCATGGGATATGCCGTGCTTGCGCTGGACGACGATGTGATTGGGCTCAGCGAGCTGAAGCAGGGGGTTACCTCGCCCGTTTTTGTTGAACGCGTCCGCTGGGGCTGTGCAATGGCAAAGGTCGCGCGCAATCTTGACGGCATGGACCCCGACCGCATCTTTGCATGGGGCGAGGGCCTTGGCGGTGGAGTCGCGCTGGCGGTTTCTGCTCTGGACGAGCGGGGCCTTGCCTGCACGGCGGTTGCCAATCCGCTTCCCGGCGGCCTCGAAGCGCTGTCGTCTCGGGTGCGCGGATCGGTACTCATGGGTACATCGCTCATGGATGCCGTGAGCGATCCCAAGAGCCAGTTTGCCGTATTCAACGGTCTTGAGTGTGACCGGAGGCATATTATCTATGCCAAATATGCTCACGAACGCATCAATGCGTTCGAAAACGAAGTCGTCGACTTCTTTAACCAAGCGTTCTACCTGTGTTCTTTGGCCTAGACGGCCTGGACACTGCCAACAAGAGTGGGCGGCATAGGGCCACCCGCCAGACAACTAAGGAGATTCTTGTGGCAACTCAGAAATTCACCGGTGTTATTCCTCCCGTCGTTGTTCCCGATACCGAAGATCACCAGCTCGACGTTGCCTCCTTTGAGCGCAGCATCAACCGCATGATCGACGCCGGCGTCGATGGCCTGTTCTTCCTGGGCTCTTCGGGTGAGGTCGTTTTCTCCACCGACGAGCGTCGTCGACAGATCATCGCCGAGGCCGTTCGAATCGTCGACCACCGCGTTCCTGTTCTGGTCGGCATCATCGATACCGAGACCGAGCGCATGATTGAGCACGGTAAGGTTGCTCAGGAGCTGGGCGCCGATGCGCTCGTTGCCACCTGCCCGTTCTATGCCCTGCAGGGCATGACCGAGGTCGAGGAGCATTTCCGCATCCTGCACGAGGAGCTCGACCTGCCCATCTTTGCCTATGACATTCCCGTGTGCGTTCACACCAAGCTCCCCTGGAAGCTCCTTGCAAAGCTCGGCGCCGAGGGCGTCCTTGCTGGCGTCAAGGATTCCTCGGGTGACGACGTCTCGTTCCGCTACCTCGTTCAGGAGAACGAGAAGAACGGCCATCCGATGAGCATCCTCACCGGCCATGAGGTCGTCGTCGACGGTGCCTACCTTGGTGGCGCCGACGGCTCTGTCCCGGGTCTCGCCAACGTTGAGCCCGAGGGCTACGTGCGTCAGTGGAAGGCCGCTCAGGCTGGTGACTGGGCTACCGTCAAAGCCGAGCAGGATCGCCTCAATGAGATTTCGCACATCTGGGACGTCACCTCGGGCGTCCAGGGCTATGCCGGTGGCGTTGGCGCCTTCAAGACCGCTATGAACCTCATGGGCATTTTCGACAGCCCGACCATGCCGCGCCCGGTGAAGGCCATGACCGGCGAGAACGTCGAGGCGATTAGGAAGGTCCTCCAGGACAACGGTCTCCTGTAAAGCTTTCCCGGGCACCCGATCTTGGGGCTCAAGCGATCGAGCGTGACCCATTAGGTCAATGCCCGACCGCTTTCACCCCAACCCCGGGCACTCGGGAAGCCTTTAGCAAGCTGCGGCGATAACACCGCCTTTATTTCCTGTAGTTGTTTTTATCTCCTAAGGAGAGCGACATGGAGAACAAGTACATCTGCTCCGTTGATATCGGTGGCACCAAGATTGCGACCGCCATTATGGAATATCCGGCTGATGGCGGCGTGCCCCATCCCGTATTTGAGGCTGAGGTTCCCACCGAGGCCCAAGAGGGCGGTGAGGCCGTCTTCCAGCGTATCGAGGCGTCCATCAAGGCCGCTCTCGAGGCGAATCCCGATGTCGAGGTCCTTGGCGTCGGTATCGGTGCCGCTGGCGTCGTCGATCCCAAGACGGGCGCCATCGCGTATGCCAACGAGATCATGCCCGGCTGGTCCGGCGTTCAGTTGGGGCCGCGTCTGCGCGAGGACCTCGGTCTTCCCGTTGCCGTTGTAGGCGACGTGCAGGCTCATGCTCTGGGTGAGGCCCATTGGGGCGTCGGCAAGGGCAAGTTCTCCGTCTTGTGTCTGGGCATCGGTACGGGTATCGGAGGCGCATATGTCGAGAACGGCCGCGTGATGCAGGGCTTCCATGGCGCTGCCGGCCATATGGGCCACATCGAGTGCTCGGCTGCCGCCGGCATTCCCTGCGCCTGCGGGCGTTCCGGCCATCTGGAGTCGGTGGCTTCGGGTACGTCGATTGGGCGCATGTACGACGAGCGCTTCGGTCGTGTTGACCCCAGCCGTCCCTCGGTTGGCCGCGACGTGAACGACCTGTGCCGCGCGGGTGACGCAAAGGCGACCGAGGTCATCCACGATGCCGGCTTTGCATTGGGCGCTAGCTTGGGCTCGCTCGCCAACATTCTGGATCCAGAGGTCATCGTGCTTTCGGGTGGCGTAATTCACCAGGGACCCGATTGGCGTTCGCAGACGTGGAAGGATTCGGTACACGAGGGCTATGCCAGCCAAGCGCTCGATCCGCTTCAGGACACGCCGATCCTCATCGGTTCTCTGGAGGGCGACGCACCGCTTATCGGTGCCGCCGAGCATCTTCTTGCCTCGTTAAAGTAAACGTATCTGCTGTAGGAGCCTCCCGAGACGACACGCCTCGGGAGGCTGTTCTGAGAAAGGTTATAGCCTTATGACCGTCGATCCTTTAATTCAATCCCTGAAGGGTAAGCTCATCGTGAGCGTTCAGGCGTATATGGGCGAGCCGCTTCGTACGCCCGAGACCATGGCTCAAATGTCTCGCGCTTGCGAACTCGGTGGCGCCGCCGCCATTCGTTGCCAGGGCCTTGCCGACATTGCTGCCATTAAGGGTCGTTGTGAGGTTCCTGTTATCGGCCTGTGGAAGGATGGACACGAGGGCGTTTACATCACGCCGACGCTGCGTCACGCCCGCGCCTGCGTTGCTGCCGGTGCTGACATCGTGGCGATTGACGCCACCGATCGTCCGCGCCCCGATGGCAAGTCGCTCGAGGACACTTTTCGTCCGCTGCACGAGGAGGGCGTGCTTCTGATGGCGGACTGCGCCACGATCGAGGATATCCGCCGCGCGGTCGACATGGGCTTCGATTTGGTTTCCACTACGCTTTCGCATGGCGTCGCCGCCATCGATTGCACCATGGCAGACGGCCCCGACCTGCCGCTTTTGCGCCAGGCAACCGAGGAGTTCCCCGGTCTTCCCATTATTTGCGAGGGCCGTGTGCATACGCCCGAGGAGGCTCGCGCCGCGATTGACGCCGGCGCCTGGGCCGTTGTCGTTGGCACTGCCATTACGCACCCCACAAGTATTACGAGTTGGTTCAAGGCTGCGCTTGAGGCGTAAGACGGGCCTCGTATCCGCTTGGGGCGGTATACTCAACTAAGGCAATTGATCGCGCGGGATCCGCTGGCCGGGTCCTGCGCTTATTTTAGGAGGCAGCACATGCAAAAGGGAGATGCCATGGATGCGGCGGAGCGCACGGAGCGCATTCCCGATATCGTCATCATCACCGGAATGTCCGGATCGGGCCGAACGCAAGCCATGCATGTGTTTGAGGACATGGGCTATTTTTGTATCGACAACCTGCCTCCGCGCCTGATTGCGCAGCTCGCAGAGCTTGTTGGCATCAATACGGGTGTGGGTAGACATCTTGCTGTTACCTGTGACCTTCGCAGCCAAGGCCTGTTTGATGAGCTGCTTGACGCCGTTGCCGCCTTGGAAGAGCGCGAGATGAGCTGTGACATTGTGTTTCTCGATGCATCTGATGAGGTGCTGATTCGCCGCTACAGCGAAAACCGCCGCCGCCATCCCATTGCGAAGCCGGGGGAGACCACGGCCGACGCCATCCAGCGCGAGCGTTTACAACTCCAGGGCGTGCGCGACCGAGCCGATATGATCATCGATACGAGCCGCCTTCGTACCTCTGCTTTACGCAATAAGCTGCGTGCGGCTTTTTCAGAGCTGTCCGACCAGCAGCTCATGGACGTCCACGTCTTCTCATTTGGCTTTAAGCATGGTATGCCCGTCGAGGCAGACATCATGATCGATGTTCGCTTCCTGCCTAATCCATTCTACGACCCCGAGATGCGCACGTTGACCGGCCTCGATAAGAAGGTCTCCGACTTTGTCCTGGACCATCCCAAGACGCAGGAGTTCTGGAAGGTTTGGACGCAGTTGCTCGATACGGTCATGCCGGGTTATATCGCGGAGGGCAAGCCGCAGCTTTCCATTGCCATCGGCTGTACGGGCGGCCAGCACCGCAGCGTTGCCATTGCAGAGGCTACGGCCCGATACCTGGAAGGTGCTCAGTATCACGTGAGCATTTCTCACCGCGACTTGTCGCGTGCCAACACGAAAGCATAGGTTTGAATGTCGTTTACCGCCGAGGTGCGTGACGAGCTTGCGCGCTGCGAACCCGAATGTGAATATTGCGATCTGTCGACACTTGCCGCTCTTACACGTGTGAGTGGCACGCTTTCGCTGGCGGGCTCTGGTCGGTACCGTTTGACGGTTGCGACCGAGACGGGTGCCGTTGCACGCACGATGATTACGCTGACGCACCGCATCCTCAAGCTCAAAACGGAGTTTACCGTCCGCAAGTCGGTCTTGCATAAGGTGCGAAACTATCTCATCACCTTGCCCGACCAGCCCGACCTCGATAAGGCTTTGGTTCTGCTGGGCATTCTCGACCGCAGGGGAGGGCTCGTCGCCGGTGTGCCGCGCCATATCGTCGCCCGGCCCTGCTGCAGGCTCGCCTACATTCGCGGCGCTTTGATTGCCGGCGGCTTTGTGGCAGACCCGCGTGGCGATTTTCACCTGGAGATTGCGGTGCAGGGCGAACAATACGCCAAGGGGCTTTGCGACCTGTTGGAGCAGGTCGGGGTTCATGCGCGTGTCAACGCCCGGCGAGGATCATATGCCGTGTACATCAAGAGCGCCGAGGAGATTGAGCATTTGCTCAAATTGATTGGTGCCAAGCGCAGCGTTGCCGAAATCGAGGAAGCCCGTGCGGTCAAGTTGGTGAAAAACGACGTAAATCGTCGCGTGAATGCTGAGCTGGCCAACCAGACGAGAAGCGCCGGCGCTGCCCAACATCAGCTCGCGCTTATCGAGGAGCTTGAGCGACGCGGCATGCGCGATGTGCTCCCGGATGCCTTGGCGGCCTTTTGTGACTTACGTGAGCGCTATCCCGATCTCTCACTGCGAGATTTGGGGGAGATGGCCGACCCTCCTTTGTCAAAGTCGGCCCTATATCACCGTGTTTTGCGTCTTGAAAAGCTCATTGAAGCGAACAAGTAGTTTAAAGCGGCAGTTTATATAGTACTTGAACTGCTGTTTTATGCTTTAAAACGTTTTAAAGCAAATTTGATTTTCAATTTCGAGCATTCTCGTGAAATTCAAGTCAAAAAAAAGGTATATTAGGCGAGTGGTTAGTTTGTGGGCCTCAACGGCGGGCGCTGTAGCTTGCGGGGGCCTTACGAAAGGAGACACAATGGCAGTAAAGGTTGCTATTAACGGCTTCGGTCGCATCGGTCGTCTGGCCTTCCGTCAGATGTTCGGTCATGAGGGCTCCGAGATCGTCGCTATCAACGACCTCACCTCTCCCGATATGCTCGCTTACCTGCTGAAGTACGACTCCACGCAGGGCAACTATGCTCGCGATCACGAGGTCGTCGCTGGCGAGGATTCCATCACCGTTGACGGCAAGGAGATCAAGATCTACAAGGAGGCCGACGCCAACAACCTGCCTTGGGGCGACCTCGACGTCGACGTCGTTCTCGAGTGTACTGGCTTCTACACCAGCAAGGCTAAGGCTCAGGCCCACATCAACGCTGGTGCCAAGAAGGTCGTCATCTCCGCTCCGGCCGGCAGCGATCTGCCCACCATCGTGTACAACGTCAACCATGAGACGCTGACCGCTGAGGACAACATCATCTCCGCTGCTTCCTGCACCACCAACTGCCTCGCCCCGATGGCCAAGGGTCTGAACGACTTCGCTCCCATCGTGTCCGGCATCATGACCACCATTCACGCCTGGACTGGCGACCAGATGCCGCTCGACGGCCCGCAGCGCAAGGGCAACAAGCGTCGTAGCCGCGCCTGCGCCGTCAACATCGTCCCCAACACCACCGGTGCTGCCAAGGCTATCGGCCTGGTTCTCCCCGAGCTCAACGGTAAGCTCATCGGTGCCGCCCAGCGCGTCCCGACGCCGACCGGCTCCCTCACCAACCTCTACGCTGTCGTTGACAAGAAGGTTACCGCCGACGAGGTCAACGCCGCTATGAAGGCCTACGCTGCCACCATCTCCGAGACCTTCGCTTACAACGAGGACGACATCGTCTCCACCGATATCATCGGCGAGACCCATGGCTCCATCTTCGACGCCACTCAGACCATGTGCTCTGACCTCGGCAACGGCCAGACCCTCGTTCAGGTTACCTCTTGGTACGACAACGAGAACTCCTACACCTCTCAGATGGTCCGCACCATCAAGTACTTCGAGAAGTTCGTTGCTTAATTTGGCTTTTAGCGAATAGCTCGTTGAGCGTCTAAAAAAGGGCGCGGCCTTATAGGGCTTACACCCTAAGGTCGCGCCCTTTTTATAAGAAATCGTCTGCCGTAATGGGAGGCAGACACGTACGAAAGGTAGAAGCAAACATGGCCTTTACCAAGAAGACCGTCCGCGACATCGATGTCGACGGCAAGCGCGTTCTCGTCCGCGTTGACTTCAACGTGCCTATCAAGGATGGCGTCGTTGGCGACACCACCCGTATCAAGGCTGCCCTGCCCACCATCAACTATCTCGTTGAGCACAATGCTCGCGTTATCCTCATGAGCCACCTCGGCCGTCCCGAGGGCACCGGCTTCCAGCCCGAGCTTTCCCTCGAGCCCGTCGCCAAGAAGCTCGCCGAGCTCTCTGGTCTCGATGTTGCTTTTGTCGCCGACACTTATGGCGAGAAGGCCGCCGAGGCCGTCGCCGCCGTCGAGCCGGGCAAGGTCCTCGTTCTCGAGAACGTCCGTTTTGACAAGCGTGAGAAGAAGAACGATCCCGAGA
The DNA here is from genome assembly GCF_052121015.1 of Collinsella sp. LCP19S3_F2. Lineage (NCBI taxonomy): Bacteria > Bacillati > Actinomycetota > Coriobacteriia > Coriobacteriales > Coriobacteriaceae > Collinsella > Collinsella sp. LCP19S3_F2. The sequence goes on from NZ_JBQKFA010000011.1 coordinate 32,321, forward strand.
TCGCCAAGACCCTCGCTTCCTATGGCGACGTCTTCGTCCTCGACGCCTTCGGTACCGCTCACCGCGCCCAGGGTTCCGTCGTGGGTCCCGCCGCTTACCTGCCCGCAGTCGCTGGCTTCCTTCTGGAGAAGGAGGTCGACACGCTGACCGGTATCTTCGCCGAGCCCGAGCGTCCCTTCGTCGCCATCGTCGGCGGTTCCAAGGTTTCCTCCAAGATCGGCGTTCTCGATCACCTTATCGACTCCGCCGACACCCTGATTATCGGTGGCGGCATGGCCTATACCTTCTTCCTGGCTCAGGGCATGACCGTCGGTCAGTCCCTCAAGGAAGAGGACTGGGTCGAGCGCGCTGGCGAGATGCTCAAGAAGGCCGAGGAGAAGGGCGTCAAGATCCTGCTCCCCATCGACAACCGTGTTGCCGACCACTTTGGCGAGGACGCTGTCCCCGAGGTTGTCGCTTCCGACGCTATCCCCGACGACCGTGAGGGCATGGACATCGGCCCCAAGACCGAGGAGCTCTACGCCGAGGCCGTCAAGGGCGCCAAGACCGTATTCTGGAATGGCCCCATGGGCGTCTTTGAGTTCGACAACTTCGCTCACGGCACCCAGGCTATCGCCGAGGCTGTCGCCGAGGCTGATTGCACCTCGATCATCGGTGGTGGCGATTCCGTCGCAGCCGTCAACAAGTTTAACCTGGCCGACAAGATGAGCTGGATCTCCACCGGCGGTGGCGCTTCCATGGAGCTCGTCGAGGGTAAGGCCCTGCCCGGAGTGGAGGCGCTTCTCGATGCCTAATCGCACCCTTCTTATCGCTGGTAACTGGAAGATGAACAACGACGTCGCCGAGGCTGCCAAGCTCGCCGACGAGCTGGCCCAGGCTCTGCCCGAGGTTCCGGCTGGCGTCGAGGTGCTCGTCTGCCCTCCGACCATCGACATTACTACGGTTCATGACCGCATTCAGGCTGCCCCCATCGCCCTCGGTGCACAGAACGTGTACTGGGAGGCCAAGGGTGCCTTCACCGGTGAGTCCTCTTGCGACATGCTCAAGTCCGCTGGCTGCACCTACTGCATCATCGGCCACTCCGAGCGTCGTGACTACTTCCACGAGACCGATGAGGACCAGAACAAGAAGGCTAAGGCTCTCGTTGCCGCCGGTCTTGTTCCCGTCTTCTGCTGCGGTGAGTCCCTTGAGGTTCGCGAGGCCGGCACCTATGTCGAGCATGTCGTGAACCAGGTCAAGGCTGGTCTCGAGGGTCTTGAGATCACCTGCCCCAAGCAGGTCGTCGTCGCCTACGAGCCCATCTGGGCCATCGGCACCGGCAAGACCGCTACCGCCGAGGACGCTCAGGAGGTCTGCGGCGCTATCCGTGAGACCCTCAAGGAGATGTTCGGCGAGGAGCTCGCCAACGGCATCCGCGTTCTTTATGGTGGCTCCGCCAAGCCCGCCAACATCGCTGAGCTTGTTGCCAAGCCCGACGTTGACGGCGCCCTCGTGGGCGGCGCTTCGCTCAAGGCTGCCGACTTCGCCTCTATGGTCGTCAAGGCAGGCGAGTAGGGCATATGGCACAGCGTCATCTTCCTGCACTCCTAATCATCATGGATGGCTGCGGCTTGGCTCCGGCCGACGGCGAGAACGCCGTCGCTGCCGCCAAGACGCCCTTCCTCGATAGCCTGTACGAGAAGTATCCTCACACCACGCTCGGTGCTTCGGGCGAGGACGTGGGCCTTCCCGACGGCCAGATGGGCAACTCCGAGGTGGGTCACCTCAACATCGGTGCCGGCCGCATCGTGTTTCAGGAGCTTTCGCGCATCAACAACGCCATCAAGGACGGCTCCATCGCCAAGAACGAGGTTTTCGTCAAGGCTATGGATGACGTCAAGGCCGAGGGCAAGACCCTGCACCTCATGGGCCTTATGAGCCCCGGCGGTGTTCATTCTCACATGAACCATGTCGAGGCCCTGGTCAAGATGGCTGCCCAGTATGGCATTAAGACCGTTCGCGTTCACGCCTTTATGGATGGCCGCGACGTCGATCCGCAGTCCGGTGCCGGCTACATGAGCGAGTTCTGCGCCTTCCTGGCCAAGATCTCCGAGGAGACTGGTTGCGACGCTCGCGTTGCTACCGTCTCGGGCCGTTATTGGGCCATGGACCGCGACAACCGTTGGGAGCGCATCGAGCGCGCCTACGACGTCATGGTCAATGCGTCCGATGCCGATACCGACCCCGTTGCCGGTATCAAGGCCTACTACGAGAAGGATCCGCGCGGCGATGAGTTCGTTGAGCCGTTCGCTGCCCACAACGAGGGCATCCACGAGGGCGACGCGGCCATCTTCTTCAACTTCCGTCCCGACCGCGCTCGTCAGATGACCCGCGTGTTCACGGACAAGGAGTTCGACGGCTTTGAGCGCGAGCAGATCAAGCTCTCGCACTTTGTGACGATGACCGAATACGATCCGACGTTTGACGTCGAGGTCGCCTTCCCCAAGACGTTCCCCGAGAACGTTCTGGCCGACGTAATCGCAGCCAATGGCCTGAAGCAGCTGCACACCGCCGAGACCGAGAAGTACGCCCACGTGACGTTCTTCCTTAACGGCGGCATCGAGGAGCCCAAGGAGGGCGAGGAGCGCGTGCTCGTCGCTTCCCCCAAGGTTGCTACCTACGATTTGCAGCCCGAGATGAGCGCTCCCGAGGTTACCGAGAAGCTCGTCGCTGCCATCAACGAGGACCGCGCTGATTTCTACATCGTGAACTTCGCGAACTGCGACATGGTTGGTCACACCGGTGTCTTCGACGCGGCCGTTAAGGCCGTCGAGGCTGTTGACGATGCCCTGTCCAAGGTTGTCCCGGCGATTCTCGCTAAGGGCGGCTTTGCGCTGATTACCGCCGACCACGGCAACGCCGATCACATGTTTGACGTTGCTTCCGACGGTTCCAAGCATCCGTTTACGGCTCACACCACCAACCGCGTGCCGTTCATCATCGTTGATGAGAAGGCACAGCTCGCCGGTATCGAGGACGGTCGACTTTCCGATATCGCCCCGACTATGCTCACCATGGCTGGTCTGGAGCCTTCCGCCGAGATGACGGGCCGCGTGCTCGCGACCGAGGCCTAAGAGAAAACGCCAAGCGTTTCTTTGCAAGGGGGTTGACCATATTCGGGCAACCCCCTTTTTGGTATTTTTGCCATTTCTACCTCGTCCCCAAATGGCAAGTGGGGAGTGTCGGGGGTTGTGGTACAGTACTGGAGTTTGAATTGTTCTATTAAGGAGCTTCTCTATGGGTCCGTTTCAGATTCTGCTGTTTGTAGTTTGGGCTGTCTCTGCCGTGGCGCTGACGATTCTCGTCCTGATGCATTCCGGTAAGGGCACCGGCGTTTCGGATATGATTGCCAGCTCGCTGTATAACTCCAGCTCTGCCACGGGCGTTATGGAGCAGAACCTTGACCGCCTGACCGTCATCATGGCTGTCGTGTTTGCCGTGTGCGTCGTGCTGTGCATGTTCTTCTTCCCGCAGGGCATCGTGGGCTACTAAGCACGAGCCGCATAAAATAATTGAAAAGGGTTCCGCAAGTGCGGGACCCTTTTTGTTTACATATTTGTAACAGAGTCAGAATATCACCACATACTGCGCCCAACTAAAGAAATTCTCGACCGTTAACCGGAATTAGCCCCAAATCGTGCATAAAATGCGCTACTGTATTGAAAACGTTGGCCTGTTGTGCATAACCAGCCATAGCAACGGGCGGCGTTTCGATAGTTCGGATCGGATTGTCTCGACATATGTCCGACTGAACATTTCTTTGTCCTATCTCATAAGGAGGATGGCATGGCTGATTCTATGTTCCACCAGCCCGTTATGGGTCGTCGCGCCTTTGTCGGCGGTACCCTTGCTGCGAGCTCCATGGCTTTTCTTGCCGCATGCGGCAAGAAGGGCGGAGACGCTTCCGGTTCTGAGTCCGGTTCGACGCTGAACTTCTACATCAATAACCCGGTCTGCATCGACCCCTACAATGTCCAGGAGGACCAGGGCACTCAGGTCGAGTACCAGCTCTTTGACGCTCTGACCTCTTATGACGCCGAGAAGGGCGAGATCGTTCCGCTGGCTTGCGAGTCCTTCGAGGCCAACGACGACGCCACCGAGTTTACCTTCAAGATCAAGAAGGCCAAGTTCCACAACGGTGATGACGTTACCTCCAAGTCCTTCAAGCTCGGTTGGGAGCGTCTGGTCAGCACCAAGTCCGCTGTCGCTAAAGAGTATGGTCCTTCCGAGGTCTCCTATCACCTTTCCATGGTCGAGGGCTATGACGATCTGCTTGCCGGTAACACTACTGAGCTCAGCGGTGTTACCTGCCCTGACGATGAGACCCTCGTCGTCAAGCTGACTTCCGCTTACGCCGACTTCCCCTTCGTCGCCTCTCATCCGGCTCTGTCCCCGGTTCCCGAGTGCGCCGAGTCCGATGTCAAGAGCTTCTACCTTGCCCCGATCGGTAACGGCCCGTTCATGATGGACGGCAAGTGGGAGGATGGTCAGGAGATCAACCTCAAGAAGTTCGACGATTACTATGGCGACAAGGCCAAGATCGATAGCATCCACTTCCAGGTCATCAAGGACGTGGAGACCGCTTACAAGGAGTTCCAGGCCGGTAACCTTGACATCTGCGACGTTCCCGTTGCTCAGATCGACGCCGCCAAGAAGGATCGCGGCGAGTCCAAGGACGGCTACACCATGGGCGACGGCGAGCGCATGCTGCTCGGCGCCGAGCCTTCCACCTACTACCTGACCTGCAACACCACGGCCGAGCCGTTCAACAACGCCGATCTGCGCAGGGGCATCTCCCTGGCCATCAACCGTGAGGCCATCTGCAAGACCATCTTCAAGGGTACCCGCACCCCCGCTGACGGCATTGTTCCTCCGGGCATCGATGGCTACAAGGAGGGCGCATGGGAGTTCTGCGCCTACGACGTCGACAAGGCTAACGAGTACCTCGACAAGGTTGCTCCCGCTGACGCCAACGGCGATCGTGGCATTAACGTGACTCTGTCCTACAACCAGGACGGTGGCCACAAGGAGATCATGGAGTCCATCATCGGTGACCTTGCCAAGGTTGGCATTACCGCCGTCTCCGATACCCCCGAGTGGTCTGCCCTGCTCGAGCAGTACCAGAACCTCAACTATCAGTTCGGTCGTCTGGGCTGGATTGCCGACTATCCGATCATGGACAACTTCCTGTATCCGCTGTTCCACTCCGACTCCCTCGGTGGCGACAACCGTTCTGGTTACAACAACCCCGAGTTCGACGCCAAGGTCGACGAGGCCCGTACCACGATTGACGACGAAGAGCGCGTCGCTAAGATGCAGGAGGCCGACGCAATGGTCGCTGCTGACTGCCCGGTCATCCCGCTGATGTTCTACACGCACACCATCGCCGGCTCCGATCGCATCAAGTACCTCTATGTCGATCCGCAGAAGCACGCCGATCTGGGTACCGCTGAGCTCGCCTAAGAGTTTTGCAACTTCCGTGAGGGTCAAGTATTTACGTAGACCTCATGGGAAACATACAGTTCTCCCTAACCTGGGGTAAACTGGCTGATGGTAATTTTGGGATGCCGGTCTGGCGATCGGCATCCCATTTAAGTTAATCCCTAGATAGGGGAGTGGTATGGGTAAGTACATCGTTAAACGTGTGCTTCAGTTCATCCCGGTATTTTTGGGCGTTACGCTGATTCTGTTCGCCCTCCAGAATATCGTGCCGGGAGATCCGATCAAGCTGATCGGTGGAGACAAGGCTCTGTCCCCCGAGGTGGAGCTTCAGCTTCGCGTCCGCTATCACCTGGTCCAATCGGACGAGGACGGCAACGCGATCCTTGACGAGAACGGCGACCCCGTTCAAACGTCGCTCGTGGACCGTTACTTGTATTACATGAACGGCCTGCTTCATGGCGATCTGGGTAATTCATATCAGCGCAAGCTGCCGGTTACGGAAATCTTTGCCCAGAAGTATCCGTATACGGTCAAACTTGCCGCATGCGCCATCGTACTCGAGGCAATCATGGGTATCGGTGCGGGTATCATTTCGGCGGTAAAGCGTTATTCCTTCTGGGATATTTTGGTAACGCTCACCACGTCGATCCTCGTTGCCGTCCCGGCCTTCTGGCTCGGTATGTTGCTGCAGCTGTTCTTTGGCGTCATTCTCAAGGACGCCACGGGCGGTGCATTCTCCATGCCGATCTCGGGTGCCGGTGGTTCCAGTTCTCAGTATCAGGATTGGATGCACTATGTGCTTCCGACCATTACGCTGGCTTCGGTTTCGACCGCTTATTCCGCCCGCATTATGCGCTCGCAGCTGCTTGACGTCATGAGCCAGGATTACATCCGTACGGCAAAGGCCAAGGGTCTCTCCAATCGCGCGATCATCATCAAGCATGCGCTTAAGAATGCACTCATCCCCGTCGTTACCTATATTGGTGTCGACTTCGGTGCCATGCTTTCGGGCGCCATCCTGACCGAGACGGTTTTTAACTGGCCCGGTATCGGCTATGAGGTCTATCGCGCCATTAGCATGCGTGACTGGCCCATCGTTATGGGCGGCGTTACGCTCATCGTCGTCGTCGTCATGGTGATCAACCTGCTCGTCGACATTAGCTATGCATTCCTCGACCCGCGCATCCGCCTTGGCGGTCCGTCGGATAAGGCCTAAGGGAGGTACGTCTCATGCAGGAAACTGATTCTCAGTCTCAGGAGCAGGCTACCGCCACCATGGCCGCATCTGCTCCCGCCAAGTCTCGCACGCTGTGGGGCGACGCTTTTAAGCGTCTTCGTAAGAACAAGCTCGCCGTTATCGGTGTCTGCTGGATCATTATCGTCGTTTTGGTTGCCTTGACCGCAGATCTGTGGGCTAAGCCCTGGCTCGGTTCGCCGACGGCTTCCGATTCGACCACCATGGCCGAGACGTCGCTGCTGGCTCCGTGTGCAGAGCACCCGTTTGGCACCGACTCCCTTGGCCGTGACATTCTCGTCCGCGTTATCTACGGTGCACGCGTTTCGCTGTCCGTCGGCATTATGGCCACTGCGATCTCCACGGTGATTGGTCTGGTCATGGGCGCTCTGGCCGGTTTCTACGGCGGCATCTGGGATACGATCATCATGCGCTGTGCGGACATCTTCCTTGCGTTCCCGTACGTGCTGTTCGTTGTCGCCATGATCGCCGTTATCGGCCGTGGTCTTCAGAACGTCTTTATCGCCATCGGTATTCTTGGCTGGCCTTCGATTGCGCGCGTCTTCCGATCCGCGATCTTGACGGTCAAGGAAAACGACTATGTTGACGCTGCGCGCGCGATGGGTGCATCTGATGCTCGTATCGTCGTGCGTCACATCTTCCCGAACTCCGTTGCCTCCATCGTGGTCTACGCGACTATGAACATTGGTGGCGCCATTCTGACCGAGTCCGCTCTGTCCTTCCTCGGCATGGGCGTTATTCCGCCTACGCCTTCGTGGGGCTCCATGATTCAGGACGGCCAGCAGTATCTTCTGACTGCTCCCTGGATGATGATCATGCCCGGTCTGGCAATTCTCTCGACGGTGCTCGCCTTCACCCTGCTGGGTGACGGTCTGCGCGACGCCCTCGACGTCAAGATGAAGGACGCATAAGGATGAAGAAGAACAAGAACTATGTGGACCTGAAGGACCAGCCGGTTCCCGAGGGCCAGCATCTGCTCGAGGTTGATGACCTTAAGATGTATTTCCACACCGAGGATGGCGTCGTTCGTGCTGTCGATGGTGTGTCCTACACGCTCGATCGTGGCGAGACCCTGGGTGTCGTCGGTGAGTCCGGCTCCGGTAAGTCCGTGACCGCCATGACCATCATGGGTCTTATCTCGATGCCTCCGGGAAAGATTGAAGGCGGTGACGTTCGCTATCGCGGTCGTTCTATCCTCGAGATGACCGAGGAAGAGATGCAGCACATTCGTGGCAACGATATCGCGATGATCTTCCAGGATCCTATGACCTCCTTGAACCCGGTCTATAAGATCGGCAAGCAGGTGGGTGAGGGCCTTCGTCTGCACCGTGGCTACTCCAAGCAGGAGGCGCTCAAGCGCGCCACCGAGCTTTTGGACCTCGTTGGCATTCCCGAGCCCGAGAAACGCGTCAATGAGTATCCACACCAGTTTTCTGGTGGTATGCGTCAGCGCGTCATGATTGCCATGGCCCTTGCCTGCGATCCCGATATTCTGATTGCCGACGAGCCCACGACTGCCCTGGACGTTACCATTCAGGCTCAGATTATTGAGCTTATGCAGGAAATGCAGGAGAAGAACGGCAACGCCATCATCATGATTACCCATGACCTGGGTGTTGTCGCCGATATGGCCGACAAGATCATGGTTATGTACGCCGGCCGTCCCGTCGAGTTCGGTACTGCTGAGGAAATCTTCTACGAGAGCCGTCACCCTTATACCTGGGGCCTGATTCGCTCCATCCCGGAGCAGGCCATCGATGAGAAGAAGCCGCTTACGCCGATTCACGGCAACCCGCCTTCGCTCATGAACCTGCCCGAGGGTTGTGTGTTCTCGCCTCGTTGCCCCTATGCGACCGATAAGTGCCGCAAGCAGCGCCCCGAGCGTTTTGTCACCGAGTCCGGCCACTATTCTGCGTGTCATTATTCCGGTGACCCCGAGTTCCTCAAGAACGCCCCTGAGACGTCCCGCACACGTAAGGATTCCAAGAAGGGAGGCGAGGCGTAAATGGCAGACAATAACGAGCGCACTCCGCTACTGAAGGTCGAGCACCTCTCTAAGGAGTTCTCCGCAGAGTCCGGCATGTTCGCCAAGCGTTTTTCCAAGCGCGTCGTCTCTGCTGTAAACGACATCTCTTTTGAGATTTATCCTGGTGAGACCTTTGGTCTGGTTGGTGAGTCTGGTTGCGGTAAGTCCACTACGGGTCGCACCATCATGCGCCTGACCAAGCCGACCGCCGGTAAGGTGTTCTTCCAGGGTAAAGATGTTGCCGAAATGAGCAAGCATGAGATCAAGGATATGCGTCGCGAGATGCAGTTTATCTTCCAGGATCCTTATGCCTCGCTGAATCCTCGCATGACCATCGGCGAGATCGTCTCCGAACCCATGACCATTCACGGCGTGGGAACCAAGGAGGAGCGCATTGAGCGCGTCCGCGAGCTTCTCGACGTTGTCGGACTGAACCCCGAGCACATCAACCGCTATCCTCATGAGTTCTCGGGTGGCCAGCGTCAGCGTGTCGGCATTGCCCGCGCTTTTGCGCTGAAGCCCAAGCTGATTATCTGTGACGAGCCGGTATCCGCTCTGGATGTGTCCATTCAGGCCCAGGTTCTGAACCTGCTTAAGGAGCTGCAGGACAAGTTTGGTACGGCGTATCTGTTTATCGCCCACGACCTGTCCGTCGTTCAGCACATCTCCGATCGCGTTGCCGTTATGTATCTGGGTAAGGTGGTCGAGGTTTCTGACTGGAAGACGCTCTATAGCGAGCCTCACCACCCGTATACGCAGTCGCTGCTGTCTGCCGTGCCGGTTCCCGATCCGGATATCCAAAAGTCCCGTAAGCGCATCATCCTCGCCGGCGATCCGCCGTCACCGCTGGATCCGCCGACTGGCTGCCGTTTCCACACGCGCTGCCCGATCGCGCAGGGCATCTGCTCCGAGAAGCTTCCCGAGTTTAGGGAAGTCGCACCGGGCCACTGCTGCGCCTGCCACTTCGCCGAGCCGTTCCCGATCAAGGAATCTCACATCGACCTGTAGTCGGTTGTTTTCGTCCGGGCCTGCCCTGGTGTTGCTTTTCAGAACGTCCTCGGACATGTCGGAAGCCCCGCTGCGCGCTGCGCGCTGCGGGGCTTCCTCCGTCCTGCGGAATGTTCTGAAAAGCAACACCAGGGCAGGCCCTGCGGCAACTCGGCAGGTGGAATGCGGTTCCCTGATCGCTCACTTAATCTAATGGGAAAGATAGCGAGGCCGGAGCTTTAGCTCCGGCCTCCTTATATAAGGGCTCGGCAAAGCCGAGCCACCAAATTTGCATCAGCCCCAGTATATGTTTGAGAATCGTACTTGGAGTATGTGGCTGTAGGGCCGGAATGGGGGCAACTTCCCAACGCATTTCGCAGGGGGCGGTACATTTTGTAGCGCGAAGCGCGAATCAAAATGTACCGCATGCCCGAGGACGCGTTGGGAAGTTGCCCCCATTCCGGCCCGGACATATAGATCTACCTGCGCATTTTCAAATTCGTAAACTTTTTTGAAAAAAGTGCTTGCACAGTTCTCGAATCATAGGTTATTATCTTCCTCGTTGAAAGCGCGGGTCCAACAAAACGAACTGCGAATCAACAATATAGCATGTCGGAGTGGCGGAATTGGCAGACGCGCTAGCTTGAGGTGCTAGTGACCGCTTTTTGGTCATGCGGGTTCAAGTCCCGCCTCCGACACCATCGCATTTGAGAAGCCTCTTCGGAGGCTTTTTTGTTACCGATAGACGGTGAGGTTCACGATGGAAACGCTTGAGCGCAATGAGTGGGTTGACGTTGCCCAATTGGTCGATATTACGAGCGATGCTGTCATTATCTGCGAGCTCGACGGAACCATTTTGCATGTAAACAATCGCTTGCTCGACTTGATCTGCGAGGAACGTTCCGATGTGATCAACGGGGACGTTAAAGATTTCTTGTACTCGTCAGCATTTGAACGCGCGACAGAACATCGTCTTCCTTTTGAGACCAATGGTACCGAGAGCGAGTTGATGCTTAAGCTAAGTGACGGCTCCTTTATTCCCGTCCTAGTTTGTGCCGGCTCGGTTACGCCGCCTCGTATCTTTGGCCGCCGTGCGCCGCGTGTTCTCGTGGCGCTCCATAGTATCGAAGAGCAGTATTCGCATGACCGTCAGCTCAAGCGTGCGCTTTCGGAGCTCAGAGTGGCGAATAAGCGCCTCTCGGGCACGTTGTCGGTCATTATGAGCACGGTGGGCTCCGATGAGCTGCCTAGTTTGTTGGATACCGTTTTGAACCAGCTTGTAGGAACCCTCGATGCCTCGGGTGCTGCCATCTATTTTTCTGAGAGCGGCGGTTTTAAGCTTCGCGGTGTTTCCAAGGAGCTGTATGACAGCTACCTGCCCGAGTTTATGCCGTATGGTGCGGGTATCCCGACGTATGTGCTCCGTGAGTCTCGTGCCTGCCGCCTGTCGATTCAGCAGGACCTTGAGGGCGATAGGGTTGCCTCGGGTATGTTCATGGACCTGGACAATCGTTCTAAGCACCTGCTACGCGTGCAAGATATGCCTCCATACCGCAGCGAGATATGTCTTCCCGTGTTTTATGGCACTCAGGTGCTCGGTGTGTTGGAGGTCGGTTGGAAACGTCCGCAGGCGCCGCTTGCCTATGATGTCAACGTGCTCGAGGTCATTTGCGATTATCTCTCCATCCAACTAGTCGGCATGGCATCGAGTCTGCGTTCACGTCGCACGGCAGAGCTTGGCCGTTCTCTCAACGTGCTGCGCGATGAGTTGTTTGCCTATCTCGATGATCCTATTGCCGCCTCGCGTGCGGTATCGACCGAAATCTGCGCTGTGCTCAGTTGTCATTTCTGCCCCGTGGAGTATGATGCGGGCCTCGAAACCTATGTCATCGATTTTGAAGGCGGCAGTCGTGTGGCATTGCCGGGCGATCCGGAGTCACTCTTCTTTTCTGTCACGACGCCGGCGGCGCGCTTGGGGACAATTTCCGATGGATTTGAGACATCGGTGCTGGGCGGGACGAGCGCCGACGACCTCAAGCACGTGCGCCTTACACGCGTGGACGAATCCACGACTATGGGCGCATGGTTGAGAGCCCACGGCCTGCCGTGTCAGGGACTTTATATCGATTCCGGTATCGAGGCGGGGCGCTGCCGCTCGGAGGCGGATGGTACGCGAAGCAACGATGCAATCGTGCCCGCTGATATCGCCAAGGGACCGACGAGGCGCGTTTTGCTGCTCCGTGATGGCAGCCAGGAGCCAATCGACGACCTTGAATACGACTACATGGTGCATTTGGCACACGACTTTGAGCTGATCTATGAGGGCGAGTCTCAAAAGCGTGAAGAGCGTCATATCGCTCAGACGCTTCAGATTGGCATGAGAAATTCGCTAGGCGACGTTCCGGGCATCGCAACCGATTCGGTATACCTGTCGGCAACGAATTCGGCGTTGGTCGGTGGCGACTTCTATACGCTAGTCCGTCTTCCCGACGATTGCGCCGTTATGATATTGGGCGATGTCTCCGGCAAAGGAATTGAGGCGGCGTCGATGTCGGCGCTCGTCAAGACGGCGTTGACGGCTTATGCCTGGGAGGGTGCGGGACCCGCTCGCATGGCCCGCTCGCTCAATAGCATGCTCATGGGCTTTTCGAGGGTCGAGACGTTTGTGACGGCGTTTATCGCCAAGATTGATCTTAAAGCGGGCCGCGCTACCTATTGCTCTGCGGGGCATCCTCCCACTATGGTCATTAGGCCGTCGTCGACGCCGCATGGCGGAGGAGAGACCTGCGGGGGAGAAGTGGAGCTCCTTGGGTGCCAATCGGGCGTGATAGGTGCCTTTGAGAGCATGGTGTACGAGACGGGCGTGTTTACGTTCGATCCTGGTGACATGCTGTTTATGTATACCGACGGAACGATCGAAGCACGCGACCGCTCGGGTGCTTTCTTTGGCGAGCAACGCCTGCGCGACCTTCTACTCTCTGTTTCGGGTGAGGGCGTATCGGGCATCTGCGGTAAGGTCTTGGGCGAGCTTGACCGCTTTACCGACTCGGCGCTGGACGATGACATTGCATTGGTGTCCCTTGAGTTTTTACGGGGTCGATCGTAGGTCGCGACGTTGGGCATACAGAATCCTAACGGTTGCAGAAAAGTGTGCATCGAGCGAGCTCTTTTGGGGAACCATGGTCGCATGAATGAGTGGAATGACATAGCGGTTTTGACGCCACCGGGCGATATCGATATCGCCTCGGTGCCCGAGCTGCGCCGACGGTTGGATAATTTAATCGACCGGGGCGTGCGCCGTGTTGTCATCAATTGCCAGACCGTAGGCTTTATCGACTCGACGGGTTTGGCGTTTTTGCTTACGCGTGCCAGAGAGCTTATGAGACGAGAAGGGCTGCTTTCGCTTGTTAACGCCTCCGATGAGGTCGTTCGCTTTTTGGAGATTGCCCGACTTGTCGACATCCTTCATGTTGCGGGTCCGGTGCGGGAGTCGATTCCCGCCATTCCGGTGGGGGAGTTGCCGCGATGGAGCAAGAGCGTCAAGGTGCAGCGAGGCATCGAGAATCTCCCGTATTATCGGCACCGTGTGGCCGAGCTTCTCGAATCACTTCCCCTGAGGCGTGATGAGCGCTATGACGTCGCATTAGCGTTGGGGGAGGCATTGGGTAATGCATATGACCATGCGGGCGGTGTTGGCTGCATCCTGACGATTCAGGCCTATGGGGACCGTGTTGTGCTTGAGGTGCTTGATCGAGGCGCTGGCTATTCTATCGATGGGGCGAGCGAACCGATGGCATCCGAGGAACGCGGACGCGGTATCAAGCTTATGCGCATGCTCGTCGATAATGTGGAGGTTGCCCGTCGCACGGATGGTGCCGGCACACGCGTTCGGATGGTGAAGCTGTTTAGCTCGGCATTGGAATCGTGCGCTTAGCGCCTTGGGTTGACATGATTTTCCTGCGTGAACTTGCTTTGGGCAACTTTTTTGAAAAAAGTACTTGCGTCTTTTGGATAACTCGCGTAAATTAATAACCCGCAAGCGGACATGGCTCAGTTGGTAGAGCACAACCTTGCCAAGGTTGGGGTCGCGGGTTCGAGCCCCGTTGTCCGCTCCATTGCATTTCCGGACCGTTCTTAACGGTCCTTTTTCGGCGAAGTGGCCAAGTGGTAAGGCAGAGGCCTGCAAAGCCTTTACCCCCGGTTCGAATCCGGGCTTCGCCTCCAGGCAACATCCGGGCGCTCCGGCGCCCGTTTTGTTTTACATATGCGGACATGGCTCAGTTGGTAGAGCACAACCTTGCCAAGGTTGGGGTCGCGGGTTCGAGCCCCGTTGTCCGCTCCAAGCACAACAGCCCGACTACCACGGTAGCCGGGCTTTTTCGTACCCATTGCAGAGGCTCGAACCCGAGAGGGAGCGAGCGTTAAGCAAACGCGGAGCGTTTGTAGCGAGCTGGCGAGGTCGCCGGCAGGCGGCCGAAGCCGGTGCGGATCCGCGAAGCGGATACGCGGATGCCCCGTTGTCCGCT
>NZ_JBQKFA010000012.1:0-40751 GCF_052121015.1 Collinsella sp. LCP19S3_F2
CGGTCGAGGCGCGAGCGTAAAGAAAACGCGGAGCGTTTTTAGCGAGCGGGCGAGCGCGCCGGCAGGCGGGCGAAGCCGGTGCGGATCCGCGAAGCGGATGCGCGGAATCCTGCACGCCGCACCAATTGAGCTTAAAGCCTCCGGCGACGGGGGCTTTTCTTTTACGCCGCCATTCGACCCCAGACATTCGACTGGAATCGTGCGCCTCCGCCCGCGGGAGACTATTTCTTATCGACTCGTGTAAGATTCCGAGTAGATGTCGCGGTCCGTCCGCGACCACTCCTTCGCTAGACGACCGATCAGGGTGATATTTCGTGGCAGAGCGTCCGACATACAAGCTCAGGTTTCTCGACCCCAAAAAGCGTTTTCCATCGATGCCAGAGCAACCCGCGGGGCGCTCGTATGGTGTTGTCTGGAAAGTTTTTGGCGAGGATCCTAAAGAGTCTTGCTACGTCGTCGAATTCGTAGGCAAAAGCCACATATCGCTTTTGGGCTACGTGAGCGTGTCAGGTGAGGTCTATAAGGTTGACGGCCCTGTTCAGAAAGTGCCATTGCCCAAGAACCCCGACATGAAATTGATCCTTGACGAGTCCGATTCCAGTGTTGGCGAGATTTTGGTGCGGGGAGCCAACGGTGCAATGCGCGCTTGCGCGCGAACGGTCGGCTCTCCCGAAGGGGCCATGCGTGAGCAGTCCGACCACGAGACATGGAATTCGAGCCGTGCTCTCCCTTATGGCGAGTTTATGGCCTCGATGTTCTTGCGCTACGTGATATTTGCCGACCCCAAAAACGCCCTTGCGAACACGGTACCTGCCGACGAGCTCGATGAGGGTATAAAAAACACCGCCAACAAGATCAAACTCGTAAAGTTGCCCGAGCCGGTCGAGGTGTTTTTGGGCTTTAACACGGCACCGCTCCCCGATGCTATCGAGACACTGCTCTACCGCGTTGACCATGCCGATAATCCGAGTGGTATCGAGCGTTATGCCGCCGCCCTTATGAGCGAGGTCGATTTGCCCCGACTGCGCACCATCGCTGCCAAGTCCGAGATGGGTCTAGCGCGTATCGACCGCTCAAAGCTGTTCTATCTCAATTTTGATCGTAGCCTGCTGGACCAAGACGAGATTGACATGCTGCTTGCTATCGAGTGTCGTCTTAACCGCCTCTCCGGCATCCTTGAGCGCATCGGGGCCGGATTGGCCCCTGCGGCATCCTCGCCGAGCCTTGAGGGCTGCGCGCTCTTTGACGCGTGGCATATCGCCAAGACGACCAACGATGTTCCCCGACTGCTCGATACGGTCTCGAGTGACAACCCGTGGGGCAAACCGGGTACGGTAGCTTGCCAGCCAGGCGGTGAGTGGGACGTGCGCACCCGTTTTGCGCGCGCGGTCGAAGCCCTCAACGTTGTCACGCGGCTTGACTATACCTATCGGGCAAACGTTGCCGAGGGGATTATGCTCGTTCGGTTTGGGCGCTCGGTCGTGGATGCCATGCCTCGACATGAATATGACGCCCAGGATGACGTCTGGCGTGAGTTGGACGAGGACGTGCGTGCGATTTGGGCCGCGGAGCACGACGCGCGCGTGGCGCTCACGCTGGCAGCGGCTTGTTTTGCTGCCGGTGCCAGCATTACGCGCTGCTACGTTCAGATTGCGGCTCCCGGTGGCGAGCAGGGCGAGCGCATCATTGCAACATATTCCTTTGGGCGTGCGGCCTATCTGGCCAATTGCGTTCCCGCCGCTAAGAATTTTGAAAGCATGGATATGGATGATATGCCGTGCAAGCGCATGCTTGAGGCATATGAGTCGGACGCGCCGGATGCGATTGAGCCCGCTGAGGTTCATGCTCGCCCGCGTGACGACCACCGTTCGCTGCCGCCGGCGTTGCGCGACCTGCTGCTTGCCGATACGGCTGATGAGCTTGAGGTTATGGAGGAGGGCGATGACCCGTATGTGGCGCGCGTCGCTGAGTTGCGCGAGCGGGCAAAAGTCGACCGCGCGGGTGCGTTTGAGGGCTTTTCCCGTCTTGTTGAGGAGCTGGAGGCCAAGTGCGCCGTTGCCGAGCTTTTGGCGACAGGACCGGTCCAGACGCTGTTTTGCGACAACCAACTGGTGCGTATGGTGCTGCCGGTAATGGAGGAAGACCGCTCCGTTCGTATTTTGCGCGCTCCCGATGCGCTGTACTTTGCCCAGCATGAGATTTGCAGCTTTTACGCCGATCAGGAGGATTTTGAGCGGGCATTGCCCGAGGTGCGTCATCTTTACGATCTGGCGCGCTCATCCATGCAATCACACTTTGCACTCATCAACGTGCTGGCGCGTCTGGAGCGCTATGACGAGGTCATTGAGGTGGCGCGCCACGGCCTGCGCATTGCCAGCGACCGTTCCTCAATCGGCTACCTGTTCTATCGCCTAGCGTTTGCCTACTGGAACTGCGATCAGCTCGAGCTGGCGTTGGCGTGCTACCGCTTGGTACCGCGCGGTGAGGAGTCGGGTAGCAACGCACTGGAGGAAATGCAGGGCCTTATGAACGAGATGGGTGTCAATGAGCCACCGACGTTCGAGGAAGCGGTTGAGACCATCAGTAAGGCCGGGCTCGAACTGCCGCCGGTGCCCGCCGTGTCCAACCAGCTGGCAGACGCTGCTGTGCAGCTGGTCGATAACGGTTTCTTTTTCCTGGCACGCGTCTGCATCTTCCAAATGTGGCGCACGATGGGAAACGATGAGCTCGGCTCCCTCAGCCGCTCGTTGGGATAGGGGTTTGATTTATGGGGGAGGAAAGCCTGCCGGCCAATTATCAAAATTTCCCCTTGCCCGGATTCGAGTGTTTGGTTACTATGGAACGGCTGTTACGGAGAGCTGACCGAGAGGCCGAAGGTGCTCGCCTGCTAAGCGAGTATGCCCCAAAAGGGCATCTGGGGTTCGAATCCCCAGCTCTCCGCCAGTACGAATTTGAAGAAGGGCTCCGTAAGGGGCCCTTTTTGGTATGGAGAACGTTAGCTGGGGATTCGAACCCTCAAAAATGAGGCGCCCCGTTGGACGCCTCATTTGGTTCGATGTGATATCGCTTTGGCCCTACACCTCAGGAGCCTTGGCTACGGTCTCGCTCTCGGCTGTGAGCGGGCGGTTGTCGATGCAGCGGCCCAGGCGGTCGAGCTTCACGAGCAGCCACTCGATGGGATTGGGCCCCGTTCCTTCCTCGTCGGCAACCAGGTCCATGACGGCAATCTTGGTGCCGTCCTGCTTAAGCGTAACGCTGCCCACCTTATCGCCAACATGCACCGTGCCCGAAAGGTCATCGTAGCTAACCTTTTCGGTCACTTCGCCGGCGAGTGAGAACACCGTTGCCTGCGCGGTGGGGTCGGCAAGCGTGGCGTCGATCGTTTTGTCTGTCCAGTCGGTTTGACTGACACGTGCCATCAGCGGATTTCCGTTGGCGGTCTTCTTTTGCGTATTGGCGATATCGACCGTTACCTTGTGGTCGTAATACCAACTAGCAAGTGTGGCCGTATCGGCAAAACGCTGGTCGGTGGTGCTGGAGTTCAAGACAACGGTATAGATCTCGTCGCCATCGCGATTGTAGGCGCTTGCAAAGCAGTATCCGGCATCGTCGGTGGTGCCGGTCTTACCGCCGATATTGCCGTCTTGGCCCAATAAAACATTGTGCGTATCCATGGAATGAGAATGATCGGAGCCGTCGGCGCCCGTCACTTCGATCCAGGGATCTTTGCTCGCCATGACTTCGCGAATCGTGTCGTCCTTCATGGCCTCTTGCATCATCAATGCCACATCGTGTGCGGTTGAATGCATATCGCCGGCCCATTCGTCAAAATCCAGCCCGTGCGGGTTCTCGAAGAGCGTTCCCGTGCAGCCGAGCTTCTTGGCCCGCTCGTTCATGGCTTTTACAAACGTAGCGACGGCATCTTTGGTCTTGGGGTCAAGTTTTTTGCCCACGTGTTCGGCAAGCGCGATGGCGGCGTCGTTGCCCGAGGGGATCATCAGGCCGCGCAGCGCTTGCTCGACGGTGAACTCGTCGCCTTCGAGGAGTCCCGCGGTCGAGTTGCCTACGGTTGCCGCCGCGTTGCTCACGGTGATTTTCTCGTCCATTTTGCAGTTCTCGACCGCGAGGATTGCAGTCATGACCTTGGTGATCGAGGCGATTTTGACTTGCTCGTCGGCGCTACGGGCATAATAGACGGTGCCGTTTTTACCCATGACAAACGCATTGGAGGCATCGATATCGGGCAGGTCTTCGGCTGCAATGCCGCGTGCATCGGCGGCTTTGCCGCAGATGTTATCGGTCGTGAGCACTTGGGCGCCGGCGACGGACGGAATGCCGGCGACAAGGGCGACGGCGCAGGCAAGGCCAACGGCCAGCTGCGCGGAACGCTTTACAAGAGGGGCGAGATGCTTCACAGATTTCGCTTTCGACGGGACGGTCTCTTCTGGCCCTAGAGTATATCGTTTACCGGCTGTGTCGCTTGGGGTTTGGCGCGTGCGGTTTATCTTCGTGTCTGAGCGGACGCTTGGGTGTGCACGGTCGATATGATTGCCCGTCGCGTATCGAGGAGGTCCTTACAAATACTTGACAATACCCTCACGCATATATGAGCTGCGATTTTTACTATCGATACTGCTGATTTGATATCGATGTGGAGGTATGCGGTATGACGGCTGCTGCGGCTGTGGGGCCCACGGAGCTCGAGGAGCTAATGGAAGCGCAGGCCGAGGCCGCGCATGAGCGCGAAGTTGGGGATGCGACTCGCCCCACGGCAGAGGACCTTGCCGCCTCGCCGACGCGCATCGATGTCGAGGGCCTCGACCTGTTCTATGGAGATCACCACGCGCTTAAGGATGTGTCCATCAAGATCCGCGACAAGCAGATTACCTCGTTTATCGGTCCTTCGGGCTGCGGCAAGTCGACGTTGCTGCGTTGCTTTAACCGCATGAACGACGGCATCAAGGACTGCCGCATCGAGGGCAAGATTGCGCTCGATGGTCAAGATATCCTGGGCGATTACGACATCTGCCGCCTTCGTCAGCGCGTGGGCATGGTGTTCCAGCGCCCCAACCCGTTTCCCATGAGCATCTACGACAACGTCGCCTATGGCCCCCGCGGTATGGGTGTGCGCGATCGCGCTGTGCTGGATGAGCTGGTCGAGGATTCCCTGCGCCGCGCTGCCCTGTGGGACGAAGTCAAGGACAAACTCAAGGAGTCTGGTCTGGGGCTTTCGGGCGGACAGCAGCAACGTTTGTGCATCGCCCGTGCGCTTGCCGTGCGGCCCGATATTCTGCTGATGGACGAGCCGACCTCGGCGCTCGACCCCGTGTCGACGCTCGTGGTGGAGCAGCTGGCCTGCGAGCTCAAAGAGACCTGCACGCTCGTGGTCGTTACACACAATATGCAGCAGGCGGCGCGCATATCCGATTCCGTCGCGTTTTTCTTGCTAGGTGAGTTGGTGGAGCACGCGCCCACCGCTCAGCTTTTCAAAAATCCTACTGACCCGCGTACAGCGGATTATTTGACGGGACGTTTTGGCTGATACCATCTAGTAAAGGTACCTTTAGGATTAAGATGCGGTCATGCCGGCCGCAAAGGGGTTCAACATGATCTATTACGTCGAGGACGATGACAACATCAGGGATTTGACGGTCTATGCACTGCGCAAGCAGGGGATCGAGGCCGAAGGCTTTTCGTGCGACGGTGAGTTTAAGGCTGCCGTGGCGCGACGGGTGCCCGATGCCGTGCTGCTCGATATCATGCTGCCCGATACCGATGGCTTGGCGATTATGCGTCGCCTGCGTGCCGATCGCCTGACGGAGACGGTGCCCATCATGATGCTTACCGCCAAGGATACCGAGCTCGACAAGGTGATGGCGCTCGATGGCGGTGCCGACGATTACCTGACTAAGCCGTTTTCGCTCATGGAGCTTGCGAGCCGCTGCCGCGCACTGCTGCGTCGCGGCGGCATGGTCAAGCAGGCGAGCGATGTGCTCAGCGTGGACGATATCGTGCTTTCGCCCAGCCATCGCGAGGTGACCGTTGCCGGCGAGCCGCTTAAGCTCACCCTGCGTGAGTTCGACCTGCTCGAGTACCTCATGCGCAAGCCCGGCGTGGTCTTTACCCGTGAGTCGTTGCTGCAGAGCGTGTGGGGTTGGGATTTCGACGGCGGTTCGCGCACCGTTGACGTGCACGTGCAGACGCTTCGCCAAAAACTGGGCGAGCATGCCAGTGCCATCGAGACCGTGCGCGGCGTGGGCTACCGCTTGGCCGAGCCTTCTGCCGGTGACGGTGCCGAAGGTGACGACACCGCGGCCACCGCATCGGAGGAGTAACCCGTGGTCTTCACCCCCCAGGGAAAACATACGCTGTCGCACCGCGTTTTTGTGACGATCTTTGTTTGCGCCATGGCGGTTATCGTGGCGTTTACGGTGCTGGGTGCGTTCTTTGTGCAAAACACCTTGGCGGATGCCACGAGTGCCAATCTGGCGCAGGAAACCGAGCTCATTGCTGCCGCCCTCGACGAACAGCAGGAGCCCATCCCGTTCTTGCGTAGCCTCGATCGCGAGGACTTGCGCATCACGCTGATTAACAAGGATGGATCGGTTGCCTACGACAACGAGGCGTCGCCTTCCTCACTGCCCAACCATGGCGATCGCCCCGAGGTCATCGAGGCCTTTGAGAGTGGTTTGGGTTCCGCGGAGCGCGCAAGCTCTACGCTCGACGAGATTATGCTGTATCGCGCCGTCGCCCTTGATAACGGCCAGGTTGTCCGCTTGGCGCAAGCCCAGCCTGGCGTTGCGGCGATTTTGCTGTCGATGGTGGCGCCGATGCTGCTTATCGCAGCAGCGGGTGCAATGCTCTCGTTTTTTATGGCGCGCCGCGAGTCCCGTGCAATCATCGCGCCGTTGCAAGAGGTGGATTTGGACCACCCACGCCGTAGCTATGAGCACGCCTATGCCGAGATGGTCCCCATGCTTGAGCGTATCGAGTCGCAGCGCCAGGAACTCAAGCGCCAAATGGCGGTGCTAGCGGACAACGACCGAATGCGCCGCGAGTTCACGGCCAATATCACCCATGAGCTCAAGACCCCGCTTACCGCGATTTCGGGCTATGCCGAGCTTATTGCAAACGGCATGGTTGAGGGCGAGGACGACTTGCGCAACTTTGGTGGCCGCATCTATCGCGAGGCGGGCCGCCTGGCAGCGCTCGTCAACGACATTCTTACGCTTTCCAACTTGGACGAGGCGGAGCGAGCATCCGAGGGCGAGGCGGTGCCCATTGGGTCCACAGAACCCATCGAGCTCTCTCGCGCCATTTTGACGGTGGAACAGCGTCTTGAGCAAGTTGCCCGGCAGTCGAATGTGACCATTGGGCACGAGACGAAGCCCATGGTGATCGAAGGCGTGCCGCGCCTGATTGACGAGCTGATCTACAACCTTGCAAGCAACGCCATTCGCTACAACCGACCTGGCGGTACGGTCACGCTGCGCTGCGGGACCAATGACGAGGGTCATCCGTACCTGTCTGTTGCCGATACGGGTATCGGTATTGCGCCCGAGGAGCAGGGTAAAGTGTTCGAGCGTTTTTATCGCGTGGACAAGAGTCGTTCTAAGGCGCGTGGCGGAACCGGCCTGGGTTTGGCGATCGTCAAACACGCCGCTCTGTACCATCATGCCAATATCGACCTGTCGAGTGAGCCGGGAGTGGGGACAACCATCACGGTGACGTTTCCCGCACAGCAGAAAGAGCCGTTTGCATAGCGCTTGGCCGCTGGCCTTGATGTAAACGCCGCATCGGGGTTGCCGGTGCGGCGTTATTGTTGCGCAAGATTGTTATAAGCGCTGTAGCTTATGTATAGAGTTTGGACATGGGAAAAAGATGCGATAACAAATGGACAGTTTTGTCAATACGAACTCGGGAACTGAAAGGCACGCTGCATGGCCCTTCTCGAATTGTTCCAGCTGCTTAAAAAGCATCTCAAGCTGGTCATTACCCTTCCGGTGGTCTGTGCGATCGTCATGGGTATCGCGTCCTTTGCCATGATGGACAATACCTACACCGCCACGACGAGCATGTACATTCTCGCTAAGACCGACGGCGGTCAGATGAGCTATAACGACCTTTCGGCGAGCCAGATGCTTTCCAACGATATCGCCACGCTGCTCGACAGCGATAGCGTTAAGAGCGGTGCCGCCAAGGATCTGGGCCTTTCCGATCTGGATGATTACAAGATTGCCGTTTCGTCCGAGACCGCGACGCGCGTCATTACGCTTTCGGTGACGGGTACCGATGCCAAGGAGACGGCCAAGGTTGCAAGGGCAATGGCCAACTCGGTAAGCACGGTTGCTCAGAATGTTGGCGCCGCCCAGAGCATTAACGTGGTCGATGAAGCCAAGACCCCTGAGTCTCCGAGCGGCCCCAAGCGCTTGCTGTATGTTGCCGTTGCGTTCCTTGCCGGCGTCTTTATCGCAATTGCCTACGTTGTTTTGGCA
Source organism: Collinsella sp. LCP19S3_F2 (assembly GCF_052121015.1). NCBI lineage: Bacteria > Bacillati > Actinomycetota > Coriobacteriia > Coriobacteriales > Coriobacteriaceae > Collinsella > Collinsella sp. LCP19S3_F2. The sequence goes on from NZ_JBQKFA010000012.1 coordinate 8,496, forward strand.
GATATACTCAACATGCGTATCTGCGGTGCCGAAGAGGCAGAAGAGCTCCTGGGTATTCCCGTTGTTGGCCGAATTCCGGCTATGAAAGGTGGTAAATAGGCATGGCTAAGGCGAAGAACACCGATAAAGGGGCCGCCTTGGATATCCAACTTAAGACAGGTTGCTTTGAGGACGCGGCGCTGGTGCGCCGCGCCGTTTTTATGGACGAACAAGGCTATGAAAACGAGTTTGACCAGATTGACGAGGACCCGGGCTGCATCCATGTGACGCTGTATGTGGATGGCCAACTCACCGGCTGCTCGCGCGTGTTTCCCGAGGAGCTGGAGCGCGCGGCAGATGCGGAGGCTCCGGTGCCACCGGCGTGCGACTTGGACGAAGGCGTCGCCGCGGGGGAGACCTACATTATGGGGCGCGTCGCCGTGCTGCCGGCTATGCGTCGTCGCGGGTTGGCAAGCGCGATCGTCGAGGCCAGCGATACATGCGCACGCGATGCCGGCGCTAAACTTATTAAGCTGCACGCGCAGGAATACGTGTTGCCGCTCTATGAAAAGGCTGGCTACACACAAATTGCCCCGGTTGACTACGAAGACGAGGGCCAACCCCATGCCTGGATGGCCAAGCGCGTAGATGGCAGATAGGGACGTTCCTTTTCTGTCGGCAGTTGGGGACACTTCTTGGCAATTGGCGCATCGGAGTGCTCGGACATACAGTTTTTCGATTCCGCATGTATATATGCGCGCTAATGGGTTATAAAATCTAAGTCTGAACATAGCAGGTCTGCGATACGGCTCGGGCAACCGGGCTGTTTTTGCGGACGGGGGTAGCGCGAAAGGACTGCACATGCGTCAATTTAAGACCGAGAGCAAAAAGTTGCTCGACCTCATGATCAACTCCATCTACACCAACAAGGAAATCTTCCTGCGCGAGCTTATCTCTAACGCGAGCGACGCCGTCGACAAGCTCAACTTTAAGAGCCTGCAGGATCCGAGCGTCAAGCTCGACCAGGGCGACCTGGCTATTCGCGTCTCCTTTGATAAAGACGCCCGCACCATTACCATCTCGGATAACGGCATTGGCATGACCGCCGAGGAGCTCGAGCGCAACCTGGGCACCATCGCCCATTCCGGCTCCGAGGAGTTTAAGACCGAGAACGCCGAGCAGCAGGGTTCGGATGTCGACATCATCGGTCAGTTTGGCGTGGGCTTCTACTCGGCCTTTATGGTCGCCAGCCACGTGAAGGTGGTCAGCCGCGCTTATGGCGAGGATGTCGCCCATGTGTGGGAATCCGACGGTCTTGAGGGCTATACCATCGAGGACGGCGAGCGCGCCGAGCACGGCACCGATGTCATCCTGACGCTGCGCGAGAACGAGAAGCTCGACGCCGATGGCGAGGCCGAGACCTACGATCGCTTCCTGACCGAGTGGGGCCTCAAGAGCCTGATTCAGCAGTACAGCAACTATGTGCGCTACCCGATCCAAATGATGGTCTCCAAGAGCCGCCAGAAACCCAAGCCCGAGGACGCGCCGGAGGATTACAAGCCCGAGTACGAGGACTACCAGGAGCTCGAGACCGTTAACTCCATGACGCCGATCTGGAAGAAGCGCAGCTCCGATGTTGAGCAGAAGGACTATGACGAGTTCTACAAGTCTACGTTCCACGACTTTGACGATCCTGCGCGCACCATCAGCTTCCACGCCGAGGGTACGCTCGAGTACGACGCCCTGCTGTTTGTGCCGGGCCGCGCGCCGTTCGATTTGTACAGCAAGGACTACGAGAAGGGCCTGGCGCTCTACAGCTCCAACGTCCTGATCATGGAGAAGTGCGACGACCTGCTTCCCGACTACTATAACTTTGTCCGCGGCGTCGTAGATTCCGCCGACGTGTCGCTCAACATCTCGCGCGAGACGCTGCAGCAGAACCGTCAGCTCAAGGCCATCGCCAAGCGTGTGGAAAAGAAGATTACCGCCGACCTTGAGGATATGCGTGACAACGACCGCGAGGCCTACGAGAAGTTCTTTGAGAACTTTGGCCGTGGCCTTAAGTACGGCATCTATTCGAGCTATGGCATGAAGGCCGATGAGCTCGCCGACTTGCTATTGTTCTGGTCTGCCAAGGAGCAGAAGATGATTACCCTGGCCGAGTATGCCAAGGGCATGCCCGAAGATCAGAAGGCCATCTACTACGCCGCCGGCGACTCGCGTGAGCGCTTGGCCAAGATGCCCGTGGTAAAGGGTGTGCTCGACCGCGGTTATGACGTGCTGCTGCTGACGCAGGATGTAGATGAGTTCACGTTCCAGGCTATGCGTGAGTACGTTGCCGTCGATATGCCCAAGATCTACGAGGACGACGCTGCCCGCGAGGCTGCCGAGAAGGCCGTTGCCGACGGTGCCGAGCCCGAGGTCGAAGATCGTCACCTGGAGCTCAAGAATGTCGCTACCGGCGATCTTGACCTGGCGACCGAGGACGAGAAGAAGGAGGCCGAGGACGCCACTAAGGAGAACGAGGACCTCTTTAGCGCCATGAAGGAGGCGCTCGGTGACAAGGTCGAGAAGGTCGCTGTCTCTGCACGCCTGACCGATGCTCCCGCGTGCATCACCACCGAGGGTCCGCTTTCGCTCGAGATGGAGAAGGTGCTTCAGAAGGGTCCCGAGGGTGCGCCCGACGGTATGCCCAAGAGCCAGCGCGTGCTCGAGCTCAACGCCAAGCACCCGGTCTTTGCCAAGCTCGTCGCTGCTCAGAAGGCGGGCGATGCCGACAAGATCAAGCAGTACTCCGGCCTGCTCTATGACCAGGCCCTGCTCGTCGAGGGTCTTTTGCCCGAGGACCCCGTTGCCTTCGCGGCGGCTGTCTGCGAGCTTATGTAATTAGGTAGTTACGCGGTTTTACCAAACCGCGTAACAGCTCGACGCTGCCCTCAGTTCCGCCGTTCTAACGAACCTATTGGTTCTGCCGTTCTAACGAACGGCAGACCGGTCGACGCTGCAAACGCCCCTAAGCGGCAATCTGACGTTCAATCGTCGGTCGCGTACCGAAGTACGCTTCCCTCCTCTTTCACGTCACCTTGCTCGCTTAGGGGCGTTTTCGCTGACTTATGCTCAACCAGCGACGCTTTCGTGATCCTAAGTAGTCATTGGGGGCGTTCTTGTTTGACTGGTCGTTTAAGAACGTCCCTAATGACTAAAGAACGTCCCCAATGACTAGTTGGGTTGCTAATTTGTGCGGGTTGTGGTTTTGTGACCTGCTGAAATTTAAGATACTGTACAACTGTACGTTAACTCATCTTCGTAGTATATTGCTACCCGCAAAACTCAATACCATTGTGCATCGAGACGTTAAAACGCCTTCGTACAATGGTTGTCGATAGTACGATTCGATTCAACGACAGGATGGATGGTCCAAGCGTGAGTCTCGGCAGCAAACTATCCGATGCAAAGGTCTCCTTTGCGATATTTAAGCGCGACATTAAGCGACTGCTTGTGAATCCCGTCGCCCTGGTGGTTACCCTCGGCGTGTGCGTTATTCCCTCGCTGTATGCCTGGTACAACATCGTGGCAAACTGGGATCCGTACGGAAACACCCAGGGTATCAAGATTGCCATCGCCAACAACGATCAGGGCACCCAAAACGACTTGGTGGGCGAGCTCAACGCGGGCGATAAGGTCGTCGATCAGCTCAAGGAGAACGATCGGCTGGGCTGGACCTTCGTCGATTCGGCGGCCGATGCTAAAGAGGGCGTCGAGAGCGGTGAGTACTATGCGGCCATCGTAATCCCCAAGAACTTTTCGGATAACCTGGTTTCGATGCTCGACGGCAACTACCATCAGCCCAAGCTTACGTACTACGTCAATGAGAAGAAGAGCGCTATTGCGCCGAAGGTTACCGACACCGGTGCAAGCACCATCGAGGAGCAGATCAACTCGGAATTTGTCTCCACGGCGGGCGAGACCGTTGCCGGTATTGCCAAGGATGCCGGAGTCGATTTAAAGGACAAGGCAACCCAGACCCAGGATTCGCTGGCAAGTTCGGTGTCCGAAGCATCCGATACCTTGGGCGAGGTGCGTGGTTCGATTGGCGACATGAATGCCGCCATCGATAAGACGAGTGGTTCCATTGCCTCGGCAGATGCAGCACTTGACGGTCTACAGGGTCAGGCGCCGTCGCTGACGCAGGCGATCTCCCAGGGCAACGACCTGCTGGGCGAGGCGCGCGCCACGGCGGGTAATTCCATCACCTCGCTCTCCAAGGCGCTCTCGGAAGGCAGCCTTGCGCTCACCAAGACGTCAGCCTCCGCGAACGCTGCGATTGGCAAGCTGACGGGCACGGTCACATCTACGACCACCCGTATCGACAACTCGCTTGAGTCTCTCCAGGCGACGATCGACCACAATAAGGCCGTTATCGGGCACTTGGAAATTCTCGTTAATGACACGTCGACAGGTTCCGAGGAAATTGACGCGCGCATTGTATCGACCATCGATTTGCTCCGCGAGCAGAATGAAAAGCTTCAGAGCATCAAGGATAGTCTGTCTGCGCAGTCGAGCGCCATGGCGAATGACGCCGCGGCTGTCTCGGGTGCCAGCGACGCTATCAATAACGCAATCCAGACCGGTGCGACTAACCTTGGCCAGGCCCAGACGGACCTGGGTCAAAACGCGCTGCCGAAGGCCTCGAGCGCGCTTGATTCATTTGCCGCCGTCTCGGGTGATCTGACGGGAATCGTGTCTGGCCTCACGCCTGCTATTGCAAGTGCGCGCGGTACACTTTCGCAACTCAACGCTACGCTCGGTCAGGCCAAGACCACGCTGTCCCAGACCGATGCCTCGCTTGCCAAGGTCCAGGACAAGCTCGCAACCGCCGCCAACGACATTGCGGCGCTGCAGACCTCCGAGTCCATGGGCGAGCTGGCTGAACTGATGGGTGTCGACGTCAATGACGTGGCAGACTTTATGGCATCTCCCGTAGAGCTGACTTCCAAGTCAATTTTCCCGGTCAAGAGCTTTGGCTCGGGCATCGCTCCCTTCTATACCAATCTGGCGCTTTGGGTGGGCGGCTACGTGCTTATCGCTATCTACAAGCTCGAGGTCGACCGCGAAGGCATCGGCAGCTTTACCGCGCGTCAGGGCTACTTTGGCCGCTGGCTGCTACTGGTGATCCTGGGCGCGTTCCAGGCCATTATCGTTACGGTAGGCGATCTGGTGATTGGCGTGCAGTGCGTCAGCCCGCTGCTGTTCGTGCTGGGCGGCATCGCCATTTCGTTCACCTACGTCAATATCATCTATGCGCTGTCCACCACGTTTAAGCATATCGGCAAGGCGATCGGCGTCATCCTGGTCATTGTGCAGATTCCGGGCTCTTCGGGCATGTACCCCATCGAGATGATGCCCGGCTTCTTCCAGTGGCTGCATCCGCTGCTGCCCTTTACCTACGGCATCAATCTGCTGCGCGAGACGGTCGGCGGCATGTATTCGTTCAACTACCTGTTTAACCTGTGCATTCTGGGCGTGTTCTTGATCGTGGCGCTCTTTATCGGCCTGCAGCTGCGTCCGCTGCTGCTCAACCTTAACCTGCTCTTTGATAAACAGCTTTCCACGACCGGTATGATGATTTGCGAGTCCAACGACCTGCCGCGCCAGCGCTACTCGCTGCGCACGGCCATGCGTGTCATGCTCGATTCTGATTCGTACCGTCGCGAACTGCTCGATCATGCGGTCGCCTTTGAACATCGCTACCCGTACTACATCAAGGGCGGTTTTGCCGCCGTGGTGGGCGTTCAGGTCCTGCTCTTTGTCCTGTCGACGGTTCTCGATATCGACAATAACGGCAAGATCATCCTGCTTGTCATTTGGATCATCTCGGTTATTGCCATCTGCGGCTGGCTTATCAATATCGAATATATCCGCGCGAGCCTCAATACCCAGATGCGCATCTCGGCGCTTTCGGATGAGGACTTGCGTCGCGAGATGCGCGAACACACGGCCGCCATTCCTGCCGCCCGCCACATGTTTGGCCTCAACGCCAGCGAGCGTGGTGCCAAGGGCGGCGATCAGTCCACGGGCCGCTTGCCGCATATAGGCTCGCACCATAAATCTCAGGGCAGCGACAGCACAGCCACAAATGATGGAGATACCACCGCGCTTGGCAAGCACTCCAAAGGAGGTGAGGCATAAATGAAGAACATCCTGCATCTGTTTAAGCGCGATGTCCAAAACGTGTCTCGCTCCGTGATCGGCTTGATTGTCGTGATGGGCCTCATTATCGTGCCGTGTCTGTACGCGTGGTTTAACATCGCCGGCAGCTGGGATCCGTACGGCAACACCGGCAATCTTAAGATTGCCGTGGTCAACACCGACGAGGGCTACGAGAGCGATCTGATTCCCGTCGAGGTCAACGTGGGCGAAAACGTAACCGCCACCCTGCGCGGCAACGAGAACTTCGACTGGGTTGTCCTCAACGACCGCGATAAGGCGATCGAGGGCGTTAAGTCGGGCGCGTACTACGCTGCCGTCGTTATCCCTAAAACGTTTAGCGCCGACATGATGACGCTTTTCTCGACTGAGGTGAAGCACGCCGATATCGAGTTTTACGAGAACCAGAAGGCCAACGCCATCGCGCAGATCGTGACCGAGAAGGGTTCGAACGCCGTTCAAAGCCAGGTTAACGAAACTTTTACCGAGACCATTACGAGCATCGGTCTTAAGACGGTGTCCAGCCTGCTCGATTACATGAGCACCGACCAGGTCAGCAACTTTATCGCCAACCTGTCCTCGACGCTCGGCGATTCGGTCCAGGACCTGCAGGGCGTTCAGGCCAGCGCAACGTCGCTTGCGGGCATTTTGAGCTCCACGTCCGATTCGCTGACGTCGGCGAGCGGTATGCTCCAGCAGACGGGTACCGTCGATGAGTCGACCAAGCAGTTGATGGAACACGCCAAGAGCGGCATCAATGATTCCAAGGAAGCGCTCAAGGCCGCCAACGATGCCGTTGACGCGGCGATTGACGGAAGCGCGGGCTCGTTCGACAATGTGTCTGCCGAGCTCGCGAAGGCGTTCGACACCGCAAACCAGCATGTGGACCTTACGGTGTCCCAGCTCAACGATGCCGCGGCGGCGCTCAATACACGTGCCGACGATATCGACGCCACGGCCGACCAGCTCCGCGGCTTTGCCGAGCAGGTCAGTGACGAAAAGCTCCAGGAGAGCCTTAAGTCTGTAGCAACATCGCTGGGCAGGATCGCGGTGGAGTATCGCAACAACGCCAAGGACCTGACGGCAACTGCTAAGTCCCTTTCTGACAGCATGGCAGAGGTCAACAGCACGCGTGCCGAGGTCGATCAGGCCATCGCCGATGCCAAGGCCGGCATTGCGGGCGCCAAATCCGATTACGATTCCACGTTCTCGGTTAAGGCCAAGGAGCTCAAGAAGACCGTCTCGGGCATTCTAGACTCGCTCGATGGTATCTCGGGCGATTTGGATAGCGCCGTAGACGGCCTGACCGATGCATCCGGTTCGCTGGCAAAGGGCCTCTCCAAGGCTGCAAAGCTGGTCAACAAGGTTTCCGATCAGCTGGGCGAGGCGTCGGACAAGATCGGCGCGTTTAAGGACGAGCTCGACGGTGCCTTGATGTCGGATGATCTTGCGACGATCAAGACGATGATCGGCAACGATCCCGAGGGTTTGGCCGTGTCGCTTTCCGGCCCCGTCGCGCTCGACCGCAAGCCGGTCTATCCGATCCGCAACTACGGTTCGGCCATGGCGCCGTTCTATACGATTCTGTCGCTGTGGGTGGGTTCGATTGTGCTGGCAGCCATGATGAAGGTCTCGGTCGACGATGAGCTTATCAACGAGCTCATCCCCGTACGCCTGCACGAGATCTATTTGGGCCGCTACTTGTTCTTTGGCGGCTTGGCCTTGCTGCAGGCGACGCTCGTGTGCGCCGGCGATATCTTGTTCTTTGGAATCCAGTGCGACAACCCGCTGCAGTTTGTGTTGGCGGGCTGGGTCGCAAGTCTTGTGTTCTCCAATATCGTCTACACGCTTACGGTTTCGTTTGGCGATATCGGCAAGGCGCTCGCTGTCGTGCTGTTGGTCATGCAGGTCGGTGGTTCGGGCGGTACATTCCCCATCGAGATGACCGGCCCCGTGTTCCAGGCGATCTATCCGTTCCTGCCGTTTACCCATGGCATCAATGCCATGCATGCCGCCATGGCTGGCGCCTACCATATGGAGTACTGGGTTGAGCTGGGTATTCTGGCGAGCTATCTGATTCCGTCGCTGGCCCTGGGTGTGGTCTTCCGCCGTCCGGTCATCAAAGCCAACGACTGGATTATCGAAAAGCTGGAGAGTACTAAATTAATCTAGCGCAACAATGTGAACGCTGATGTTGCCGGAGCATCGAGGCTTTTGTGTTCGATACTTTAGTGGGCTGAATTGCGTGGGCTGCTTGATTGTTGCTACAGTTGCGGGGCGTGCCGGGGGTCCGGCGCGTCCCGTTTTTATTTGACCATGAGGCGGCATGCGGTCGCGCGCGTGCGGACACCACGCCCAGACCGAGCGCGAGGATGCCCTATGGCCCATCATGCCGCTATCGAAATCGAAAATATGCCCGATAGCCCTGTAGCCCGCGAAGACCTGGGTGCCGGCGGTGCCTCTCGCGGTGCCGGTGCGCGCTCGCCGCTGTTCTGGAAGGTCTTGCTGCTTTCGATAGCGGTCATCTGGGGCTATTCCTTTACCACCATGAAGGACGCGCTCGATACCATTCCGGTGTTCGAGCTGCTCTACATTCGCTTTCTTCCGGCGTCGCTGGTCATGCTTGCCGTCTTCCACAAGCGCATTGTTGCCCATTTCAACGCTCGAAATCTGATTGTTGGACTTGGCATGGGCGCGCTCATGTGGGGTGCCTACGGTTTGCAGACGATTGGCCTGGCGCAGACCACGGCAGGCAAAAGCGCGTTTTTGACGGGCACGTACTGCATCTTGGTTCCGTTTGCGAGCTATGTCCTATGCGGCGAAAAACTTACCCGTTACAACTTGGGTGCCGCGTTGCTGTGTCTGGCGGGCATTGGCTTGGTGGCGCTTGATAGCGTCGAGTTCAATGTCGGCGATGTTATTACGCTGGGCGGCGCGGTCTTCTTTGCCATCCAGATGGCGGTGGCCGCTAAGTACGGTCGCAAGATGGACATCAACGTCATCACGTTTTGGATGTTTGCGGGCAACGGTGTGCTGTGCCTGATCTCTTCGCTGCCGTTCGAGACCCAGGCGCCTTTATCCGTGTGGACGCCGAGCTTTATTGGCGTGATGGCATTTCTCTCGGTGGGCTGCACATGCGTGGGTTTGCTCATCCAAAACGTGGGTTTGGCGCATGTCCCGGCCTCGACGGGCTCACTACTGCTTTCGATGGAGTCGCCATCGGGCGTGCTATTCTCGGTGCTGCTGATGGGGGAGGTGCTCACCTCGCGTTTGCTTGCCGGCTTTGCGCTCATCTTCCTGTCGATTATCTTGAGCGAGACGCACTTTGACTTTTTGCGTAAAAAGCCGCGAGCGCGTTTGTAAACAATCTGTTGCGCCGTCCCTCTGGGGCGGCGTTTTTTATGCGTCGCCTTTAAAGTTGTGCCTTGCACTTTAGAGTATGAAAGTGCTTGCTGCTAAAACTTTACTGGAGGGCATCTATGGCACCAGCTCTGTCCGATTTCCAACCACAACCAGCGCTTCAGACCTCAGCGGCGGCGCAAGCCGCCATTGGCGACGGTCTGGTCAAAGAGGCTCAGGCTTTTGCCGATGAGCTTGCCGCATGGCGTCACGATCTGCATCGGATGCCCGAACTCGGTAACGACCTCCCACAGACCTCTGCGTATATCCAAGCGCGCCTGAACGAGATGGACATCCCATTTTCCACGCTCGTCGATGGTTCCTGCGTTGTGGGCCTTGTCGGTGCCGGTGCCGCCGCGGCCCAGGGCAATGGCGTCTGTACGGACGAACAGGCCGGTACGGTCGTTATGCTGCGCGGCGACATGGATGCCCTGCCCGTTGTCGAGGAATCCGGCGAGCCCTTTGCATCTACCAATGGCTGCATGCATGCTTGCGGTCATGATATGCACGCGACGGCGCTGCTTGGTGCGGCGCGCCTGCTCAAGGCTCGCGAGGCCGCGCTTGTCGACGCCAATGCCACCGTCAAGCTGTTGTTCCAGCCGGGCGAGGAGACCTTTGAGGGGGCACGTGCTGCCATCGCCGACGGCTTGCTCGAGAACCCGCGTCCTCAGGCGGCTTTTGCCATGCATGTCAACAGCCAGTCGCCGCTTGGTCTGGTGCTCTACGGCAGCCCGGCGCTTTCGGGCGTGTACGGTTTCCGCATCACGCTGCAGGGGAAGGGCGGCCACGGTTCGAGCCCCGAGATCTGCATCGACCCCATCACGGCAGGCGTGCATGTGCACCTGGCGCTCCAGGAGCTTATCGCTCGTGAGGTGCCGGCGGCCAAGGAGGTCGCACTCACCGTGGGTAAGTTTGCCGGTGGCCAAGCGGCCAATGTGATTCCCGACGCCTGCGTGCTCGAGGGAACATTGCGCGGCTTTGACGTTGAGCTCATGGAACACCTCAAGACCCGCATCGCGGAGGTCGTCAAAGGCGTTGCCACGACCTATCGTACGCCGGTGACTATCGAGACGCTCTCGGATGTTCCCCCGCTCGTGCTCGATGACGATATGACCCAGGCTTCGCTTGGCTATGTGGGTGCGACGTTGCCCAAGGCCGCCTTCCTGCCGCTGTTCCATGCCATGGCGAGCGAGGACTTTGCGCTTATCTCGAGCGAGATACCGAGCGCGTACTTTACGTTCGGTGCGGCTGTGACCGATACGGACGAGCACTTTGCCCAGCACCATCCCAAGGCACGCTTTAGCGATGCCGAGTTGCCGCTCGGCGCCGCGGCTTATGCGGCGGTCGCCCTGGGCTATATCGCCGACCACAAGGAGTAATCCATGTCCCAGCAGCATAAATTCTTCCCCGGTTGGCTCGTCGTGGCCTCCGGCTTTGTCATCATGGCCACGTGTTACACGATTTTCGTTAACTGCATGAGCCTGTTTCAGCCGCTTATCGTGAGCGACTTGGGCATTTCCCTTGCTCAGTACAACATCTCCAACGCCATCTCAACCGTGGTGAGCGTTGTCGGCTCGCTTGTCATTGGCCATGTTGCCGACAAAGTGAGCGGTCGCATCTTGGGTTCCCTTACCGTTATCGCCACCTCTGCCGTTCTTGCCGGGATGAGCTTTGTCGGTGAGCTGTGGCAGGTCTACGTGCTCTTTGCCGTCTCGGGCTGCTTTGCCGTCGCCTCGACCCGCCTGCTCATTAGCCTTGTGACCGCCAACTGGTTTACGGCCAAGCGAGGTCTTGCGATCTCCATAGCACTTTCGGGCTCGGGCTTTGGAGGCGCTGTTCTGTCTCCCACCGTGAGCTCGCTTATCGTGAGCGTTGGCTGGCGTTCCGCCTTCCTGGTGCTCGCGGCTATCTGCATGGTGGCGGCGCTGCCCATCACGGCCTATTCCTTCCGCACCAAGCCTTCTGAGATAGGCCTTAAGCCGCTCGGCGAGAACCCGGGCGATCCGTCCGTCTCGACAGCTGGCGACAAGGACGAGCACACGGCTCCCGAGGTTAACGTCGGTTGGTCTCGCATCAAGAAGAGCCCGGCGTTTTGGCTGCTTGTCGTCGCCTTTCTCTTTATGGGCCTCGTTAACGGTGCCATCTTGCCCAACCAGGTCACCAACATGACGAGCGTTACCGTCAACGGCGCCAAGATCGTCACGGGCGGTCACGATCCCGTGTGGGCGGGCACTGTGCTTTCGGCCTATATGGTCACCGTCGTTATCGCCAAGATTTCGCTCGGCGTCATTTACGATCGCTTTGGCCTACGTTTTGGCAACGTGTTGGGATCCGTTGCGTGCATTATCGCCTGCGTCGCCCTGTGCTTCCCCGCGACCGATCTTGGTCCCATCGTGGCTGCCGTGAGCTTTGGTGTCGGAACGTGCATGGGCACCATCACGCCCACTATCGCCGCGTCCAAGCAGTTTGGCATGGCCGATCTGGGCAAGGTCACGGGCACCATTACCTCGCTCGAGATGGTCGGCGGCACCGTGGGTGCCATTGTCTCGGGCGTGCTGTTCGATGCCACGGGCTCCTTTGCGAGCACCTGGATCGTGTGCCTGGTGTGTTCTGTGGTCATGCTCGTATCCCTGCTGGCATCCGAGCCCATCGCCGCTAAGCTGCGTGCGAGCGTGGCGGGGGAGTAGACGTCCGTCGCTCTTTTCTGTTCGCCCCGTGTTCTGTCCGTGGCCGCCTTGGAAGCCGAATGGATGCTCGTACCATCATTCGGTTTCCAAGGCGGCCACGGACATACAAAATGATCCGTTTTCCTCTGTCCCCAACAGATCGTGTGATTCGAAGGGGGCGGAGGAAAGCGGATCTGCTGCAGCGGCGGCACGTCTGGCCGAACGAGCTCCCATACCCTCGTTCGGTCAGACGCGTCGCCGCGTTTTGTTTTTGTGCCGTATAATGACCACTACCTATGACGCGATACTAAAAGAAAGGTGTTTGCCCATGCAGGCACAGAAGGCGGAGGGAACCCGCGACCTTATCGGCGCCGAGATGCGCGCCTGGCAAAAGATGCAGCGGATCGCTGCCGGCGTGTTCGAGCCGTTTGGCTTTAAGCCCATCGAGACGCCCGCGATCGAGCAGGTGGACGTGTTTGTCCACGGCATCGGCCAGTCGACCGATGTCGTGCGCAAGGAGATGTTCCGCGTGTTTAGCGGCGCCAACCTGGAACGTGTCTTTACCGAGGGCACCGATGCCAAGCTCAAGCCCAAACAGCGCTTGGCGCTTCGTCCCGAGGGCACTGCCGGCGTGGTGCGCGCCGTCGTGGAGAACAACCTGGTGCCCCAGGGCTCCACGCCGTTTAAGGCCTACTATGCCGAGGCCATGTTCCGCGGCGAGCGCCCCCAGAAGGGCCGCCTGCGTCAGTTTCATCAGGTGGGCATCGAGTGGCTCGGTGCTCCCGATCCGGCTGCGGACGCCGAGTGCATCATTATGCTCATGGAGTTCTACAAGCGTCTGGGCTTCGATCTTTCCAAGCTCCGTCTGCTCATTAACTCGATGGGTGATGCCCAGTGCCGTCCGGCCTATCGCGAGCAGGTCAAGCAGTTCATTCTCGATCACGCCGACGAGATGTGCGATGAGTGCCGCGAGCGCGCCGAGCTCAACCCGCTGCGCGCCTTCGACTGCAAGAACGACCATTGCCGCGAGATCATGGCCGAGGCCCCGCTGATGGGTGACAACCTGTGCGACGAGTGCCGCGAGCACTACGAGCAGGTTAAGCGCTATCTGGATGCCGCCGGCATCGAGTATGTCGAGGATCCCACCCTGGTGCGCGGCCTGGACTACTACACCCGTACCGTCTTTGAGGTCGAGGCCCCCGGCGCCGGCGTCGGCTCCATCGGTGGCGGCGGCCGCTACGACGGCCTGGTCGAGCTCGAGGGCGGCAAGCCCACGGCCGGTGTCGGCTTCGCCGTCGGTTTTGAGCGCGCCCTGCTGGCCCTGCAGGCCTTTGGCAGCGACCTGGGTGCCGATGAGGCTCCGTGTGTCTACGTTGCCAACGCCGGCAAGGAACTGCGTCAGAACGTTTTTGCCATTACGCAGAAGCTTCGCGCCGCAGGCATCGTGACCGAGGCAGACTATCAGGGTCGTTCGCTCAAGGCTCAGTTTAAGCAGGCCGACAAGGTGGGTGCCAAGCTCATTTTGGTCTTGGGCGGCGACGAGCTTGCCGCCGGCAAGGTCAAGGTGCGCGACATGCAGAGCCATGACGAGGTACTGGTCGATCTGGCCAACGTTGTCGAGGCGGTGCGCGAGCGCCTGTAGGGCATCATTTTGAGCTGCAGGTCCGCTAACGCGTCCCGCTCGCGGCGAACGATTGTTACGGGGGTGTTTCGCTTTTATGCGGAATGTCCCCGTTTGCATATGCCGCCCACCGAGAAATACGACCATTTGGGGCAAAAAGCCTTGCAATGCAGAAAATACTTTTGTGTGGTAAAGCGCAATCAGTATCGAAAGTGTTTCTCAAGTGCCTATAATGAATACCGCATGTTACGTGCATAGAAGGAGGAATGGGAGGAAACGTGGCTGAGAACCTAAGCAACCAGTCTGTACCCGAAGCCGCGGCGCGCGTCGCTGCCGTGGTCAACCGCCTCGTTAACCGAATCGGCTCGAATGCCGAGTCCAGGGAGCGTCTCGCCGAGATTGAGATTCCCGAGGAGCTGCGCGACAACCTTGCGCTGTTCCTGCGCCTGGAGCGCCGTGTGCTTAGCGAGTATGATCCCGAGATCGCGGACCTGTTCGACAAGATTCTGTCGGCCGAGATCGTGGCCAATGCCGGCAACCCCGGTAGCCGTGCCGCCGACGAGGCCGTCGACGAGCAGGGCGTGCCCACCGCCGACGAGCCCACTGCTGTGGCGTTTCGCGAGGTCGTCGATTTGATCGACAGCCTACCGCTCGATAAGCAGCAGGTTATCGTCCGTGCCTTTACGAGCTTCTTCCATCTGGCAAACCTGTCGGAGGAGAACTACCGTGTGAAGCAGCTGCGCGAGCGTGAGGCCGGCGCATCGACCGATACCGAGGTCGATCCCGCCAACGAACTCACCGTCGCCTATCACCAGCTGGTGGATGAGATGGGTGTCGAGGGCGCCAACGAGCTGCTCGGTAAGCTTGAGTTCCATCCCGTCTTTACCGCGCATCCCACCGAGGCCCGTCGCAAGGCCGTCGAGGGCAAGATTCGCCGTATCTCTAACCTGCTGGAGGAGCGTCCGCGTCTGGGCGGCTCCGACCTGGTGGAGAACGAGCGCCATATGCTGCAGGAGATCGACGCCCTGGTGCGTACGAGCCCCATCGCGCTCAAGAAGCCCACGCCGGTCGAGGAAGCCGATACCATCATCGACATCTTCGATAACACGCTGTTCGACGTCATCCCCGTCATCTATCGTCGCTTTGACGACTGGGTGCTGGGTGACAAGGCCGGTACCGTGCCGCCGCTGTGCCCGGCGTTCTTCCATCCCGGCAGCTGGATCGGTTCCGACCGCGACGGTAACCCCAACGTTACCGCCAAGGTGAGCCGTGAGGTCGCCGCCAAGTACTTCACCCACATGGTGCTCAAGCTCGAGGACAAGTGCCGCCGCATCGGCCGCAACCTCACGCTCGAGGCCACCTACAGCAAGCCGTCTGCCGAGCTCATCAACCTGTGGAACCATCAGGTCGAGATGAGTGCGCATTACACGGCCCGCGCCGAGCTTATCTCCGAGCACGAGCCGCATCGCGCCGTCATGCTCGTCATGGCCGACCGTCTGAACGCCACCGTACGCCGTATCACCGACACCATGTATCACAGCGCCGACGAGTTTCTGGATGACCTGCGCGTCGTTCAGCGTTCGCTGGCTGCCTGCGGTGCCGTCCGTGCCGCCTACGGCCCGGTGCAGACCATCATCTGGCAGGTCGAGTCCTTCGGCTTCCATATGGTCGAGATGGAGTTCCGTCAGCACTCCGTGGTGCATGCCCGCGCCCTCAAGGACATCCACGAAAACGGTATCCATGGCGACCTGCAGCCCATGACGCGCGAGGTCATCGACACCTTCCGCGCTATCGGCTCCATCCAAAAGCGCTACGGTAAGAAGATGGCACACCGCTACATCATCTCGTTTACCAAGAGTGCCCAGCATGTGGCCGACGTCTTTGAGCTGGCCCACCTGTCCTTCGCACACGAGGAGGACGTTCCCGAGCTCGACGTGATCCCGCTGTTCGAGCAGCTCGAGGACCTCGAGGGCTGCGTCGACGTGCTCGACCAGATGCTTACGCTGCCCGTGGTGCAGAAGCGTCTTGCCCAGACCAACCGCCGCATGGAGGTTATGCTGGGCTACTCCGACTCCTCCAAGGATGCCGGTCCTACCACGGCCATGCTTGCGTTGCACTCCGCGCAGGAGCGCATCGCCAAGTGGGCCGAGAAGAACGATATCGACCTGGTGCTCATGCACGGTCGCGGCGGCGCCGTGGGCCGTGGTGGCGGCCCGGCCAACAAGGCCGTACTGGCGCAGCCCAAGGGTTCGGTCAACTGCTTCTTTAAGCTCACCGAGCAGGGTGAGGTCATCTTTGCCCGTTACGGCAACCGCACGCTGGCTCAGCGCCATGTTGAGTCCGTTGCCGCCGCAACGCTTTTGCAGTCGGCCCCGAGCGTCGAGAAGACCAACACCGAGACCACGCAGAAGTTCTGGGATATGGCCGAGAAACTCAACGCCGCAAGCCACGAGCGCTATCTGGACCTGCTGAACACCGAGGACTTTGCACCGTGGTTCTCGACTGTGACGCCGCTGACCGAGGTCGGTCTGCTGCCGATCGGCTCGCGTCCCGCCAAGCGCGGCTTGGGTGCCAAGTCGCTCGACGACCTGCGTACCATTCCGTGGATTTTCAGCTGGAGCCAGGCACGCATTAACCTGGCCGCTTGGTACGGCCTGGGCACCGCCTGCGAGCAGCTGGGCGATCTTGACCAGCTCAAGGCTGCCTACCAGGAGTGGCCGTTCTTCCGCACCTTTATCGATAACATCGAGATGTCGATTGCTAAGACCGATCAGCGCATTGCCAAGATGTATCTGCATCTGGGCGACCGCGATGATCTGTCCAAGAAGGTCTTTACCGAGATGCAGCTCACCCGTAAGTGGGTCCTTGCCATCGTCGGTGACGAGTGGCCGCTGCAGCGTCGTCGCGTGCTCGGCTGTGCCGTTCGCGTGCGTAACCCCTACGTCGACGCCCTGTCCATCGCCCAGGTCCGCGCCCTCCGCGAGGTGCGTATGAACCAGGACGAGATGGCCGAGGAGAAGAAGGCCGAGTACATGAGCCTGATTCTTTCGACTGTGACCGGCGTCTCGGCAGGTCTGCAGAACACGGGGTAATCGATAGCCCTGTGGCTCTCACCGGGGCCCGACGGGTTTCCCTCTGAATGCGTCCTCGCACTTGAAGCCCCCTTATCCTGCTCCTTCGGAGCTGCGGATAAGGGGGCTTCGTGCTGCGGAATGCATTCAGAGGGAAACCCGTCGGGCCCCTTCGTCCTCGGTCCTCTGGAATTAAAGCTGAGGAGAAGAATGGCGCGCTTCGCGCATAGCGTGGAGTGCGGCGAGGGCTTCTTGCGTCCTGCGGAGTGTGCCTAAAAGTAAACTGATGGCGGGCCCTGCGATGTCCGGTCTTCGGCGGATTACTGCTGGGGGAATAATGGCGCGCTTCGCGCGTTTGGAAAGGGCTTCGTGCTGCGGAATGCATTCAGAGGGAAGCCCGTCGGGCCCCTTCGTCCTCGGTCCTCTGGAATTAAAGCTGAGGAGAAGAATGGCGCGCTTCGCGCAAAGCGTGGAGTGCGGCGAGGGCTTCTTGCGTCCTGCGGAGTGTGCCTAAAAGTAAACTTATGGCGGGCCTTGCGATGTCCAGCTTCGGCGGAAGGCCGCTGGGTGAGGGTGGTGCCTGGGGCGACGTGCAAAAAACGGAGTTTTCAGCAGCCAAAGATCGATGCATAAGGCCATAGCCGGCCCTCGCTGCCTTTGTTGATGATTTTGCAAGACAATTGGGCCTTGGCGATGCTCATATACGGCTGGTTTCTCGCCGCATGTTATCCAGATGGGACGAGTCATGAGGACGATCTACCTTTTGAAAGACTTTTGACACGAAAATCTTATCTTGCGATGCTGAATACTCGCAAAAATGCACGCTCCGGAGGGGGCTACCATGTTGCGGTTCGAAACCCAATGCGTCATTCTATGCAGTATATTGACCTATTTATGCAAGATAGCTTACACGCGCATGCCACAGGATTGATGTTTGCCTCGGCGCTGCGTAAGCCACCCTGCCTATAGCTTCTTTGACAGGAGGCCGCGGTCCCTCTTGGGGTCGCGGCCGTTTTGTTGTGAGTCAAATATGAACGTTTTGTTAACGACTCGGTGGACGGTGGCGTTTTTCGGTGAGCGGCGTATCCTTCCAACGGTTTATCTAGTGTGTCAGTTGAAAGGAAGAGGGCGCTCGTCATTGTTTGAATGTGAACTGCCGTTTGACCACAAGACATTGCATCTGGAGCTCGAGGATAAGAACTTCGCGGGTGTGATGGAAGGTCACCAAAACGAGTTTAAGACTGCAAAATCGCAGGAAGAGCTGGTAGAGGAGTCGCTTGCCAACCCTTATGGATCGCCTTCGCTCGAGGAGCTTTGCGCTGGCAAGAAGGATATTGTCATCATTAGCTCCGACCATACGCGCCCCGTTCCCTCGCGTGTGACGATGCCTATTCTGCTGCATCACATCCACTCCGCTGCGCCTGAGGCGCGCGTTCGCATTCTGGTTGCTACGGGTATGCATCGTCCATCGACGCACGAGGAGCTCGTCAACAAGTATGGCGAGGAGATCGTTGCCAACGAAGAAATTGTCATGCACGTCGCGACCGACGACAGCATGATGGAAAAGATTGGCACCCTGCCTTCTGGTGGCGAGTGCATCATCAACAAGATTGCCGCCGATTGCGATCTACTGCTTGCCGAGGGCTTCATTGAGCCGCACTTCTTTGCCGGTTTTTCTGGCAGCCGCAAGTCCGTGCTGCCCGGCATCGCCAGCTACAAGACCATCATGTACAACCACAACGGCCAGTTTGTGAACGATTCCCATTCGCGCGCCGGCAACCTGTGCCACAACCACGTGAGCGAGGACATGTTTGCCGCTGCCGAGATGGCTCACCTTGCCTTTGTGCTCAACGTGGTGCTCAACGGCAAGCACGAGGTCATCGGCTCCTTTGCCGGCGACATTCACAAGGCGCACGAGGCCGGCTGCGAGTTTGTGAAGAGCCTTGCCGGCGTTGAGCCTGTCGAGTGCGAGATTGCCATCACCACCAACGGTGGCTATCCGCTCGATCAGAACGTCTATCAGGCCGTGAAGGGCATGTGCGCTGCCGAGGCCACACTTCCCGAGGGCGGCGTGATCATCGATGTCGCCGGTTGCGCCGACGGTCACGGTGGCGAGGGCTTCTATCACAACATCGCTGACAACGATCCGGCAGAGTTTGAGCGCGCCTGCATCGACCGTCCTAAGGACGAGACCCTGCCCGACCAGTGGACGAGCCAGATCTTTGCCCGCATCCTGGCGCATCACCCTGTGATCATGGTCACCGACCTGTGCGATCACCAGATGCTCAAGGATATGCATATGACGCCGGTCAACACCCTCGAGGAGGCGCTCAAGCTCGCCTTTGAAATGAAGGGTGCCGATGCCAAGGTAGCCGTCATTCCCGATGGCCTGGGCGTTGTCGTCGCTCAGCACTAGCGCGCGGCCTAAACGAATCGTTTGTTACCGACAAGAAAGATAAGGTTTATGCTTACCAAACTTCTCAGCGAATTCGGTGCAACGGCCCTCATGATCATCTTTGGCGTGGGCGTACACTGCGATACCGTGCTTAAGGGCACCAAGTATCAGGGCTCCGGCCACATGTTTGCCATCACCACCTGGTCTTTTGGCATCTCGGTCTGCCTGTTTGTCTTTGGCGGCGCCGTGTGCATGAACCCGGCTATGGTGCTTGCCCAGTGCATCGTCGGTCTGGTGCCGTGGAGCAGCTGCATCCCCTTCATGATTGCCGATATGCTCGGCGGCTTTGTGGGCGCCGTAATCGCTTGGTTTATGTATACCGATGAGTTCAAGGCTTCCGAGGGCGTTGTCGACCCCATTGCCCAGCGCAACATCTTCTCGACCAACCCCACCACCGAGGGCACGAACTATGCCCGCAACTTCTTCTGTGAGGCTATCTGCACCTTTGTGTTCATCAGCGCCATCCTTGCTGCCGCTAGCCGCGCCGGCGAGAACGTTCTGATGCTCGCTATCTGCGTCGGCCTGATCGTTTGGGCCGTTGGCATGGGCATGGGTGGCATCACCGGCTTCGCCATGAACCAGGCACGCGACCTTGGTCCTCGCATGGCCTATCAGGTACTGCCGATCAAGAACAAGGCTGACAACAACTGGAAGTACGGCCTGCTCGTTCCTGGCATCGCTCCGTTTATCGGTGCCGCTCTGGCCGCGCTGTTTGTGCACGGTTTCTTGGGCATGTTCTAGTCCAAGGCCACATAGTTGTCCGCTGGCCGCATGGGGTAACTTCCCAGCGCGTCCTCGGACATGAAAGAACCCCCGCTGCGCACTTCGTGCGGCGGGGGTTCTTTCGTCCTGTGGAATGCGCTGGGAAGTCACCCCATGCGGACAGCTGAGGGGTCTTTGTTGCGTTCGTACAAGCAACCCAACATATTTCTGAATTTGGATGGGAGGGGCTTGTCGCTGTTGGGGGGGCGTTGAAGTGCGAGTGACACGTTGGGATGCGCGGGCGCCTTGGGTTGGGGCAATGCTCTGGGATGAGCCTCTTACTTAGGTGAAGAGGGGTTTTATGGCTGAGAGGTAGTCTTTGGCTACGTCGGCCTTGTCGGCTTGGAAGTTGTGCCAGGCCCACCATTGGACGGTGGCTACGAAGCTTGAGGCTATGTGGTGGAGGAGGAAGTTGCGATCCATGGTGCTGGCGGGGCCTGCGGGGTCGACAGGGACGGTTTCGGCTGCGCGCGACATGATGGTCTTGCGGAGACAGTCGGCGAAGACGCGCGAGCCGGCGCCGGCTACGAGGGCGCGTACGCCCTGACGACGATCCCAGAGGTTGTTGAGGATATGCTCGACCTGTACGAGCGGGTCATTGAGGGGTGTACCGTCATCGTCGAGGGCATGGGTGCAGATATCGCACACGAACTCAGCGAGCAGGTCATCTTTGCTCTTGAAGAGGCCGTAGAACGTTGCCCGACCCACATGGGCGCGAGCGATGATGTCGCCAACGGCAATCTTGCCGTAGTCCTCTTCGCGCAGGAGCTCGGAGAACGCCGCAACGATGGCAGCGCGGCTTTTTGCCTTGCGGGCATCCATGGCTATGCGTCCGCGTGAACGAGCAGACAGCGGAGCGTGCCGGAGCAACCCTCGTAGGGGCGTTTGCCGGCGCCGTAGCCGACGGCTTCGATGTGGTAGCGTGAGGGCAGTTGGTCGGACGTGCGCAGCGCGGTGACGATGGCGGCGCCCGTTGGCGTCACGAGCTCGCCGGCGACCGGTGCAGGCGTGAGGGCGATATTGCCTGCCTGGCACAGGTTGACGACAGCGGGGACGGGAATGGGCATGAGGCCGTGGGCGCAGCGGATGGTGCCGTGACCCTCGGAGAGCGACTCGACCACAACATCCTCAATGCCCAGGTCGTCGAGGCAGATGGCGACCGAGCAGACGTCGACGATGGAGTCGATGGCGCCCACCTCGTGGAACATGACGGTGTCGGGCGTTTTGCCGTGAGCTTTGGCCTCGGCAGCAGCGAGCGCGGTAAAGATGGCGAGGGCACGACGCTTGGCGCCATCGCTTAGCTGTGAGCCGTCGATGATGGCGGTGACGTCCGCCAAAGAGCGGTGGTGATGGTGGTGGGCGTGGTGATGGTCCTCGTGGCCATGGTCGTGAGCCTCGTGGTCATGCTCGTGCGTATGCTCGTGGCAGTGTTCGTGTTCATGTCCGCCATGGTCATGATGGTGGTGCTCATGCTCGTGCGTGTGCTCGGCAGCTGTTTCGTTGCCAAAGAGCCAGGCCATGTCGTGGTCGTGGTTCTCGAGCTCCTCTGCCAACTGAACGTCAAAGTCGCAGGCGTCGATGCCATGCTTGTTTGCACGCGTGACGGCGATCGTAAAGCCGTCGACCGGCAGCGTGGCGAGCTGTTCGCGCAGGTGCTCCTCGCTGGCGCCCAGGTCGAGCAGGGCCGCGACGGTCATATCGCCGCTGATGCCCGAGGTGCCGTCGATGATAAGCGTATGCTGATGGTTGGACATGGAATGCTCCTTAACGGGCACAAGGTGTTCCGGTGCACAGATGATTGATAAGACTTGCCTGGTAGGCGGCACCAAAGCCATTGTCGATATTGACGACCGAAACGCCGCTGGCGCAGGAGTTGAGCATGGCGAGCAGCGCGGCTACGCCACCAAAGCTCGCGCCGTAGCCCACGCTGGTGGGAACGGCGATGACCGGACAGCTTACCAGACCGCCGATAACGCTCGCCAGCGCGCCCTCCATGCCGGCGATGGCGATGACCACCTGTGCCTGGGCAAGTTCCTCGGCATGCGCGAGCAGACGGTGCAGGCCGGCGACACCTACGTCGTAGAGGCGGTCGACCTCGTTGCCGTAGAACTCGGCCGTCAACGCGGCTTCTTCGGCGACGGGCAAGTCGCTCGTGCCGGCGCAGGCGACAACGATGCGTCCGTTACCGGTAGGGGAGGGCTTGCCGCCTACGAGGGCGAGCTGGGCGTTCGGGACATATCCCAGGTCGATCCCGTTGTCGAGAAGCTCCGAGGTGCGGGCTGCTTTTTCGGCATCCAGGCGCGTAACCAGGGTGCGCTCCTGACCGGCATCGCGCAGCGCTTTGATAATGGCGGCAATCTGCTCGGCGGTTTTACCGGCGCCGTAGACAACCTCACCGGCCCCCTGGCGCACCCCGCGCGAAAGATCGAGCTGCGCAAAACCCAGATCGGCGGTTGGCGCCGTTTGGATGCGCGTAAGGGCGACTGCCGGGGTGACTGCTCCGTCGGCAACATCGCTCAGCAGCTGCTCTAGATCTCGCTTATCCATATATCTTCCCTTCGACGGCGCAAAGTCTAGCACTCAAAGGGTATGTTCCCGAACACTAAGACAAAATTGTTCGGAAACTAG
The DNA here is from genome assembly GCF_052121015.1 of Collinsella sp. LCP19S3_F2. Classification (NCBI taxonomy): domain Bacteria; kingdom Bacillati; phylum Actinomycetota; class Coriobacteriia; order Coriobacteriales; family Coriobacteriaceae; genus Collinsella; species Collinsella sp. LCP19S3_F2. The sequence goes on from NZ_JBQKFA010000012.1 coordinate 31,284, forward strand.
ATATAGGGAATTTGATTCTGTTGTTAGATGGATCGGCTAGTCACGCAGGATGATATCCATGGCGAGCATCAGGTTGCGCTCGTCGATGGCAAACGGAGCGGCCTCGCGCGTCTTGGGCTTGGCGCAAAATGCGATGCCCGTGCCCGCGGCCTGGATCATGGGGATGTCGTTGGCACCGTCGCCGATTGCCACGGTATGGGCCATATCGACACCGCACTCAACCGCCCAATCCAGCAGCTGGATGAGCTTGGATTCCTTGGTCACAATGTCTGCCGCCAGCTTGCCCGTGAGCTTGCCGTCTACGACCTCCAGGCGGTTGGCCAGGCAAAAATCGATGCCCGCAGCGGCCACGATCTTGTCGGCGACCTCGTGGAAGCCGCCGCTTACCACGCCGACCTTCCAGCCTTTGCTGTGCGCCGAGCGCACAAGCTCCAGTGCGCCGGGGGTAAACGTCACGCGCTCAAAGGTGCGCTCGAAAACGCTCTCGTCCAAGCCGGCAAGCAGGCCCACGCGCTCCTCGAGCGCCTGCTTAAAGTCGAGCTCGCCGCGCATGGCGTGTTCGGTGATCCGCGCAACTTGCCCGCCCACGCCTGCTTCCTCGCCCAACAGGTCGATGACCTCCTGGTTGATGAGCGTGGAATCGATATCCATAACGATGAGGCGTGCAGTCATGGCGGGCCTTTCCGAGTGCAGTTGTATTGTAGGCACATTGTCGCACGCGGCGCGCCTTGGCGACGGCCAGGCCGCGTCAATTGTTTCGTCTCCGTCAAGTCTTTGAGCGGGAGCCACTTTTTCGCGGTACATCGGCGCGGGTGCGATAAGATAGAACGCCATGTCCGGCTGCGCGGTTTACGCAGGCTGGGCAAATCTGTACGACGCCGCCCGGAACGACACGGGGCGGCACAGATCCATAAAGGAGGATCACTGGTATGAGCCAGACCCGTCCCATCGACGAGCATTCCATGCACACCCGTACCTGCGGCGAGCTTCGCCGCGAGAACGTGGGCGAAGAGGTCACCCTCACCGGTTGGGTGAGCCGTCGCCGCGACCACGGCGGCCTTATCTTCTGCGACCTTCGCGACCGCGAGGGCATCACGCAGCTTACCTTCGACCCCGAGCACTCCGACGGCGATGCCTTTAAGATCGCCGAGACCATGCGTCCCGAGTGGCCCATCAAGATTCACGGCGTCGTGCGCGCCCGTGGCGAGGAAACCACCAACGCCAAGCTCGCGACCGGCGAGATCGAGGTCCTGACCGACCACGCCGAGGTGCTCAACACGTCCGTCACCCCGCCGTTCCAGATCGAGGACGGCATCGAGACCAGCGAGGACACCCGTCTGCGCTATCGCTATCTGGACCTCCGTCGTCCCGAGATGATGGCTAACCTCAAGCTGCGCTCCGACTTCACCTTTGCCATTCGCGAGGCGCTTCACAACCGTGAGTTCATGGAGGTCGAGACGCCCTCCCTGTTCAAGTCCACGCCCGAGGGCGCTCGAGACTTCATCGTTCCCAGCCGTATTCAGCCGGGTAACTTCTACGCCCTGCCGCAGTCCCCGCAGCTCCTAAAGCAGCTGCTCATGGTCGGTGGCGTCGAGCGCTACTACCAGGTTGCCAAGTGCTTCCGCGACGAGGACTTGCGTGCCGACCGTCAGCCCGAGTTCACCCAGGTCGATATCGAGATGTCCTTCGTGGACCAGAACGACGTCATGAGCGCACTCGAAGAGGTCTTGGCCGACGCCTTCGGTCGCATGGGTGTCGAGATGCCCACGCCGCTGCGTCGCATGGACTACTGGGAGGCCATGGACACCTATGGCTCCGACAAGCCCGATACCCGCTATGGCATGCATCTGGTCGATCTGACCGACATCTTTGCCAACTCCAAGTTCAAGGTCTTTGCGACTGCCGCAAACGAGGAGGGCTCTGTCGTCAAGGCCATCAACGCCAAGGGCGCCGGTGCCTGGGCACGTGCCAAGATCGATAAGCTCGCCGGCGTGGCCTCCACGTTTGGCGCCAAGGGTCTGGCCTGGATCGCTTTCCGCGAGGACGGCTCCATCAACAGCCCCATCGTCAAGTTCTTCTCGGACGAGGAGATGGCGGCTCTGCGCGAGCGCATGAACGTCGAGCCTGGCGACCTCGTGATGTTCGCCGCCGGCCCGCGCCTGCTCTCTGACGAGATCCTGGGCGGCATGCGCTCTCACATGGCCAACGCACTCGAGATCAAACGCGAGGGGCACGACTTCCTGTGGGTCGTCAACTTCCCGCTGTTCCACTGGGATGAGGACCGCAAGGCCTATGCAGCCGAGCACCAGCCGTTCACTCTGCCGACCGAGACCGACATCGCCAAGATCGAGGCCGACCCGTTGGCTGCCGGTTCCTGCACCTACGACTTTGTCATGGACGGTTTTGAGGCCGGCGGCGGTGGCATGCGCATCCATAACGCCGAGATGCAGATGTCCATGCTCAAGCTCCTGGGCTTTACCGAGGAGCGCGCCGAGTCGCAGTTTGGCTTCCTCATGGAGGCGCTCAAGTTTGGTGCGCCCCCGATGGGCGGTTTTGCCCTGGGTCTGGACCGCGTGTGCATGCTGCTTACTGGCTCCGATTCCATCCGCGACGTCATGGCGTTCCCCAAGACGGCCAGCGGCTCCGACCTTATGTCGGGCGCCCCGAGTGCCGTTTCCGGAGCCCAGCTCAAGGACGTCAGCCTGCGCTTGATGTAGGCGAGCGGCTACATATTGTCTCTAACGAGGGAAGGACGCGTGCCTCCCCTCGTTTTTTATGCGCGGGCGTTGCGAGGGCATAGGGTGACCGGACGTCGCGGAAAGTGCGTCCCGGAATCTGCGTCCAGAATGGGCCGCGCTTTCCCAAAGGGGGCCCTCTGGGAAAGCGCGGCCCAGAATTCGGCAAAATAATGGGGCACAGTTTCCGGTTGAGCTGTCTAACGGAAACTGTGCCCCATCGTTGACACTCGAAGTGGGATGTGGTTTCCGTCCCGCTCTCGACAAGCATCTAACGCTACAATAACTACCACGTGGCTGGGTTTGGCCGGCCAAATGTGCGATGCTGCGGGAGGGGACATGGTCGAGTTTACAAAGACGATTAAAGATCCGTTGGGACTACATGCCCGCCCGGTTGCGCTTCTCTATGACATTATCGCCAAGCATCGTAGTGACGTGTCGGTCAGCATCGGCGATCGCCACACGGATGGCCGCGATATCATGGGACTCATGGCCCTCTATGGTGAGTGCGGTGAGAGCGTCGTCTTTCGTGTTTCGGGCGTGGATGAGGCCTCCTGCGTCACATCGATCAGAAATCTCTCACTCTAAGCGGAACAATGTAAAAAGGGGAGAGTCCCCTCTGTTGCATACATTGGTATGACAAGGCACCGCAAAGAGACCGTCTTTGCGGAGCCTTTGTTTAATATGGGAAACTTTTTCGAAAACTGAATAGAGATCCTTTCCAAAAAGTTAACCACGTGTTAGTTTACTAGTACGAACATAGACGCGGTTAACTTTTATCGCGTCGATGTTGAGGACGAACCGATGTTAGGAGCTCACTCATGTCTTGCGGACCGCAGATGCCGGCCATGCCGCTTTCTATGGTAAAAGCGGGCGAAACCGTGCACGTGTCTCGTGTAAAGGGCAATGAGGACATAAAGCACCGTCTCAAGGACCTCGGCTTTGTCGAGGGCAGCGAGATCCACGTGGTGAGCTCGAGTGGCGCCAATATCATCGTCACAGTGCTGGGCTCACGCTTTGGCATCGATTCCAAGGTTGCCATGCACATCATGACCGTCGGTTAATCTGCAGCATTTCATAAAAACCGAAAGGGGGATAAGAGGATGAAGACGTTGGGTGACGTTAAGGTGGGCGAGAGCTCTACCATCGTCAAGCTTCACGGTGAGGGCGCACTTCGCCGCCACCTTATGGACCTGGGGCTCATCAAGGGTACTTCGTTCAAGGTCGTGAAGGTTGCACCGCTCGGTGATCCGGTCGAGCTCAACGTGCGCGGCTACGAGCTTTCCATCCGCAAGGAGGAGGCGGCCGTCGTCGAGGTCCAGTAAGGGCCCACGGCGTATATTTCTGCAGATTAAGTTAGATTTTTCTAACTTAATGCAGCAATTTTGAAGCACATCATCCAGCCCGCGCGGAGAAAGCAGCGCGGGCGCACAAGGAAGAAGGATTGAATGGCGGATTCTCAGATCCATGTCGCGCTGGCGGGTAACCCCAACTGCGGCAAGACCACGCTTTTCAACCTGATCACCGGCGCCAACGGCTACGTTGGCAACTGGCCCGGCGTCACGGTTGAGAAAAAGGAGGCCAAGCTCCTAAGCGACAAGAACGTTACCATCACGGACCTCCCCGGCATCTACTCGCTTTCCCCCTACAGCCCCGAGGAGCAATGCTCACGCGATTACCTCATGAGCGGCGAGCCCGATGTCGTCGTTCAGGTGGTCGACGCCACCAACCTCGAGCGCAACCTGTACCTGGCGCTTCAGGTTATCGAGACCGGCCTACCCGTGGTCGTTGCCCTTAACATGGCCGACTTGGTCGAGAAGAACGGCGACAAGATCGACACGGACAAGCTCTCCAAGAAGCTCGGCTGTCCGGTCATGATGATTTCGGCCCTTAAGAACAAGGGTATTAAGGAACTGTTCGAGCAGGTTAAGAAGTCCGCTGCTTCCAAGGGCCAGGTGCCGGAGCACAAGTTCGATTCCTCCATCGAGGACGTTCTGGACCACATCGAAAACAACCTGCCGGCGAGCGTTCCCGCTAACAAGCGTCGCTATTATGCCGTCAAGCTGTTTGAGCGTGATGCGGACGCCTGCAAGCTCATCAACCTCACCAAGGAGAAGGCCGCTCGCGTGGAAGAGCTGGTCGCCCAGTGCGAGCAGGACTGCGATGACGACGCCGAGTCCATCATTACCGGTGAGCGCTATGGCGTCATCGCGCACATCATCGACGAGTGCCTCACCAAGGCTCCGGCCAAGATGAGCACCTCCGAGAAGATCGACCGTGTGGTTACCAACCGTATCCTGGGCCTGCCGATCTTTGTGGTCATCATGTTCTGCGTGTACTACATCGCCGTTTCCACCTTAGGTGGCACGGTGACCGACTTCACCAACGACCAGCTCTTCGGTACCGACGGTTGGTATGTGCTCGGTCAGGGCCGCGACGCCTACGATGCAGCCGTCGAGGCTGCGGGCAACGATGCCGACTCGGTTGACCCAGCGCAGTACGGCCCCTATGTCCCGGGTATCACCACCGTGGTGCACGATGCCCTTGTGGCGGGTGGCACCGAAGACGGTGGCCTGGTCGATTCGCTGGTCTGCGACGGCATCGTCGGCGGTTTGGGCGCTATCTTCGGCTTTGTGCCGCAGATGTTCCTGCTCTTTGTGATGCTGTCCTTCCTGGAGGACTGCGGCTATATGGCCCGCGTCGCCTTCATCATGGACCGCGTGTTCCGCCGCTTTGGCCTGTCCGGTAAGTCCTTTATCCCCATGCTCGTGTCCTCGGGCTGCGGCGTCCCCGGCGTCATGGCCACCAAGACCATCGAGAACGAGAAGGATCGCCGCATGACGGTCATGACCACCACGTTTATTCCCTGTGGCGCCAAGCTGCCGATCATCGCCCTGCTCATGGGTTCCATCATCGGTGATTCTTCCACCACCGCGGCGTGGATCAGCCCGCTCTTCTACTTCCTGGGCGTCTTTGCCGTCATCGCCTCGGGCCTTATGCTCAAGAAGACCAAGCTCTTCGCCGGCCGCCCGACGCCGTTCGTTATGGAGCTTCCCGCCTACCACTTCCCGGCGATCCGCTCTTGGGCGCTGCACGTGTGGGAGCGCTGCTGGGCCTTTATCAAGAAGGCCGGCACGGTCATCTTCGCGTCCACCGTCGTCGTTTGGTTCCTCTCCAACTTTGGAAGCTACAACGGTTCCTTTGGCTTCCTGCCTGCGATGGACGGCATCCCCGAGGAGTTTATGGACTACTCCGTGCTTGCCATGCTCGGCAACCTGGTCGCTTGGATCTTCGCCCCGCTCGGCTTTAGCACCTGGCAGGCAACTGCGCTGACTGTCTCTGGCCTTGTGGCTAAGGAGAACGTCGTCGCCACCGCCGGTTCGCTGCTGTCCGTCGCCGACGCCGCCGAGACTGACCCGAGCCTGTGGACTGCGTTTGCCGGCATGTTCCCCACCATGGGCGCTTGCGTTGCCTTCGGTGCCTTCAACCTGCTGTGCGCCCCGTGCTTTGCCGCCATGGGCACTATCCGCAACCAGATGGACTCGGGCAAATGGACTGCGATTGCCATCGGTTACGAGTGCGCCTTCGCTTGGGTGATCGGCCTGTTCATCAACCAGTTCTACAACCTGTTTGTGTTGGGACAGTTTGGTATCTGGACGATTGTGGCCATCGTGCTGCTCGTTGCGATGCTCTTCCAGATCTTCCGTCCTATCCCTGCGCATGCGTGGACCGACGAGGACGAGACCAGCACTGCTTCCGCCGCAGTTTCCGCTTAAGTCCGAATAAGGATTAGCCCCTTTCCACGAGCCCGGGTGTCCCAGCGACACTCGGGCTTTTTGGCGTAATGGGGGACAGATTGCTTTGCTCCAGAAGTAAGATGTGGCGTTTCCGCAGATAAAACCGACCAAAATAAACCTGTCCCTTTTTGGTAGGTGGAGAATGGGGTAAAGTAAGTGATGGTTAACTAAAGGAGGCTTGCTATGGCACCTATCGATATTGTTGTACTGGCTGTTATCGGCGTTGCGTTTGTCGCCGTGTGCGTGCGCATCTACCGCAAGGGCACCTGCGCCGACTGCGCTCAGGGTGGCGTTTGCACGGGGCATTGCTCCAACAAAAAGACGTGCGCTGCACTTAAGGGCGTAGACAAAATCGCCGAAGACTTGGGTCGCGGTATTCATTAGCCGACCGGCGTTTGGGCATGTTTGACTGCGGATACGGCAGTTGCTGGTACGATAGGTACGTCAGCAACTGCCGCCGAGCGGCTCAAACGAAAGGAACCCTGTATGGAGTCCTCCGCCTACCCGATGCTCTTCAGCCCGATCAAGGTCGGTACGACCGAGGTTAAGAACCGCGTCTTTATGCCGCCGGTGTCCACCAACCTGGCCGACCATGGCTACGTGACCGAAGACCTGGTCGACCACTACCGTGCCCGCGCCAAGGGCGGCGTGGGCCTGATCATCACCGAGGTCGTGACGGTCGAGCCCACCTATACCTATCTGCCGGGTGACATGTGCTGCTACGACGACTCGTTTATCCCCGGTTGGGAAAAGCTCGCCGCGGCCGTCCACGAGTACGGCTGCAAGATCATGCCGCAGCTCTTCCACCCCGCCTACATGGCCTTTAACATTCCGGGCACGCCGCGCCTGATCGCTCCGTCCTTTGTGGGCCCCTCCTATGCCCGCGAGGCGCCGCGCCCCATCACGGTCGATGAGATCCACGAGCTCACGCATCAGTTCGGTGACGCTGCCGTGCGTATGCAGAAGGCCGGCGTCGATGGCGTCGAGGTCCATGCGGCCCACGCCCACGGCATGCTCGGCGGTTTTTTGACCCCGCTCTACAACAAGCGTACCGATGAGTACGGCGGCTCGCTCGACGCCCGCATGCGCTTCTTGCTCGAGGTCATCGCCGAGATTCGCGAGCGCTGCGGCAAGGACTTTATCATCGACGTCCGCATCTCGGGCGATGAGTACACCGATGGCGGCCTGACCCTCAACGACATGATCTACGTCTCGCGTCGCCTGGAGAAGGCCGGCGTCGACATGATTCACGTGTCGGGCGGTACCACCATCAAGCGCGGCTCTGCAATTCCCGCCGCTGGCACGCAGCAGGCTTCGCACGCCGCTTGCTCGCGCGAGATCAAAAAGCATGTGAACATTCCCGTTGCCACCGTGGGCCGCATCAACGAGGCATGGATTGCCGAGGAGCTGATCGAGGACGGCGCTGCCGACATCTGCATGATGGGCCGCGCCAATCTGTGCGATGCCGAGTTCTGCAACAAGGCGGCTGCCGGCAACGCCGACGAGATTCGTCCCTGCATCGGCTGCCTGCGCTGCCTGAACGGCATTATGTTTGGCAAGCGCATCTCCTGCACCGTCAACCCGGACGTGGAGCGCGACGAGGCCGGCTACGAGCCTGCCGCCGAGGCCAAGAACGTGCTCGTCGTGGGCGCCGGCCCCGCGGGTATGGAGGCGGCCTACATTGCCGCCAAGCGCGGCCACAACGTGGTGCTCGTGGACAAGCAGGATGAGCCGGGCGGCGAAATGCGCATCGCAGCCGTTCCGCCGGCAAAGCAGGAACTCACCCGCGTGATCAAGTATCAGTACCGTCGCCTGGCCGAGGCCGGCGTCACGTGCGTCTTTGGTACCGAGCTTTCGGCCGAGGACATTCAGCGCGATTACGCGGGCTACGAGGCTGTCCTGGCTTATGGCGCCGAGCCCATCGCTCCGGCCTTCATGCAGGGCTTTAAGCAGGTTATGACGGCTGACGACCTGCTGGGCGGCAAGGCTTTCCCGGGCAAGAAGATCGTCATCGTGGGCGGCGGCACCGTCGGTTGCGAGACGGCCGATTATCTGGCTCCGCTGGTCAACGACCTGTCGCCGGCCAATCGCGATGTCACCGTCATCGAGATGACCAAGACGCTCGCCGCCAACGAGGGCGGTGCCGGTCGCGCGGTGCTCATCACGCGCATGCTCTCCAAGGGCGTCCACGTGCTGACCGAGGCCAAGGTGACCGAGATTACCGAGGACACCATCAGCTACGAGAAGGATGGCGAGATTCACACCATCGCCGATGCCGATACGCTGGTGCTTGCCATGGGCTATCGTCCCAATACCAAGTTGGCCGACGACCTTGCTGCTGCCGGCGTTGCCACCCACGTGTTGGGCGATGCCAACAAGTGCGGCAACATCCGCGACGCCATCGGCGACGGCTACAAGATTGCCTGCGAGCTCTAATCAATCCCCTGGCGCATGAGGGGGGTGTTCCTATAGTTTTGTCAACTGGGAAATGCTCTCCGTGCGACCGGATCGCGGCATGCTGACGCCAAGCCATTAGGCCGGTGGGCTTCAGTCTGCTCGGTGCGTTTCGGCTAGGCTGCGTAAGGCACCCTGTCTCGCATGACCGCGTAGATGACCTTCAGTCTCTTTCGCGCCAGCGCCTTGAGCGCCTTGCCGTGCGACATGCCCCGCCCTCGGCACCTGGTGTAGTAGTCGCCCCATCTCCCCTCTGTCCGGGTAAGGCAGTTGCATGAGAATATGAGCAGGTTCTTCAGCCTCTTGTTGCCTTGGCGCGATGCCGTCACCGAGGAGATCGAGGTTCCCGACTGGCGGTTGCGCGGCGCCAGGCCGCAGTACGACGCGAGCCTGTCGTGACTGGGGAAGTCTTCGATGTCGATGGAGATCGCAAGCTCGGAAGCGGTTTTGGGCCCGATGCCCGGCACCGTCAGGAGGCATCG
>NZ_JBQKFA010000013.1:0-34305 GCF_052121015.1 Collinsella sp. LCP19S3_F2
ATCCGCCCCCGGTCGGCGGAGGTGAGCCGAGCATCCTCGGTCAGTGGTTTGCCACGGTTCATCCACGCGGCGGCGACGATACGCTTCGCCGTGGGGGACAGATCCGTGAACCGCATCTGCTCCCACAAGCCGATCGTGTAATGCGCCATGATCTCTCCCTACCTACCACTCGCCGGGGAAGGCAATGCTCGTGGTGACACCGATTGTTTTCTGGATGTGTTCGTACCCATTGACCATCGCATCTACCCGGTCGGGTGATGCCTGGCCTTGTTGCCATGTCCGCATCTGGTTCTCCAACACGCGGTGCTCGCCGAGCATCCGCAGCCTGCCGGTTTGCGATGCCTGCCGGGCACCAGCCGCGCGGGCGGTCTTATCGCCCCTGGCTCGCCACGGAACCAGCCGGAACGGCATCCTATCCTCCACAGGCACCAAATCGAGAATGCCCAATGTTTCCTGCATCGCGCCGAGCCCATCGCCGCCACGCCCCTCGTCATGCCATAGTTGAGCAGCCGCGACGGTATCCCCGCCGGTCTGGCGGAGCAGTTCCGCCTGCCGGTGAATATCATGCCACGCGTTCTCCAGCACCGCCCGGTAAGTCGCCTCCGCCGTGAACGCCTCGTACACGATGTCGCCCGCCCCGGTGCTGATCGCGAGCGACACCGCTTCCTTCGACCACGTCGCCGAGGTCATCGGGGCCGAGTGGTCTTCCTCCACGATTACGTTGCCGTAGTCGTCCCAGCCCATGATTAGGATGCCCGCTTCGTCGCCCGTGCCGGAGTCCGAGGGGTCTACCGACACCACACGCCCGATGATGTCCGACGACTGGCAGCGGTGCTTGTTCAGATCCTCGGCCGCGAACAAACCTCCGGTGGTGGGGGTCGGCACGCCCTGATATAGGGCTGTCCACACGCGCTCGCCGACGCTCCGCCGGATCGTCTCGAAGTCCCTGCGGGAACGACCACGCGCCGACACCAACGCTTCGCCCGGTTGTCTACCGAGCGCATCGGGCACACCTTCCTCCGCCACCGCGGGAATGTTCACCACCCGCCATAGACGGTTCTCCGGAGTCTGTCTTAAATCATGTTGGATCAACCGCCCGGCGAGGTCGTCCTCATGCCAGCGGGTGTTATGGCTCACGAGCCCGTTGGCGATGAAGTTCTCCGTCCGGTCGATCTGCACATCGAACACGTCCTCCACCCCGCAGGGGGTGATGGACTCCACCTCGTCAGGAGTGACGTTGTAGGTAGTCAGCGGACCGTCGGAGGACGTCTGGTGACTTCCCGTACCCGACGGCGAGGTTGCAGTCGTTGCAGAGCAGGCCACGGACTCGACCGGTCTCGTGGTCGTGGTCGATGCACAGCTTCCCGTCCCAGTGGGCGCGAGTGTTCCCGGGCGTAGGGTACTCGCCGCAGACCGCGCACCGTCCCCCTTGCTGTTGCAGGAGTGCGTTGTACTCGTCGGCAGTGATTCCGTATCGGTGCTTGACTCGGGCGGCTCTACGGGATTCCGGGTTGGCAGACGGGGGCCGGTGTCCGTCTGCCCACCGTTTCCGGTTGTAGTGGGACATGCACATGCCCTTGCATTTCGCGGGCTTGTCACACCCTTCTGCGGAGCAGGTGACTCCTCGCCACTTTCCCCAGTAGCCCTCCGGATGATGTCGCCCGGCTTCAGGTCTCTTAGTCTCGTCCATGTTTCGTTGCCGTCCTTCACGGTCAGGAAGGGGTGCCGTGCGTTTGCGCGGACTTCTACACCCGATTTCATTCTAATCCGGTAGATGGAATCAGGGCCATTGTTTCGCCAGTTTTTCACCGTGGAGGTAGTCAACCGTCCCCCCTCATACGTCGCCACCTCATCACCCGGTCGAATATCCCGCAGTGGTCGCTCGCTCCCGTCCGCCATGAGGACGGGAGTGTCCCCCGTCATGCACATGATCAGGATCACAGCAGCGCCGGGGGCGAGACGAGTCTGCGCCACCGAAGTCCACCACTCCCAGACTTTCTCCCGCTCGCGGGCGGAGTCGGCCTGTTGCTGGTTCTTGAACGGGTCGTCAATCAGCAACACATCAGCCGCCCTACCCGTCAGGGAACCGGACACGCCGGATGCGTACACGCCGCCCTGCGCCCCGAGGACCGACCACGATGTCGCCTGCCGGTGGTTCGGGTTCAGCGCCAGGCCAAGGCGGTCAGGCATCGCCGCGCCCGACAGTGGATCAATAGCCCCCGAACCGTACTGGGCGATGATCTCACGCGAAGCCATGGCGTTACGACGAGCCAGCGAAGCCGCATACGATGCCACGACGATACGGGAATCGGGGTTCCGCATCAGCGCCCAGATGGGTGTCCAGATTGCCACGCGGGTTGATTTGCCTTCCTGCGGCGGCATGGTGATGATCAGCCGACCACCATCGCGGAGGGCTTTAGCGATTTCCTTGTCGATCAGCTCCAGGGCCGGGGTCTGTCGCATCTTCCGGTCCACGCTCATAGCCAACTCGCCGGGCGTGCGGAACCTCATGCGGTTGTTCTTGTTCCGCAGGGCGGTGACGGCGCGGCGCATCGCCATGATCCGCGCTTCTCCACTTAGCCGGTCGAATGCTCCGAGAATCTCCGACCGGGTTGGCTCTCGAACCACCGTTACACCTCCGACTCCGACTCCGTGTCGTGTTCCTCATCCTCCCGCGCGGCCCGGCGGAAGTCCTCCAGGAACTCCTCGACCAACTGATCAGCCAACGCCTCTTCCTCCTTGCTGACCGTGATTTCATGCTGCTGCGGCATGTCCAGCCCCATCATGCGACACCGACGCTCCGAGATGCGGATAGCGGTATTAATCGCGGGCACATCGCCCTTGTTGATGTCGGCCTGGAGTTTCAACTCGTAGTGGTCTAGCTTCCGGCCCTCGATGACACGCAGCTGCGCCGCCTCGTGCTTCGGTGTCTCTTTAAGGTAGGTGTCAATCTTGCCCCACACAGTCCGAGCGGTCAGGCCGAACTCACGACCGATCGCCTCATAGGACGCGCCCATTCGGCGTAGGCGGAGCATCTCTTCGATTTCCTGCAGCCGTTCTTCCTCGGTCATGCCGACGCGCGGGCCGGGGCGTTTCTTAGCCACGGCGACCACCGCCCACGTGCGCCGCCCAGAACGCATCCACATCCGCGCTGTCCCGCACTCCCCACTCGTTGAACGTCATGGTGTCGGAGCACTCGTCGCGGACTCCGCGGAGGGTCATACACCCATAATCGGCGGTGATTGCGCACGCGACCCACAGCGGGTTCAGCCGATCGGCGATAGCGTCCACGACTTGCGCGGTGATGTTCTCTTGGACTTGGAGCCGACGCGCGTACCCGTCCACCAGTCGGTTGATCTTCGACAGGCCGACGACCCGCTCGCCGGGGCGGGGCCGGTACGCGACCGTCGCCGTGCCGGTGATGGGCAACAGGTGGTGGGCACAGGTTGATTGCATGCGGATGTTCCGAACCACCACCAGCCCCGGGTTCTGGGGGGCGGTGAATGTCGTGGCGAGGTGATCCGCCGGGTTCTCCGTGTACCCGCCGAGCACATCCGCCCATGCTTTCGCCACGCGGTGCGGTGTGTTGTCGGTGTGGTCGCCCTCGTCAATGTTGAAGGCTGCGAGCAGCCCACTGATCGCGGACTCTGCCGCCATGATCTGATCCTCGGTGTAACTGTGCATAATCTAGTGTCCTTTGCTGTCGCCCCACGCGAGGGCGTGGAGTCGGTGCGAAACGTTGATTCCCTGCTCGGCTGCTGCGTCGCATATCGCGGTGAACCGGCGGGCCAGCAGCTCCGGGGTCGCGCCCTCCGGCATGACCCACACATCCCCACGGTCGCAGCCGTGCTCTAACGACAGATCAACCGCCCGCGTAACAGCTTCGGGAACGTCCTCGTCCCGGCCCACGTCGATAACCCACTTGAAGCAGAACGGGGTCTCCCACGTATCCCACTGCCCGAGGGTGGGGTTATGGTGCTGGTTCCGCATCGGAGCGCCGAGCTTCGGGGACACGGTGATGTGGTCAAACAATGGGGCGAGCTCATGGGGAACAATCGTGCCGTTCGTCTCCACATGCACCTCGCACCCGTGATTCTTCAACCGGACGAGCAGCGCCCTAAACCCGGCGCGGCGTGCGTGCATCAGCGGCTCCCCACCGGTGAGCACCACCATCGCTCCGTGGGGGATCTGCGCAACCACATCGTCCACCATCACCCGGGGAACGGTTGAAAGCGGGATGCCGTGCTGCCCCGTCGAATACGGGGTGTCGCACCACGAGCAGGATAGGTTGCAGCCGCCCAGGCGGATGAAGTGGCACGTCCGCCCGGCGTGCGGTCCCTCGCCTTGAATTGTCGGGCCGAACACTTCCGACACGGGTAGGCGCTCCACATTCGCTTCGGGATGCTGGTCGAGCCAGTCGAGCATTGCGGTCATGTAGTCGTAGTCCATCACAGCGTTCCCTTCGGTCGGTACGTCGCTCACGTCTTCGGAGTCTCCGACCACGACACCGCTATGGCGGGGAGCCCCATGTTCCGCGCGGTCTCGTACAGCAACCGGGTCATGTTCTCCGCTGTTGGGTTGAAGCCCACCCGGTCGTTCAGGTGCTGGTGGTCGAACTTCTCGTCCAACCACGCGCCGAAGCCCGCGAGAGCACGGTAGTCCAGGACGAAGCCAACGTCGTCCAACTCGTCGCCCAGGGTTTCCAACAAGGCCAGCAGCTCCTCGTTATCGTACGAGCCAATGTCTGCCGTGCGGTTATCCGCCAGGACGATCCGCGTTGCCTGATCCTCGTCCACGTCCACGACGTAGCAGTCCAACTCCGCGAAGTCCGACACCCCCTCTTCCGCCAAATCACGCGCCGCCATTAACGTGTGATTCCCAGCCAACACCTCCATCGGACGGCCCGTATGCGTCCCCCGGTTCACAACGATGGGTCGGAACTGCCCATTGACGCGCAGGGAGTCGGCGGTCGCTTGGACGTCGCCGCGGCGTGGGTTCTTGTGGTGGGTGTGGAGTTGGTTGGTGGGGATGGTTTGTGTGTGTCCGAGTTTTGTCATGGTTTGATGTTATCTTAATTTTTTGTTGTTTTGGTTTGTTGTTTTTTTGGGTGGGTATGGGTGAACCCCCGCGAGGTTTTGCCGAACCTTGTCGCGGGGGTTCTTGGTGATGGACTTGGTATCTCTCTGATGTGCCCCTTTATGGTGGGTCCTTGCGTTGCAGCGCGTTGGTGGACTCACCTGTGTGTGATTGTAGCAGGTGTGGTTGTGGTGTCTCTTCTGGTTGTCCGACGAGGCGGCGGACGATGCGGGCGGTAGGGTCTGATTGCTGCGCGATCTCGACTCCGTCACGAGCGCTGTCGAGACTCTGGCACCACATCGTCAATCGGCATCCGTTTGGATGGTCGATGTGGTTGCACTGTAAGTTTTCTCGATCGATGCCGTACTCCCACTGCATTCCGGCGATTTGCTCGGCCATGACCGGGGCGGCTGCGACTAGGGGTGCGATGTCTTCGTCGTAGACGATGGCGGGGCCTGCGTACCAGGCATCCTCGTAGTCATCCCATGGGTCGAAGACGGGCACTTGGCCGATTTCCCACGGGCGGGGGTAGTCGTCGCAGCTGAGGGTCTTTGCTTGGTCTGGCGTGATGGTCATTCTGTTTCCTGTTCTTCCATGCGGTTGAGGGCGAGGGCGAGGAAGGCGCGCCCCAAGTCTGCGAGGCGTTCCGGGGTGCTGTCTGTGTACAACTCGGCGACGATGTTTTGGTCTGCTTGTGGGGTTTCGGCGATCCAGCCGGATACGGCTGCGGCCTTGTGGAGGTCGGCTGTGGACACGGGGTGGCCCTCGACGATGTCGTGGAGGATGCGGGAGGTGTGGGCGATGATGTTGAGCCAGTCGGTGTTGGCGGTCATTTGAGGTCTTTCAGTAGGTCGTTGGGGACGCAGCCGCTTAGGCCGTGTGGGTTCTCTTCGGCGTACACCTCGGTTTGCCCTGGCGGGCATTGCAGTGTATCTGTCGTGTATGCCAGGCATCCGCCGAAGCTTCCTAGTATTAGAGCCCCGGCTATGGCGGCGGTGATGGTGATGCGTAGGATGCGGGATCGGCGCTCGTCCCAGGTCGCTGCGGTTCCGATTGCGATTCCCGCTCCGATGCCGATGAGCGTGCCGTAAATTGCGAAGCTCATTCGACTACCTCCGGTTTGGATACGAGTCTGCGGACGATGCGGTATTCTGCCCAATCTGGCGGTGGCGCTATCCGTCGCGCTTCTTCTTCGCTGTTGAACCAGCCGACCTCGAATGTGTGCGCTGGCGTGTTGAATGGCGGCTCCGGTCGCCTACGGTTGCCCCATCCGGTGTAGTGTTTCCAGGCTCCGTTGAGGTGGGCTTGCGGGGCGTACTCCCACTGCATCCCGGCGATAGTGCGGTAGGCGCGGCGCTCGATTCGGTTAGCGTCCGGTTTCTGTTCCAGGCGTGCGCGTGCCTGTTTGGGTGTGATGGTCATGATTGATCCTTTGCGAGGTTGTAGATGTGCCCGGCTGGGCGGGGTACGAGCTGCGCAGCGCCGCGCTGCTCGAGGATCGTGATGGGCGACTGTAGTCGGGCGTAGACGCGCCACCCACGGTCGCCGTGGTGGTGGGCAAGGTCCTTGAATGCTTCGGCGGCTTCGTATGTGGATTTGGGGATGGTTACCCGGCTGCGTTCTGGTTGACCACCCCGGGTGCGGGGCAACCACAGCTCGGCGCGGTACGCGGGCATGAGGTCGCCGTCCGGGGCGATGGGGCCATCTACTGGCTCCCATGGGGTCACTTGGCGGGACATGAGCGCCGTGAGCCGATCGGACGGTCCGCCTACGATGTCGGCGTAGATTTCGCGGGCTTCCTGCTCGTCTGTGTACCAATGCCAGTACTCCGGCGACTGCCACTGGAGGTTCCCGTCCTGGTCGACACCAAGCGCCGTCGTGGCTCGATACTCGGTGTAGATAGTCACTCGATTTCCTCCCAGTCGCTCACCCAGCGGCGGACTCGGGTGCCGGGCGGGAAGGCGACTTTCTCAATGCCCTCGAAATAGACTCGACTACGCCCGTCGGCGGTGTATTCCTCCGGGTCGGCCACCACGGGCGTGCCGTCCGGGGTCCAAGCACGGGGCAGATCGAAACGGGGGGTTACTGCTGTTGCGGGCACGCCTTCTAGCAATTCGCCGTCTACGGGGTCAAGCAGCACCACCAGTGTCTGCTTGTATTGCTCGGAGTAATAGGCACTAACCACGATCCAGGCTTCTATGGATAAGTCGCACCACATACCCCGGCATTGTTCGAGCTCTTCGGATGTCATGTCCGCAAGCGTGCGGGGTTGTTTGTCGGTCATTGGTTGTTCTCCTTGTCTGTCCACTTTTCGGCGAGTGTGGGGATAATGTCTTCGTGGTCTTGCATGTGGAGGTCGCATAGGGTAAGCGCGGCTTCGATGTAGGGTCGGCGGCGGGTGATTTCGTCGCCTTCGGCTTCTGGCCAGCCTTGGTCCTTTGCGATGAGGTCGCGTAGTTGGTCGGGGGTGCCGTTCCAGCAGCCGAGGGTTATTCGCCAGCCTTCGGGGGTGGGGGTGAGGTGGAGGGTGCCGCTGGGTAGGTGGTTGATTTCTAGTCCGCCCCATCTAGCGTAGTGCAGGTTAGCGCCGTACAGGTCAGCGCCGTACAGGTTAGCGCCGCTCAGGTCAGCGCCGTACAGGTCAGCGCCGCGCAGGTCAGCGCCGTACAGGTCAGCGTAGTACAGGCTAGCGCCGCGCAGGTTAGCGCCGCGCAGGCTAGCGTAGTGCAGGTCAGCGCCGTACAGGTCAGCGCCGCGCAGGTCAGCGCCGCGCAGGTCAGCGTAGTGCAGGTCAGCGCCGCGCAGGTCCGGGAGCTTATTGTCCTCTCGTGCGCTTTTCACAATGTCAAGCACTTCTTCACGATTCATTTCTGGTTCCTCTCCTGGTGGTGAGCAGTAGCAAGTAGGGCGAGGGCGATGGTCTTTACCGAGCTGGGAGTGATGTCTATTTGTTCTATTTCCCGTGGGCCGTAGAAGGTCCCGCCGTATTCGGTGCTCGTGACGATGACCTCTTCGACCTTGCGCTGTGGTCGGTACGGCGGGAGTGTGATGGTGATGGTGCGGGCGATTTCGTCGGCGTGGTGAATGGCTTGGGCGTGGGTGCGGAAGTTGGTGGCGGTGCCGTCTGGTTCGTGGACGGTCCAGCGGCCGAAGCCTCCTCGGCGGATTGTGGGTCTCATGAGAAATCTTTCAGGGTTATCCAGGATGTGAGAGCCATCCCAGCGGAAAACATGGTTAGTAAGTTGAGGTCATCGTGGAGGTCGGCACCGCTGCATACTGTCTCGGCGATGATCGCCAAGGCAATGGTGAACACGAGGTGCACCGCGAACCTGGAGCGGTACCGCACGCGGAGTTTGCGAGGGTCGAGGTACGTCACTTTCCACACCTGGCCTTCACGGCGCGGGCGATGACGTTCGCGAGCATCGCGGTGGCGAGCTCGGCGGATGCTGTGTGAGTCTTGGTCCCGGGCTGTGCCTTCACGGCGATAATCGCCGCCGTAGTAGCGATGGTGATGTAGGTGGCCATTCGGTGTCGGTTGATGCTCATTGCTTGTCTTCCTGTTCTGGTTGGTGATTCATGATTCGGATGTACGTGCGCTCCTGGATGGACTTCACCCGCCCGGTAAGGTATGTACGGACCCGGCTCCCGTCCCACCCGAGATGCCGCGCCGCTTCGGCCATGCTGCCGTAGTGTGCGACGAGTTCTCGGAGCTTCGCGAGCAGCTGGTCATCCACCGGGATGCGGGTCTTGTCGATGTTTCCCGGGTTGTCGTCGCCCAGGGGCGGGCGGTCGCGGTGCTCGTTGGGGTCGTCGATGTTGTCCCACTCCATCGGGAGCGCCCAGCCCTGTCTCGCGACGCGGTAGTGCGGTTTCTTCACCGGGAGGGACGATAGACGGCTGTAGGTGTCGCGCAGGCTGATCGCCGTGCGTCGCTGGACCGTGGGCCACCTCTCATGCTGGATGTGGAGGATCGTGGGGAGCGATAGGCCGCTGTCGGTGGCGATGTCGCTGACCGTCCACCCGGCGGCGCGGAGGGCGCGGATACGCCGGGCGAGCTGCCACGTGCTGATCTTCTGAATGGACCGGCTCGGCGGGGTTCCCAGGACCGCGTTGTGTGTGCGCTGCTGGATCGCCGTGGTGTTCTCGTTGAGGATGCGGTCCACGGTCTCGGTGGATAGACCGGATGCGGTCGCGACTCCCGTCCGGGTCGAGCCGGTCTGTAGTAGCCAGTTGATATGGTTGCAGGCCATGACGGGCGAGACTTTGTGGTGAACCGCGCCGTGGAGGTAGGCGTGCTTCTTGCAGTACCCGACTTCGCGTAGGGCGTGGTTCGGGCACTTGGGTGATGCGCAAATGTCGGCATGGGGCGGCTGTTCGGGAGTGGCCTTCTTGGCTTCCATAATCACTGCTCCTTCCATTTGGACACTGTTGTTTCGAGATCATCCGCGTACGACAGGTGGTGTGCTGCGGCGAGCTGGTGAATACCCTCAACCGCGGCAGTTTTCGCCGGTTCCTCCTTGAACGTCAGTTCCGCGAACTCGTCCAGTGTGAGGTGCTTCCCGAGCGCGTCTACCACCAGACCGCGGCCCGTCGGCATCAGGTACACCGTGCCCAGGGGCGTGTTGGAAAGCACCGAGCCGCACCACGACAGTCCGGACAGGTTCGAGTCCGTGAGGTTCGTCATCGTGAAGTTCGCATACGTCGCGCTGGAGTTGCGGAAGTTGCACTTGATAAATCCTGCTTTTTTGAGGTTCGCGAGGGTCATGGTCGCGCCGTACAGCTCGCAGTCGAAGAACATGGTGTTCTCCAGATTCGTGTTGATGAACACGGTGGTTTGGAGGGTGCAGCCCTCAAACTGACTTCCGGTGAAGTCCGCGCGGAGCGCGTCGAGCCCCCGGAAGTAGCAGTCCTTGAAATCGTTCTCGCGCATCTCCGCGTCGGTGGCTCCGAGGAACTCGAATCGGCATTCGGTGAAGGCGGTGCGGGTGAACCCGCCGTCGGCTAGGTCGTTTCCGTAGAAGGTGCAGTCGACAAACTCGCCGCCGGTGATGGTGATGTCTCCGAGGTTCACGTCGGTGATGGTGTAGCCCTGGAGGGTGAAGGTCCCATCGGTGAGCCGTGCTTTCTTGATTGCTTGGTTGAATTGAACAAGCCCGTCGATGACTTGTTTCATGGTGGTGCCTTTCTGTGGGTGGCCCGCCCCGGATGGGGCTTTGGGTTAGTGGATGATGATTTCTTCGCCGGTTGCGGTGTCGAAGAACGCATCGTCGATTTCTGGGTCGAGCTTCAACTCGGCCATGCGGTCGTTGATGGTCCAATCGGTGCCGTCGGCGTTGGTGATGTCGAGGATGGTTCCGAGTACGGTGTAGGTATTCACCCCGTTCTTCTCAACGATGGTTCCGCGTTCTGGGTTGTTTGGGTCGGTGCTCCACTTGATTTGTGCTTTGGTGCCGTGGAGTCGGCGGGCGATGGTCCAGGGGGTGTGTCCTCGGTAGGTTCCGGTCTTGGTAACCATGGTGATCATTGTGGGCTGTCCTTTCTGTGGTGGTGGTTAAGGTGTTTCCTTAACCTGTAACTATAGTATATACCATCTAGTCATGTCGTACAAGTTATTTTGCAACTTTTTTTAAAAAACTTTGACATTTTTTCGCGACCATCAAACACGCAGGTCACGCACACAATTATGCAAACACCTCCCGACCGAACAGCAGCATTTGCAGCACATCATCCGCCTGCGCCGAGTCCGAACACATCCCATACAGACCCTCGTAGTCCCGGTCAGTCAACCGCTGGTTAAACTCGTCCACGAACCGCCCCTCACCCGGCAGACTAATCTCGTTGAGCCGCTCAAATAGCCGCTCGAAAGTCACCACGACAGTCCGGTCCACAAGCTCGAACCGCACCGTGTTCTCGTCCTCCATTGTCACCAGCTCCCACCACGACCAGTAGACCCCGGTGGAAATCAGCGACTCCAGCAGTAGGCGGGCATACACGTCACCCAGCATGTCGATGGTCCCGACCGCCATTCCATCGGCGATATGCTCGGCGTGCCACCGAACCAGCTCGTCCTCGTCGCGCTTATCGCTCGTCATCGTCGCGAGGGTCGTTATATAGGGCAGTTTCGGCAGTTTCATTGTGATCAGTCCTTCCTAGAACTTGTTGGTCTTCCTGTATTGCATCTTCTCGATCGTGGACAAGCGGCTCCACATCCATTCGCGGGCGGGGCGCTGCGTCTTGTCCGTCTCCGGGTGCGCGAGCATGATGTGTCGGAGCTCGACGGCGCACTGCGGCCACCGCTCGAATGGCGCGTGGCACAACTCGCTCAACACATCCACCATGCGGCTCCGCAGCACGCCAGGGTCATCTGGCGGGTTCATCAGGACGGTGCGGAGCTCGTCGCGGGCGCGGGACTCCGCGGGGTGCGGGCTAGTCATCCTCGCCCCCATTCCGCTCGTCCTCTGCCCGGTGGTGCGCGATAGCCGCGACCAGGATCGCCAGCAGCTCCGGGCCAGCGACGTGGAACTCGTCCTCCGCTTCCTTGATCGCCCAGCTAACCGTCTCCGCGAGCATCGCCAGCAACTCGCTCGGGCTCGTGGTGGTCCAGTGGATAGACCCAGTAGACTCGTCTGCGGACATATCCAGGTGATAGGTCATGACCAGCGACGGGCCAACGTTCGCGGCCATAGCGCGCTCGCGGTCGTTGCGTACCCACTGGCCGTTCAGCATCTCGCCCACGATGATCGTCGCGAGGTCCTTCGCCGGGGCGTTCTTGTTCTCGTCGCGTCCGATGATCTCCGCGATGATGTCGCGAAGCTCGTTCGCGCGGGGAGCGGGTTTGGTGGTGATTTTCTTGCTCATGGTGGTATGTCCTCCCTCTCTTAGTTCATCCACAGTGGGCTGAACCAGTGGAACAGCAACCAGCCGAACGTGCCGCCGATGATGATTAGGGCGATGAACACGACCCAGTCCATGATGGTGACGGGTTCGTCGTAGTAGTCGTCTATCAGTTCGTAGTCGTAGCTGCTGGTGTGTCGATCTTCTGCGCGGTGCTTACCGGCCATGATGTTTTCCTTTCTGGAGTCCCGCCCCGGGGGGGCGGGGATGAATGGGGGGTTAGTCGTCTTGCATGATGGACTCGAACATGCGGGCGATGGTTTTGACCATTTGCACGTTATTGAGGTGTGTGTCGATGTCCTGGAGTGGGGTGTCGAGGATGTGGAACTCGATGGTCTTGGTGAAGTTCTTGACGGTCATCTCGATTCGTGTGTTGTCGATGTTCCGGCACGCGATGCGCCACATGACCGGCGGTTCGCCTGGTTCCATGTAGTCGGGGTCTAGCTCTTCGCGAATGAGGACGTAGCCGTAGGTTTCGAATGTTGCGACGTTGTCGAACTTGTCGATCTCGATGGTCATGGTGTGCTTCTTACTGTGTTCCCGCCCCGGGGGGCGGGGTGAGTGGAGGGGTTAGTTGGTGGCGATGATCTGCTGGAAGGCTTCGGCGATCTGCTTCACGTTTTGCAGTTCTTCGATCAGCTTGTCCATGTCCTCGACCTTTGCGGTGGTGCTGGCTGCTGCGTAGCGCAGTTCGTTGGTTGCGAGGTCGATGTGGAGGGTGCAGTTGGTGTTGAAGTTGCTGGTTACCCGCCATTCGACGCTGCCGTTGTCGTAGGTGTTCTTGGTGAGGGTGTGGTCTCCGGCGGTCCAGTTGGTCTGGTTCTCGGTGGTGGTCTTTTCGATGATGATGGTGCTCATTGTTTCTGCCTTTCTGGTGGTTGGTTACGGGCCTTTCCCTTAACCTGTAACTATAGTATAGGTGATATGGTGGTGTAAGTCAAGTAAAAAACGAAAAACACTTAAACTTTTTTCCGAACCGCCCTACTGATACCCGCCCGGCGACCACTTCTGATCCATGAACCGGCAGTAATGCAGCACCGGCGTAAGCTCCACGCTTCCCAGCTGACCACTGCGGTTCTTCGCCAGATCAACCGTCAAATCACCACCATCACTCCGCGACAGCAACAGGACCTTATCCGCGTCCTGCTCCAGCGCGCCCGACTCACGGAGGTGGTGCAGCCGCGGCGCGCCATTCATCTCCGCCTGCCGGGACAACTGCACGACCACCACAACCGGACAGTCCAGTTCCTTCGCGAGCATTTTCAGCGCCCGGCTGTACTGCGCAATCTCAATCTGCCGCGACTCAACCTTTCCCACAGCGCTAATCAATCCGATGTAGTCCACGACCATCAACCCCAGGGGGCGCTCGCGAGCTAACCGCCGAGCCTTCGCCCGAATCTCCGCCATTGTGATCCCCGGCGCATCATCCACCCACAAGTGAAGGTTGCTCATATCGTCGGCGTGATCCGCGAGCCGCTGCGCTTCATCATCCATCAGCGTCGAGTGCGTGAACCGCCCGAGGTCGATGGAGCACTCGGCGCTGATCGCCCGTGCTGTCACTTCCTGCTTGCTCATTTCTAGGGAGAACATCAACGCCGCCCGGTCGGTGCGGGCGACGTTGCGGGCGAAGTCCAGGGCGAGGGTCGATTTACCGATACCGGGCCGGGCCGCGACGATGATCATTTGCCCCGCCCTGAGCCCGCCCGTGATGGAGTCCAGGGACTCGAAGCCCGACCATGTGATCCGCCCGGTGTCCTGTCGGTAGTAGTCCCGCGTCGCTTCGAGCATGTCGCCCACCATTGACGGGGCATCGGACACGCTGACCGTCCCTAGGTTGTCGAGCTCGGCGCGGGCCTGCTCCACAACCTCGATCGGTTCGACTTCGGGCGATTCCGATAGCTGCTTGATCTTCGCCGCGGCGGCGTACGATTCCCGGCGTAGGTAACCCGCCCGCACGCGCTCGGCGTGGTACATCGCGGAAATCGGAGTTGGGGCCTTTGAGATCAGGTCGAAGATCAGTTGGGCGACATCTCCGATCGTTCGCCCGGAAGCGGCGTTGATCCGGTCGGCGAGGAACACAGGGTCAATCTGCGCCCCCTCCGCTTCCATCTGCTCGATTGTCTCGAAAACGAGTTGGTGATCCGGGCGGTAGAACATCTGCCGGTTCATACCCGAGGACAGAATCTCGGCGGTAGCATCGCGCGACTGGATCATCGCGCCGAGGACGAACATTTCCGACTCAACCGGTGTGAAAACGTTGTCCGATTTACTTGTCCGCTGCATTCGTGTCCTCGCTTCCGGTGGTGGTGATTTCGAGCCACATTCGCGGCTTCTGGCCTTTCTCGTGGTGATGGATCCTGGGCATGATCTTGGTCATGTACTCGCTCGTATCGTCCGGGACGATGCCCGCATCGACAAGCCCGTCCCAGCACGCTTTCGCCGTGGCGACGAGGTTGTCCTCGTCTCTGCGGCGGTTATCCGGCGGTAGGTAGTGGAGCCGGGTGGTGATGTGGCCGAGGTTCCGGGGGACGGTCGCGCGGGCGCGGTAGGCTGCTTCCTTCCGCACCGCCGCCACCGCCGCCGCCTTCTTCGCCCAGTGTCCCCGGTCGTTGAGCGACAGTGGGGGGCGGGTGAACGACATGGGGAGGTTCCAGGACCGCATCAGAACGGCGGCTCGTCGCTGTCGAACCCAGCCGCGCCGGTTCCCCCGCCGGTGTTGCCGGACGGGGTGGAGCCCCACGGGTCGCCCATGTCCGCGCCGGGGGCCGCGCCCGCGCCGTCGCGGGTCTTACGGCACTTGACTCCGATGGATGATGCGCGGCACTCCAGGCGGCTCCGGCGCTCGCCCTGCTCGGTCGTCCACGACCGCTGAACGAGGTTGCCGAACACCATGACGACTGTTCCCTTCCGCACCTGCTGGCCAACTGCTTCCGCGCCGTTGCCGAACAGCGCGACGGGAATCCACGTCGTGGTTCCGTCCACCCACTCGTTCGCTTCCTTGTCGAACCGGCGGGACGTGCTGGCTACGTCGAGGGTGACCCACGGCTTGTTGTCCTGTGTGTACCGGACTTGCGGGTCTTCCTTGACTCCGCCCTCGAAAAATAGGGGGTTCTCTCCCTGCTTCATGTCTACTGCTCCTTGTCGGTTGTGACGGTCTCGCCGTCGATGATGGTGGTGTCCTCGGCGGGCTGCTCGGCCTGCTCCGGGGCCTTGTCGGCTGGTTGCTGCCCGTTCTTGTCATTATCGCCGCTGAACCGGCGCGTGGCGATTTGCGAAATGCGGTTCATCTCACCCACCTGCCGGGCCGCGTTCGCCCGCTTCCACGCCGCCTGCAGTTCCTCGCGAGTGCACGTCTCCGGGTCGAACCCCTCCGGGTGGAGGGAATCGGTACGCGGCGCGGCGGGACGCTCCGGCTCCACAATGTCGGCCTGAACCTCGTCGTTGGTGTAGACACCGGATAGGTCGAGGGGGAACGCGGACCGGAGGGCGAGGGCTGCGGCGCACTTCTGCAGCATCAGGGCGGGCTTCTCCTGCCACATCGTGTTCGGCACCTTCTTGCCAAGCTTCTTATCCCACCGGGTTCCGACGTACTCGCGGAACAGGGCGACGGCGGGGAACCGCTCGCCGTTACGGACCACGACGGACTTCGATGCCACCGGCGGCTCGTCCGCGACCCACACGTCATGCCACACTCCGTCCGGTCCGCACCACAATGGGTCCTCGTATCCGAGCGTTCCGTGCGTCCGCTCGGTGGTGCGCTGCGCGACGAGTCGGAAGCCGTCGATGCCGGTCTGGATCGTCCAGTTGCCCTGGCGGTTGATCATGTAGATCTGCCGGGCGAAGGGGTCCAGGCCGGTCCGCTTGCACGTGTGGAAGAACACCTGAATCTCGGCGGGGGCTGCGCCTTGTAGGCCGATGGATCGGAGTGCTTCGATCTGCACCGGTGTGAAAGTGTCCTGCTCGGCGGCGATGGTGAGGGATCGGCTGCTGTACTGGTCAGTCATGGTTAGCTGTCCTCCGTGTTTTCGACTTCGTCGGCTAGGCGGTGGAGTGAGTCACCGGTGACGCGGGCGAAGCGGGCGAAGTCTTCGGGGCTGTCGAACATGGCTGCGGTGTAGACCATTGCTCGCATGATTTCGTTGCGGCACTGTAGGTCTTCGGTGTTGGTGCCGAGTCCGTTGTCGGCCATAATGTCGGGGAGGTTGTTCCTGACGGTCCCCTCGGGGTCGAGGATGTAGGGGTGGTTGTCTGGGTAGCGCTCGTATGGCGCTTCGGGGTTGAGCATGTTTGCCTTTCTATGCTGGTCACGGTGTTCACCATAAACACCTACTTAAAGTTTACCGGATAGTTGTGGGGAAATCAACCTCAACGCTGCCACTGCTTCGGAACCGGCTTAAACCGCCACCGATCGCCCGACCGCGTCGCCACGACACGACCATCCGCCGTGATGCACTCGCCATCCACACCGGCGACGATGACCCGCGACCGAGCTGCATCCAACTCCGCCGCCGCTTCCTTCTCGCGCAGCTTCGCAGCCGCGTACTCGAAATACACATCGCCCACCTCAACCGCCTGCACCGTCGCCGGGGTCATAGCAGCCAACACCGGCCACTCCGAGGACGGATTCGTCCGCTCCGGCTCCCGCTCGCACACACCCCCCGGAAGCGTCGCGACGAACTCCCCGATCGTGTCCACCGTCATTTCGATATCGAAATCAGTGTAGGTGACCCAATACTCGGTGAGCTCCAGGAACGGGCCGAGGACCACGAACACGACATCGCGCAGCCCAGTGACAGCGCACTGCCACAAGCCCTGGAGCCAGTAGTGCAGCGGGACACCGTTGGTTTCCGGCGTTCCCCATCCGCTCGTGTCGGCCTGGGTCTTGATCTCCATGAGCGCGACGCGGCTCGTGGTTGCCAGCAGCCGGTCGGGGGTTGCGTAGGCCCATGTCCACCGGCGCGACTGGAACGTTCCGCACGTTGTGACGGTCCATTCCGGGTTGTCCTCGGCCCACCAATCAGCGACACCGGCTTCGAGGTGCCGACCGCGCCGGGTCGCCTCGGTATCCGCTTCGGGCGCGTCGAAATGACCGGCGAGCTGGTGCCACATGATCCACGGGGTTCCGCCCCACGGGTCGCAGTCCATGATGCCCGCAATCTTCGACGCGGTGACCCTGCGCCGCCATTCCGCCGTTCCGGGCTCCACGCCCTCCGCGACGGTCGCATGCTCACTGATGATCGCTTGCACATCTACCACATCTGCCATGCCACGTTTCCTTCATCGTCCAGAAGCACAGCCCCGCCGTAGCGGGGAAGCCGTGCCGGTGTTTCCTCGGGTCGCTGGTTCGCTTTCAGCAGCAGCCCATTGTCGTGCGCCCATCCGCGCCGGGACTCCACCCGGTCGTGACAGGCCGCGCATAGAACCAGCCCGTTCGACGGGCGGTTCACGTCCGCATCAGCGTCGCCATGAACCCCGCCCATCCTGCGGGGCTTCCGGTGGTGGTAGTGCCCGCCCGGCTTTTTGTTGCATAGCTCGCACACGCCGTATGACCGGCGGCTCATGATGCGCTTGTCCTCGACGCTGAACCCCTCCTTCACCACACGCCCCCAATGAGGTTGTCGGGGACGAACACCAGCGTGATCGCGTTCGGGGCCGCGTCGCGGGCCATGATCTGCGGGATGGTGTCCGGGGCCGCGTCGCCGGTGATGGTCTGCCCAGAGTCGGGGTTAATGATCACGTACTCGACGCGGTCGTACACGTCGTTGGGGTAGATCATGACGCTGTCGTGCTGCACTAGTTCCCGAGCTCGTTCGAGTTTATCTGGGAACACTGTCGGCATGATTTTGGTGAGATCGGTCAGGGCGATGTCCAGCTCTAATCCGTCATACACGCTGTACTCCGCGCACACCTCATTCACCGCGTCCATCGTGAACGGGCGGGGTGTGACCTCGAACGTCGCCGTCGTGAACGGCCCTCCCTCTATCTCGACTTCCGCCGTCCAGCGGATAATGGTCTGCCCGTCGGTGATCCGAACCTGGTCGGTTCCGAGTAGGCCACGGCACCGGGCCGCGAGCGCTTCGGTGAAATTACGCATAAGCGGGTTCCTCAATCTCGGTAAATGACAATTCGGTTGGGGTGGTGACACCGCTCGTCCGAGACGGGATGATCGTGTCAATCACCCGCCCGCCGCTGCCGCCCCTGCGGATCGCCCGGATGCGCCACAACCACGACATTCGACGCGCCGACAGGCCGACCGCGACGTGCCGGACAGCTCCGATGGCGTACAAGCCACCACCGCCGGATGCCGCGGCTTCCTCGATCAGGTGCAGCGGAACCTCCCCCGTGGCGACGAGGGGGGCGATGCCGTCGAGGAACATGTTCATGATCCTGCCCTCAACCGGGCCGCACTTGCCGACGACGATGGTGCGAGCCACCGACCGCCAATCACCCTCCGGGTCCAGCGTCCACTCACCGGAGCGGATCGTCCGAGGGAGCGGGGACAGGTCCGTGACGATCTGATACTGGTTCGCCCGCTGCGCCGTCTGCTCCACGATGGTGCGCAGTGGCACCCCTTCGTCCTCCATCGCCGTGATGCCAGCTTCGGCGGCGGCGTGAGCCGTCCGCTCGTCAATCCACCCTGCCGACGTGTCCTTCGGTTCTTCGTGGAAGACATCCTCCGACGGGCGCGGAGCGCCGCCCGTGTTGTTAGATGATTTTTTATTAGTTAATTCTTTATTTGGGGTTAAATCCTTACCCCCCGTTTCGAGCAGGGATTTACCCGCCCCCCCGGCTACAGGTTTAACCCCCTTCATGGTCGCCAGGGGGACTGTGAAAACACTCGTTGTCGCTTCCCGGTGCTCGACGCTGATCACTCCGAGCTCGTCAAGACGGCGGAGCGCGTTCTTCACCGACGCGCGGCTCAATCCGGTTTCCTTCGCGATGTACGCCGCGGACGGCCAGCACCGCCCGGATGATCCGTTAGCCATTGATGCGAGGATGTCGAAGACAGTCCACACGCTCCCAGGTTCGCCCCATAGTTTCCGGCGATCTCGGTCGTAAGTTGCGGTCCATGCGGACGTTGGTGTATAGTCGTTCATAGCAGAACGCCTTTCTGTGAGTTGGGACCCCTCGTTAGCGCGGGGGGTCTTTTTAATGCTTCAGGGTGGGGATGACGACGGGGGTCAGTCGGATAACCGATGGGTAGGGGCCACGTCGTTCGCGGGTGATCAGGCCGAGCTGTTCGAGTAGCTGGAGTGGCTGCTGGATCATCGCAATAGTCACGTTGAATACCTTAGTCAGTTGTGACATCGAGACTTCCACGACTCCGTTGTCGTCGGCGTGGTTGATGATCCAATCGAGAATGCTGTAGACGCGCTTGTTCGCGTCGGCTTCGGATAGTCGGTGAAGGGCGGCGGAGCCGATCACGGGGGCTTGCATGGTGCTTGTACTGCCTTTCCTGTGGATATGAATCTTACACGTATAGTTTACCAGAAGTTTCTGGTCTGGTACAACACTCACGACACCTGCCGACGAACATCATCCAACAACCGCTCCGGAAGCGGCGGAAGCAGATCCGCGACCGTCTTGTCCTGATGCGCACGCCGGATGAACCCGATCGCCAGATCATACTTGCTGCTAATCACGCGGAGCTGCTCGCCCTGCTCCGCCACGACACGCTGCACGTCCTCCAGCTTCGCGGTTAGCACCTTGATTTTCTTATCCTGCTCCGCAGCTTTATTGCTCGCGAAGTCCTGAATATCGTCCACCAGGGCTTGATACTGGTCCGCGACCGATTTCCGGTTATCGAATAGGCCGGTGATAAATGCGGTCAGCACGGCACCGGCGAGGCCCACCAGACCGACGACGACCGCGGCTAGGCTTTCGCTCATTCGGAATCTCCCTCACCCTCGCAGTGCGTTGATTTGACGATGATCTGCTCCACCGGGGGGGCGCGAGAACGCCCAGAAGATCGTCGCAGCTACCAGTAGGTACACCACAGACGCCATCGACCCGAGTGGGTAGTTACCGTAGACCTCGGCGATTAGGTACATACCTCCCCATATCAGGTAGATAAAGAACAGGCCCCCGGCGGCGATAGCTCCGCATCGGCGGGTCAGCACCGCGCAGATTGCGAACGCACCGACGATGATCCACACAAATGCCCACAGGTTCGGACCGCCCCACTGCTCGACGGCGGGGAGCCGACTCGGGTTCCCCAGCATCGGCAGGTAGAACAGGCCTTTAATGAGCGTGCCGACTCCGTAGATTCCCAGCCCCGTCCAGGGCGACCCGAGCCCACGGCGGAGCCGGACCAGTGGTGGCTCCTTCTCCTTCTCCAGCAGGGTCATGCCGCCCCCTCCGCCCCGGGGGTGTTCCCGGTGAGGTTTACCCGGTAGCCGCGAGCACAGTAGTCAATCGTCCGTCCATCCCACTGCCGCCAGGACGATAGATGAAGGTAGGCATCCTCCAGCGACGGGGACCACGGATGGATGCTCGGCGCGTACATCGACGGTTCCTGTAGGCGGGTGACGATCTCCCGCGACTTCGTCCACAGCGCATCCGGGCGATCCGCCAGGCGAACAATCACGCCACGCTTCTCGTCGCAGTACGTGAGCACCACCTTCCCGTGGATGTACTGCGCATTGATTTCACCGATCGCGCCTTCGGGCGTGTCGGGGAGAAGGATGGGGGTCGGGTTGATGTGCCGTCCCCACTCCCACCGTGTACCGGTCCAGCCCCAGAACTCCCACGACGCGTCGTTGCATAGGTGCCGCCAGTTCGCCCGGCGGAGGTAGATACCGCTATCCGGGCCGCGCTTCCGCCCCTCCGGCGTGCCGAACACATAGACGTTCTCGTCGCCCGGCAGCATCACCATAGTGTTGTTCTGGAAGTAATGATCGCGTCCGCGATTCACCCACTCGTATAGGGTGCCCAGGTTGTTCTCGTGACGGCATACGTCCCACACCTCGGCGTGCGGTTCATTCGACCAGAACCAGGCTGCGGATAGGGTCCAGCACATCCGCTGCACACCGCCCTGGCCCCACCGCTTCACACGGAAGCCGTTGCCGAGGTAGTTCCCATCGGGGAGCTGAATCACATCATTCGGGATGATGGTAAATGCGTCGAAGTTCCTGCCGTTCACCGTCCCGGACTCGCCCACGTGCCGGTAGGGCCACATCTGGTTCGCGTAGTTGATTCCGTGGATTGCGTTGTCCCACACGATGCCGCGCGTGGTGACATCCCGGTTTGACGAGCGGAGCCCCACGGGCGAGCGCCAATCACCCTGGCCCGGTGTCCCGCCGGTGAAGGTATCGCCGAAGACCCCGCCGACCCATAGTGCCTTCCCGCCATTGACGGACTTGCCGCCCTCGAACAAAAAGCCGAGGTCTGTCCCGCCGATGCCGAACCGCTGCGTGGGCTGGTCAGTCCCGCCGTTGCCCGCCGAGGTGTGGATGAACGTGCCAACCGGCACGTCGGGGACGATGGATGCTGGGATGATCTTCCGCGCCCAGCTGAATACCTGATTAATGAATGACATCATTTCTGCTCCTATCCGGGGTAGATGGAACCGTGCTGCGAACCAGCACGATCAACACTCACCGGGGCTGCGTGCTGACCGTACTCCGCCGACTCGTCCATCGGAGGGTTACTGTCCGCAGCGCCGACCGACTGGTATGGCTGCTTCTTCTCGTTGATGGTGTCGAGCAGTTCCCGGCTCATTTGGTACATCCGCTCCATCGCGGCCACGGTGGCTGCGGTCTGCGCGGCCTGAACATCGTCCTCGGTCGCCGTCGAGTTCGACCCGCGGTTCAGCTTCACCAGCGCTAGACCACCGGCGACCATGCCAGCGAGCTCCGGGGCATAATCCAGCCACGCCTGCGCCTGATCACTCGTCGCTTTACCCGACAGCAGCATCGCGGCCGAGAACACGAACGCCGCGGCGTAGATCACCCCGCGAACGATGATGGACACGTCAATTCCCTTGATTTTCACTTACTTCTCACCCTTCTTGATTCGGTTGATCAGATCTTCGTTAGCGAGGAACAGCAGCTCGACGGGCGTGCACGCGCCCGTGTCCGCTAGCTTCTTCTTCGCGGACGCGATGACCGACTCGGCATCCCACCCGGCGAAGTCGGGGAGCCCGTCCTGCCGGTACTTGTACCCGGCGAGCTGCTCGAACGACAGTCGGGCGTAGTCCTCGGCGGTCAGCTTCGACGCGAAGACTGGAGGGCCGACTTCCGCCCCGGGCGGGGTGGTGTTCCCCTCGCCCTGAAACAGGGCGCGGAGCTTATCCATCCCGCCGCGGAAGGCGTTCGCGTCCACCTTCATCCCGGCGACGACGGCCCGGTCGGTGAACTGCCACATCGCCACCTCCAGACCGCCGTAACCAGCCCAGCCAGCGTCCCCTGCGGTCGAGTACAGCGCCGAAGCGTAACCCGGGGTCGTGGACGGGTAGTTCGAGGACCACAGCGGCGGGAGCCCGGACAGGTCAGGCTTCCCGGCCTTCGTCCAGTACCACCGGGGGAGGTAGGTCAGGATCACCCGGTAGCCCCGCCCGCGAAGCGCGGACACGATGCCGTGCCACAGGCCCGGGTCGTAGCCGCTCTTGTCCTCGATGTCGAGTGCGACGGGAACGTCCTTCTCGGGTAGCTGCGCTTCCAGCGCGGCGGCGTGATCCTCCGGCGATGTTTCCTCGCGCACGTAGATGTAAGCAGCGGCCAGCACGCCGTTAGCCTTCGCGTCGTCCAGGTGCGACCGGAACACCGGGTCGCGCCACGTCCCCTCGGTCGCCTTGATGATGGTGAACGCGAAGCCTTCCTCCTTCACCCGGCGCAACGAGAAGCCGTTCTGATGGTTCGAGATGTCCACGCCGAAGAGCACATCGCCCCCGGCTGGTGATTCGCCGGTGACGGGGGCGCGACCACCACCGGGCGGTGGGTAGGCCGCGTCCTGGAGCCAGGTTTCCGGGTCCACGCGCTTCCCGCCGTAGCCACGTTCCCACACCGTGACGTGGAGGTGCGGGCCCGTGGACTGGCCATTCGACCCGACGTAGCCGAGCAGCTGCCCGACCTCCACCCGGTCGCCCAGTTTCAGCCCCGTGGCGAAGGCGTTCCACATGTGCCCGTACTCGACGCAGCCCCCGCCGTCCGCGTCGGACGAGTCCACGACGATCCACTGCCCATAGCCCGAAGCGGGTCCGATGTACTGCACAGTTCCAGACTGGACGGCGTAGAACGGGGTGCCGTCCGGGGCGGCTAAATCTGTTCCGGAGTGTGATTCTGGTCGGCCCGTCACGGGGTTGATCCTGCCCGCGAACCGGGATGTGATGGTGAATGTGTTCTTCGGCATCGGCCACTGTCTGCTCATAGGTTGAGTCTAACCGGCGCGACCGCCCCGTCCCCTATACATGAGGAAGCCCCCTCGCCATAGCTGCCCACTAGGCGAGGGGGAGGTCGTAGCAACACGGGCCTTAATCCCTTCGGAACCGGCCCCCAATCTGCTGTCTGGAGGTCAGCGGGGACTGGTCCTGCTTGCGGTCTAGAATACCACGCCCCACCCGCTCCGCTTCGTCCCCCGCGTCAGCGACTCCGCAGACTGATATAGCCCCATAACCTCGGAATCTCCGAGCAGCGCTTCCTGGATGATCAGCTCGTCCACCACAACCGCCCCGGCGGACACGCCGACGGTCATGGTACGGGGACGGTCGAAGTTCACGAGGTTGAACAGCCCGCCGCTATACGACTGCACGGCAACCAGCGTGCCGTTGATATACATGCGGGCGCGGCACCCGCCCCATATCGTCGTCCCCTCGACGGTGAGGGTCACGAGGTGCCACCGATCCGGTGATAACTGCTCCGACCGGGCGCGGAGCGCGAACCCGCCCGAGGACAACCGCACCCACCCCTCGACCGTGCCTGGAGGATAAACCGAATTGGCGCCGTACACCCGCGCACCCATGCCGGGAATGTTGCCCCACTGAAACAGCTCCGCGGTCGCGGAACTCGCAGAGTACCGGAACCACAGTGATACCGACACCGGGTAGCCTGCAGCAGCAGCGGACGACACCGGGATAGTCGCACCAGCGTTCGCGGGAATCGACAGCGCCTGACCATCCACGCCCTGCACGTACACCGGGGAGCCAATCATCGCCCCGCCCGTGTTGAGCCGCCCGTCGAATGACTCATGTGTCTGAACCGCCCGCGCCGTCCTGACCCAGTCCTTGATACTCATGCTAGGACTCCTGCACCCGAAGCGTAACCGTCACACCCGCCGAGGACGCGGACGAGATCGCAACCCGCACCGGGCCCGTGATGGGGACGGACATCGCCGACTGCTTCGACACCACCCCATCCCCCACGGTAATAGACCCGGTCGCCCCACCGCGCAGCGTCACAGTCACCGCCGAGCCGGGGGTGCCGACCGCGACACCGATATGCGTGATCTTCAACCCCGCCGCGCCCGTGCCGATCAGTAGGGGCGGGGACACTTCCTCGCCGTTGATCGTGCCCGGCACGCTGAACGGGATAACGTAGGCGGGCTTCGCTTCCGCCTTCGTCGCGTAGGTCGCCCCGGCTTCGGCCTTCGTCAGCAGCGGGGCGATCGCTTCCGCGAGCTGCTTCGGGGTCGTCGCAGCCGCCGCGAGCCGGATGTACTCGTTCGTTTCATCCGACAGGCGGAGTGTCACATCCTGCTCCAGCGTCCCACCCCCGGCGAGCCCGTCCCCGGCGATGATTTTCCGACCGAGGACTTCCGCCGACGCGGTGGCCTGCAACTCGCGGAGCCGCTGCACCAGCCGCTCCACCGTCGCGGAGTCCGCCGAATCGTCATTCTTGATCTGCTCGATGATCTCATTGAGTAGATCGTCGTAGTTAATTTCAGCCATCGTTACGCTCCTGCTAGGAAGATCATGCGGAATTGTGATTCCATTCCTCGGATGTTGCCAGTCGCCCCGGCGTTACCCTCGGTCGTCCAAATCCACGGGTACAACCTTGTCCCTGCGGTGAGGAACTCCACGCCGGTCGCCATACTGATCTGACCGAAGCCAATATCGTTCCACAACACGAGCCCCCGATCACCCGCGTTAATGTCCGTTGTCAGGCCGCAGCCCTTAGCGCCGGGGATGGTGGCGAAACCTTGCCGGGCGTACAGGTTGTACCACCCATCAACCGGGGCGACGAGGTACGGATCATTCGTGGATGCGTTCGCCACGCCACCGTAGTTCTTGCCGACAACGAGCTTCCCGTCCGAGTAGGCGCGCATACGGGTAAACCGTGCTGCTGGCGGGTCGTACTGCGGCCCGGTCCAGCGGAGCACACCGTAGGGCTTCGTGCGGAACGACGGCGCGCCAAACAGCGCGGTCGCCTGGTCAGCCGATAGGGTGCCAGCCGGGCCAGCCGGGCCCTGCGGACCCTGCGGGCCAGTATCGCCGCGGAGTCCCCTATCACCCTGCGGTCCCTGCGGACCGACGAACGCAAACGGGTCCGACCACGACGTACCATTCCACATCACAGCTTTACCGCTATCGGTCATGACGTAGGTGTCACCCACCGCCGCCGATGGGGGCAGTGATGCCGAGGATGCGACCTCCCCGCGAACGATCAACGACCGACCGTCCTTACCGGGTAGGCCGGTATCGCCCTTCGGACCCTGCACACCTTGAAGCCCGGTATCACCCTTCGGACCGGTCGGCCCAACATCGCCCTTCGGACCCTGCGGACCCATCGGACCCTGCGGGCCAGTATCGCCCTTCGGGCCCTGCGTGCCTTGGATGCCCTGCGGGCCGCGCGGACCAGTCTCGCCCTGCGGGCCACGGAACAATGGTGCAGCGCCCTCGGGCGGGAACTTCGCCCCATCCCACACGTAAATCCGACCATCAGCGGTGACAACCCAGCCCTTGCCCTTATCAGACGAGGACAAACCCTTCGGGAGATCAGCGTAAGTCGCGACCATCGACTCGTACGACACCGAAGCGCCGTCCTTACCGTCCTTACCCGCCGCACCAGTGTCGCCCTTCGGGCCCTGCGGACCCTGCGGACCCTGCGGACCCTGCGGACCCTGCGGACCCATCGGCCCCTCCGGCCCGCGTGGACCCTCCGGCCCGGCGACCGTGCCGATGGACTCGACCTGTCGCGTCGCTTCCTCCGCCGCCGTGACGGAACGCTCCGCAGCAGCAGCAGCGAGCGCAGCGTACTGCTCCGCTTCCACCGACACCTGATCCGCCGCGACCTGCGCCGCGTCCTTCACCAGGTTCATCACCTGCTCCACAGCCATTTCCGACCGAAGCGCAGCCGTCTCCGCCTGCTCAACCTGCGCCGACAAATCACCGAACTGTGGAATCACCGCCCGGACTTCGCGGGACGTTTCCAAGTCCCGGCCTACCCGCATCACCAGCGCATCCCCATCCACGCGGATGCCCAGCACCGACTCGCCGGGCAGCGTCTTAGCCCGGTCCTCGATCATCTGGAACACCTCCGCCATAGTGGGGAAGTACTGCGCCGCCGCGGGGAACTCAATGTAGTCGATCAGATCGACCCACCCTTCCTCCAGCAACTGCTTGATGTGCGGGGTGAACCGCACCATCATCTGCTCGTTGTGTCGGAGGAACGGGGTCGGCTTCCCATCCCGGTCGGCGGTGAGGACGGCGTGAGTGCCCTGGATGCGCACCACCACACCGAACTCGGGAACGTTATCCGCCGGGACGGGGATGCGTCCGTAATCCTGTTCAAGTGCCATTGTTGTGTGTCCTATCTAGTCGAGCTATACGGGGTCGGGGAAGGCGAAGAATCGCATGGTGTTCGAGAATGCCCAGACGAACGCGGTCGGCCTACCATCGCGCGGGTGAGCATCGCCCCACGGCACCCGGACGTAAGCGTTCGTCACCAGTGAGACGCGGAACCGAACGTCCAGCGATTGTCCCGCTGGAACGCGAATCTGGTCCAGCGTCGAGGTGGCTTCCGGGGTGGACTGCCACGTCGTAATCGGGGGCCACTCGTCCCCACCCATCCCATTGAACGGTGCGAACAGGCCCGCGCCCCACTCCGTGTTCCACGTCGGCTCCGTCGTCGGCTCCGGGGCCATGATTTGCGTAAGCCCATCGGTCCCGACCCGCGTCGTGTACGACTCTCGGAGAAACACAGTGTGCGGACACGTCGTGCTCATGGTTCGGCGAGCGCGTTGGATCTGAACCTGAACCGTCACAGGAACTCCGAAGTCGTTCTTCCAGTGCCCGCGCTGCTCAATCAGAATCTTCTGGTTATCAATCGGCGAGTGCTCTTTAATCTCCCCGTCATTAACCGAGGGCGTGCGAGTCTCCAGCACCACGCGGGGCATCGCGGCCCGTGATAGATGCAGCACCCCGTTCTCGGTCGAGAACTGACGGGATGTGCAAATGGTGTTAGCCATAACCTCTATGTCTCCTTCTTACCCTGCGGCTCCGACTCACGCCGGGCTACAACGGTTCTCACTCCGGTGTCCAGATTATCGGCGACGAGGTCCCCATACCGGCCCACACTCAACTGCCACGGCCCCAGAGCGCGCTCCAGCCGCCTGACACGCCGCTCCAACTCCGCGATGTACTCCGCATCCGTCCGCGCTGTCCTACCCATGATCCTGCTCTCCTATAACGGCGTTCCGGGCTTGACCCAGTCCGCATCGTCGGCCTTATCCTTCTGCGAAGCGTTGGCCTTACCGGCCTGCTCCTTCTCCCACGGCGACTTGAAGTCGTTCGTCAACGGCGGCGGGAACTCCTCGCGAGCCTCCCACGACACCGACGGAGGAACGAGGGACAGTTTGATCCCATCCGGTGAGAACGCAACCTTTTCGATCATCAGGTCGCAGCCGACCCGCACGCCGGTCTGAACCGACGAGACAGGCACACGCACGCCGGGAACGAGCTCATGCAACGAAACCGGCGCGTCGGCGCGTAACCCAGCCCCACCGACACTCACCGCCACCGGGGCGACCGCGAACTGGTCCAACGTCGCCTGCGCCTTCGTCTCGCACTCCTGAACCGTAGCGAGCTTGTTTCCCTTCACGATGGACTGGAGGACGATCCGGTCATCCTCAATCGCCCGCTGCGCCCACACACCCTCACCCTTGACGAGCACGTCGGTGACCACATCCTTGCCCACCTTCGTCACGACGACATCATCGCCGAGGTGCCGATCCGACAGCGGTGCGGTACGATGCCGAGCCCCGACCGGTCCGACCATCAACGACCCGCCGACGAACGTCCACTCCAGCCCGGCCTCGGTCAGATCATCGACCACATCATCCACGAGGACGCTGTTCGCCGTCTCGTTCACCACGACCCAGATTCGGGAGTCCAGGGCGTGAATGTGATCAGCGATGTGTAGCGGGTCGGACGGGCCCATCCCATCCACCACGAGCTGCTGCATCACCTGCGATGCGTCGCGTTGATCCCAGAACCGCCCGGACGGGAGCCGACGGCGCTTGAACAGACAGGCACCATCCGACGCGGTGACGGTCAGCGACCCCTTCGCCGCCTTCGTCTCCGTCACCAGACCGTGCCACGCGACCTCGCTACCCGCCCAGAATGTGAGGGTGTGCAGCCACGGCTCCACGCGGGAGCACAACACCGGCGATGCCGCGATTTTGATACTCGCCTTCGAGATGTCGCACAGCACCCGGTCGAAGTCCCAGTCGCTAATGTCCTCACCGGACTGCCAGATGATCCGCCCGGAAGGCTCCGCGATGGTCGCGCCCCACCTCGGTTGTCCCAACGTCGGCATGGCTACACCTCCCCCGTCACGCCGGTGACTTCCACCGTCGCGGTCGTGTCCTGCCCAGCATCAACCACGAGGGTGTAGGGAGCGCCGCACGTCATCACCGGGGGTCGCCACGGCCCACCGGCACGCCCGACCATCACCGGCGTGGCATCAACACGCCGACCATCCGGAAGGTCAGCCCACGCCGCCCCGGAACGCCCGTCGAGGGTGAGGACACTATCCGCGGGGAGGTACGTTGCCATAGCTTCGCCGACGGTCTGGCAGTCCAGCGCCGCCCCATCATCGACCACAAGCCCACGCGCCCAGCGGATGCGGATGTTCCTTTCTTCCCGCCCCGTGGAGCGGACCACGACGGTCGGCAGCATCTCACCGGTCAGGGGGATAGCGCCCTCCCTGATTGTGAACACGGATCGTCGCGAATCAATCGGCATGCAACCGATCTCAACGCCCGGCGCGGTCGGGCGGGGCAGCGTCCACAGGTCGCCCATCTTCGGATCTAGTAGCACGCCCTCGTCGTCATCACAGTTCGCCGGGCACGTCCCATCCGCGTCGAGTTCTTGGAACCTAGCGGTCATCACCTCGCCCGCCGACAGGCTCCGCGGCCCGAGCAACACAACGGGGCTGCGCCATACCCTCGGCACCAGCGCCGTCAGCTCGAACTCCACCACCGCCATACACGGCGCGTAGTCCCCACGGTCATTCGACACGCCGTAGCGGTTCGTCACCTCCGGGGTCTTCGTCACCACCACGCTCGTCAGCATCCGGGTCAGCTGCCCGGCACGCTCCCGGACATCAGCCGGGCGCTCCCACTGCCGATAATCCGGGCACGATTCGAGGAACACCAAATCACGCGGGCCGCTATCCCCCCCGCACCCATCCGCGAGCAGAGAACGGGTCAGCCACCGCAGTCCCCACTCCAGGCCACGGGAAGTCGCCGCCATAAGCAAGCATTCCACCTTGACCTCGCGAGTGGGGAGCCTACGCCTGCCGACCGAACCGCCGTCGCCCGTGGCTTCGGTGACATCCTGATCAATCTTCGTCGTGTCGAGCCCGTCAATATTCAGGCCGTACACCCCGCCGAACTCCAACGACTCCGGCCTGCCCGCCTGAACCCACGGGGCCCCGGTTTGCTCCGGGGTGATGTAGTCCTCGTCGCCGAGCCACACGTGCTGCTGGCCCCACGAATCATCCCAAATCAGCTCAAACGAGCGGGAACAGATACCGTGGAGGGCGTGCCCAGCCGCCCGGCGGGAGTTAATCAACTCCGCGCTTCCGAGACTCAAATAGCCGTTGTAACTCACCACGCGCTCCTAATAAGTCGCTGCTCGACGGCATCGGCCACGTCCTCACCGTCGCCGCTCCCGTAGTAGTTCAGGGTCACCTCAACCGTCCTCACGCTCCGCCCGCCGCTGTCGCCGGTAATGGTTGCACCAGCGTCGCGGAGGGACTGCCAATCAGCCGACCCGAGGAACCCGACGAGCTCCTCAAACGCGCCGGTCTGCCTAGGCGACAGCACCCGCTCCGCCTGCGTCGTCTGCTTCGAGAACAAGCCCCGATCCGTGATCAACCCGCCACGGTCGTAACCATGCCCGTGACCCCACATAGTCGTAAGGTCCATGCCATAGCGGGACTTGTAGTACCGCAGCGCCGCGACCATGTTCGCGAACGGGTTCGTGCGGTCGTTCGGCAGCTCCGGGTCACGGTGCGCCGCGAACGTCGTCGGAATGATCTGCAGCAGGCCAAGGCCCGCCGACGCGCCGGTGCCGTTCACATCCACGATTTCCTGCGCCCGGTTCGGAATACCACCGGACTCGGACTGAATCTGCGCGATCATGGCATCGACTTGGCGTTTATCCTGCCAGTTGAAGCCGACGCGGGCCATGGCACGCTTCGCCATAGGTCGCCACCGCTCCGCGCCGACACCGCCGGGGTCGCCCATCATTTCCTCGGACAGCTTCGTAATCTTGTCGCGGGTGATCTTCCCCAGCGTCTCCGACAGCTTCTGCGGATACGTGTTGATGATGCCAGCGTGCGACTGCGCCCACCCGGCGGCTGCGGAACTCATGCGTTCCTGGAATGGCTTCGTCAACCCGCCGATGATGTCCACCATCGACGCGCCGCCGCCCATGCCGGGCACGAACGCGCCGGAATCAGTCACAATGAGCGAGAATCTACGGTTGAACTGCGAATCATTCGCACCAGCAGCATCCGAGGTACCGAACTTTACACGTGAGTTGATGCCACCGGACTCGACGTTCACCGCGGGGATGCCCGGCGCTCCGCCGATCGTTCCGGCGGTGTGGACATCCGAGATGCCGACGGCGAAGCCCGCCGCCAGGCCGGGCTTCCACGCGCCCTGCTGCGAACCGGGGAAATTGCCTGTAGCCCATTGACGTGCGCCGGACCCGCCGAGGATCACATCCGCGATGCCCGACATGAAGCCAGAACAGTCCGTACCACCATCGCCATGCGCCGAGCCGCCCCACACGTAGGGACGACCGTTGCGCGACCGGGCCCAGTTGTATCCGCGGAGCAGCGCCTTCCACGCCGGGGTTCCCTCCGCCAGACCGCCGCCCTGATACCGCGCCGCAACGTTCGTGAACGTCTTGTCGCGCAGCATCGCCCGGCGCTTCTCCGGGTCGCGGAGGACCTGCGGGGCGACGCGATACCCACCCGAGTTCAGGGCGTTGAGGTTATCCACGCCGATGTTCCGAACGGCCTTAGCGTTGAGGACGTACTCGTGGTTCGACAGCAGCGCGGGGATCTTGTCGTCCTTCGGCCCACCCGGGCCTCGCACCAGACCGCCCGTGGCGAACCGTACGGGGTACGGGGCCATCTTCTGTGTCCCGAGCAACTCGGACGCGGAGTTCCACATCCCGACGATGCCGTCGTTAAACACCGACTGGATCGCGAAGCGGACGGGGCGGGCGGTGGCTTCACGCACCTGATTCCACTGCTGCGCGATGTTGCCAGCAGCCCACCCGAACGTGTTCGCCGTGTACGTCAGCGCCCCGCGGATACCAGCCATAGCGGGGTTCACGCCCGTGTTGAGAACATTCCACGCGGTGTTCGCGATGCTGAACAACGCGGGGTTCACGACGCCGTAAGCATTCCACGACGTGTTAGCGCCAGTAGCGTTCGACGCGGCCTGCATCCCCAGCATCGCCGGGGTCCACGCCGTGCTCGTCATAGCCAACACCGCCGAGCCGGTCGCGGACATTGCGGTCTGCATACCCAGCATCACCGGCTGGAATTGCGTGTCGTTCATGGTCTGCGCGGTCGTGCCGACGCTCGCGAGGGCGGGGTTCACCACCTCGCCGGTCTGCTGCTGCGCGGTGGCTCCCCACGCCAGCATCGACTCCTGCTGCTGCTGCATCATCGCGCCCAGGGCGGCACCATCACCGGGCATCTGGGCGACACTGTCTACCGCGATTCCGGGCACCGGGGCGGGAACCACCGGGGCGGCGACCGTGGGGGCCGCGACCTCCGGCAGCGACACATCAGCCGCCGAGTTTGCCAAGCTCTGCGCCGCGCCCTTCACGCTCCCAGCCATAGACTGCACGCCATTGATTAGGCCCTGCCCGATGTTCTCGCCGTAGCCCGCGAACACGCGCGACGGGGAGTGAATACCCAGCGCCGACTCGAACGGCTTGCGGATCCACCCCGGAATCTTGTCGAGGAAGTAGCTGCCGATCTTCCCGGCGAGGGAAGTCATGCCGTTGATCAGACCTTGGACGATGTTCTTGCCGGTGTCGATTAGCCACGACCCAGCATCCGACAGGGCTCCGCGGATACGCCCCGGCAGGCCCTTGAACCAATCAATTACCCCGCCGATAGCCTGACCCACCCGCCCCGGCAACGGCGCGACGTGATCACGCCACCACCCGGACACGGCATCGCCCATTGCCGCGAACTTGTCCTTCGTCCACTGCCACGCCTGGCCGAACCAGTCCTTGATCGCGGTGACGGCCTGGCTAATCCACCCGGGGAGCTGCACCAGCACGTAGATGAGCCCGGTGATGGCACCAATGACCACACCAACGATCGTCACGACCGCGACGATCGCGCCGACGACCAGA
Source organism: Collinsella sp. LCP19S3_F2 (assembly GCF_052121015.1). Classification (NCBI taxonomy): domain Bacteria; kingdom Bacillati; phylum Actinomycetota; class Coriobacteriia; order Coriobacteriales; family Coriobacteriaceae; genus Collinsella; species Collinsella sp. LCP19S3_F2. The sequence continues at coordinate 32,798 of NZ_JBQKFA010000013.1, forward strand.
CCAAGACCAATGATGATAGGCGTGAGCAACACACCACCAATGATCATCAGCACCTTCTGCAGAACAGGCCAATGATCCGAGATGAACCCGCCGACCGCTTCACCAATCCGCTTGAAGAAGTCCACGACCTGCGACACGATAGGCCACAGCGTCGTGTTCCAGAAGTCCATGAACCACGACCCGAACGCCGCGACCTTCTCGGTGATGGTGTCCCACACCGGGGCGATGATCTCCGCGATGCGTCCCCACGTGTCAGCAATCCAAGTGTAGATGGGCGATAGGACGGACTCCCACACCCACATAAACGCAGTACCGATGACGTCCCACACGGCGCTGAACGCGGTTGCGAGTCCAGAGAAGATCCCGCCGAAGAAATCAACCAAGCCGCCCCACACCGCCGTGATGATGTTCCACGCGGCCTGCGCCCCATCCACGAGGGTCTGCCACACTGCCTGCACCCCGCCGGACTGGAACCAGCCGACGATCGCGTCCCACGTCCCGACGACGATGTTCTTGATCCACGTCCACGCGGTAGCCACCACATTGACAAGGCCGTCCCACACGCCCTGCCAGAACTCGCGGAACCCGGCGACGTTATCCCACAGAAGTTTGAACACACCGATGATGCCGACGATAGCGGCGATGACGAGGGCCACCGGCCACATAGCAACGAGCCACGACCCGGCGATAACAGCGGCGTTCGCGACGGCGGCGATGCCCGCGCGGACCCACCCACCGGCTATCATGCCCAACGCCTTGACACCGGCTCCAAGATTCTTCGGGGCGGCGATGATCCACGCCCCGGCGATGCGCCCAGCGTTCACGATAGCGGCACCGGCGGCTTGTCCCCACCCGGCGATCATCGCGCCGAACGCACGGGCGTACGTACCCAGGTTCTTTGGTGCGGCTATGATCCACGCGGCCCCAGCCTTGATCGCCTGAACCGTCGCCACCGCAGCCATGCGCACCCACCCGGCGATGATCTGAACGAACGCTATCGTGTACTGCACCAGGTTCTTCGGCGCGGCCATGATCCATGCGGCGGCGACACGCCCGGCCTGCACAAGTGCCTGACCGCCCAGCATGACCCACTGACCGATCATCTTCGCCACCTGAATCGCCATAGCACCAGCGGCCCTAGCCCACCCAGCAACGGTCGTCCACGCCGCCGCGACCATCTTCGCCCCGGTGATGGTGGCCTGCAGTCCGCCCAGGACAAACCCGCCGATCATGCTCCCCAGCGAAGCCAACGCACCGACCGCCATAAGCGCCACGGCACCCGCGACGACACCACCAACGACGATCATTACACCCTTGAAGGCATCCGCCGCCAGCGACCCCTCGCCGAGCCACGTCACGAAGTCCTTAATCGGCTGGTTCAGCCCCTTGAACACGCCGGTGAGGAACTCCACAGCCTTCGTCATCGGGCCGATCATGGGTTCCAGCAGCGTCGCGCCGAACGCGGACAGTGAGGTCTTGAAGTTCGCAATCTTCGCCGGGAGGGTCTG
>NZ_JBQKFA010000014.1:0-29883 GCF_052121015.1 Collinsella sp. LCP19S3_F2
GTAAGGGCTACCGCACGGGCCGATACTCAAAGCCCATTGTGGCATCCCGAGCCCGCGAAAAGAAGCTGCGCCGCGGGGGAGGCGACCCAAATGGCTTTCTCATATCGTCTTGACACAGAGAGTGTGATCAAAAAAGTTTCTTCAAAATTGTTCTTGCACCCTTGGAGGAGTTCCCGTATAGTACTTTTTCGCACGGGGGCGTAGCTCAGCTGGGAGAGCGCTTGACTGGCAGTCAAGAGGTCAGGGGTTCGATCCCCCTCGTCTCCACCCGAGCATTGAATGAGGCTCCAACGCAAGTTGGGGCCTTTTTTCATATAGGCACACAAGGTCAAAGGCAGGACCATGATCCTTCCGATCGAAAAGATCGTGCGTTGAATGACCATTGCGCGCATGGTAGTATTTCACGTCGTGGTGCAACGACACGCTAAATGGAACTTCCCCATTGCCTTTGCAACCACTAATATAAAGGGCTCTTGGCGCAACGGTTAGCGCAGGGGACTCATAATCCCTGGGTTCTGGGTTCGAATCCCGGAGGGCCCACCAGGTTTTTCAACAGGTCAGGCAATTTGTCTGGCCTGTTTCTTTTTCATGGCAACATTTTCTTGCAAGTAGCTTGTTTGCCCACTTCCAAACGCCTTGGGTCGCGTTCATGGCGGGAGGTCCCCGGGGGCGACCGGGCTGGAGCCGGAAAGGCGGGCTGCGGCAGCACCGCACGCCTTAGGGCGCGCCCCGCGGGCATGGCCAGGCATCGCGGACCCTCGATCCTGTGCGGGTCCGCGCCCCCGCGCCGCGACGGCGAAAGTTTTTCTAAAATTGTCCTTGCATCGCCGTCCGAGTTCCCGTATAGTACTTCTTCGCACGGGGGCGTAGCTCAGCTGGGAGAGCGCTTGACTGGCAGTCAAGAGGTCAGGGGTTCGATCCCCCTCGTCTCCACCCGAGCATTGAATAAGGCTCCAACGCAAGTTGGGGCCTTTTTTCATATAGGCACACAAGGTCAAAGGCGGCACCATGATCCTCCTGGTCGACAAGATCGAAAAAAGCTTCGGCGCGCGCGTCCTCTTTAGCGGCGCGTCCTTTCAGATCAACCCCGGCGAGCGCTTTGCGCTCGTGGGACCCAACGGCGCCGGCAAAACCACCATGCTCAAAATCATCATGGGTATCGACAGCCCCGACGCCGGCCAGGTCCAGTACTCCAAGGACTGTCAGGTGGGCTACCTCGAGCAGGAAACCAACCTAGAGCACAAGGATACGACCATCCTCGCCGAGGTCATGGCCGCCGCCAAGGAAATCCGCCGCATGGGTGAGCGCGCCAACGAGCTGCAGGCCCAGATCACCGAGCTCTCTGAGCAGGGCAAGGACGTCGACGCGCTCCTTAACGAGTACGGCCAGGTCCAGGACCGCTTTGAGCACTTGGGCGGCTACGAGCTCGAAAGCAATGCCCGCAAGATCCTGTCCGGTCTGGGCTTTAAGGTCACCGACTTTGAGCGCCCGTGTTCCGAGTTCTCGGGCGGCTGGCAGATGCGCATCGCGCTGGCCAAGCTCTTCCTGCGTCATCCCGACCTGCTGCTTCTGGACGAGCCCACCAACCACCTGGACCTCGAAAGCGTCCAGTGGTTGCGCGGCTTTATCGCCAACTACGACGGCGCCGTGCTCATCGTCAGCCACGACCGCGCCTTTATGGACGCCTGCGTCGACCACGTCGCCGCGCTCGAGAACCGCCGCGTGACCACCTACACCGGCAATTACAGCAGCTACCTCAAGCAACGCGAGGACAACTTGGAGCAGATGCGCGCCAAGCGTGCCGCCCAGGAGCGCGACATCGCCCACATGCAGGTTTTCGTCGACAAGTTCCGCTACAAGCCCACCAAAGCCGCCCAGGCGCAGGAGCGCATCCGCAAGATCGAGCAAATCAAAAAGGAGCTCGTCATCCTGCCCGAAGGCCACAAGCACATCGACTTTAAGTTCCCCGATCCGCCGCGCTCCGGCGACATGGTCGTGGGCCTGGAGGGCGTGTCCAAGTCCTACGGCAACAAGAACATCTATAGCGATATCGACCTCAAGCTCTATCGCGGCGAGCACGTGGCGCTCGTCGGCCCTAACGGCGCCGGCAAATCCACCCTCATGAAGATCCTCGCCGGCCTGGAGCCGCCCACTACCGGCACGCGCGACCTGGGTACCAACGTGGGCGTTGCCTATTACGCCCAGCACGCGCTCGAAGGCATGACCGAGTCCAACACCGTCCTGCAAGAAATCGACACCGTCACGCCCAAGTGGACCGTGCCGCAGCAGCGCAGCCTGCTGGGCGCCTTCCTGTTTAGTGACAACGATTCTATCGAAAAGCAGGTCCGCGTTCTTTCCGGCGGCGAAAAGGCGCGTCTGGCCCTGGCTAAGATGCTCGTGGCCCCCGAGGCACTTCTGTGCCTGGACGAGCCCACCAACCACTTGGACATCGACTCGGTGGACATGCTCGAGAACGCCCTGCAAAACTTCCCCGGCACCATTGTTCTGATCAGTCACGACGAGCACCTGGTGCGAGCCGTGGCCAACCGCGTGATCGATATCCGCGATGGCAAGGTCACGGTCTATGACGGCGACTACGACTACTACCTCTACAAGCGCGAGGACCTCGCGGCCCGCGCCGCCGCCGAGGCGGCAGGGGAGAGCACACCGGCCACGGCCAAGCCCACCAAAGCCAGCGCCGCCCAGGCCGATACCCCTGCCGCAGCGCCTAAGCCGGCCGAGGGCAAAAAGACCAAGGAGCAAAAGCGCGCCGAGGCCCAGGCCCGCGCTGCGCTCAACAAAAAGCTCAAGGGCGTGCGCAACCAGCTCAAGAAGATCGAGGCCGAGCTCGACAAGAAGCGCGCCCGCTATGACGAGCTTATGGAATTGATGGCGAGCGAAGAGCTTTATGCCGATCAGGATAAGTTCAACGCCGCGCTGGGGGAATATAACGGCCTTAAGCAAGAGCTGCCCAAGCTCGAGGACGAATGGCTGGAGCTTTCCACCCAAATCGAAGAGGAGACCGCGCGTGAATTCTCGTAAGGCCGCTGCCGTGGCGATGAGCATCATCGCCATCGCGTGCCGCATCTGCGGCATCTTTATGAGCGCGATGACTGTGCTGCTGTGCTTTAGCGGCCTCACCGCCAAGCTGCAGATTGTGGGCTTTGTCGTTGAGCTTTCTCGCGCGCTGCCGACCGCCATCGCCGGCTATGGCGTCATCACATCGCCCTTTGGCGGTGTGTTCCGCCTGGATTACGCCATCGTGGCCGTCATCCTGTTTGTGGCCGACTACCTGCTCACGCGCGCCTCACGCCGCGTCCGCTAGGGGAGTGCCATGTCCAGTAGCTACCTCATGAACCTGCTTGCCAGCGCCGTCGCCGTCATCGTGGGCATCGTGATCCACGAGAGCGCACACGCCGCCGCGGCCTGGGCACTCGGCGACAAAACGGCCCGTTCGCGCGGCCGCGTCTCGCTCAACCCGCTCAACCATATCGACCCGTTTGGCACCATCATCCTGCCGCTGCTCATGCTCGCCGCCGGCGGCCCGGTGTTCGCCTTCGCCAAGCCCGTGCCGGTCTACCTCAACAACCTCAAGCACCCCAAGCGCGACGAGGTCTTGGTGAGCGCGGCCGGTCCTGCATCGAACATCGCACTGGCGTGCCTTGTGGCCGCCATCATGCACGCAGCATACGGCAACCTCTACACCAGCATGTCCTTTGCCGTAGCGTCCCAAATCATGAACTTTGGCGCCACCTTTATCGTGGTCAACCTGTCGCTCGCGTTCTTTAACCTCATCCCGATCCCGCCGCTCGACGGCTCGTCGATCATCGTGCCGTTCCTCAAAGGTAAGGCGCTCACCAACTACTACCAACTGCAGCAATACGCCATGCCCATACTCATCCTGGTGCTGTATCTGCTGCCCATGTGGACCGGCATCGATGTGATCGGCCGGTATTTCGACGTTACCGTGTATCCGCTCGCTGGGCAGCTGCTTAACTTCGCAATCGCCGGCATCTAAGGTAAACTTACAGGTCGACCGTGCAAAACGGTCGCAACATGCACCCAAACCGCGCCGCGAAGGCGCCGTCAAAGGAGGTCGAAGATGTCGTATCGCGTGTCGACGCAGGTCTACAGCGGACCGTTCGACCTGCTGCTGCAGCTGGTAACCCGCCAAAAAGTTGATATCGGCGCCATCTCTATCAGCGAGGTGGCCGAGCAGTACCTTGCCGAGGTTGAGCGTATTGAGGCGCTGGACCTGGACGTAGCGAGCGACTTTCTGCTGGTCGCGGCAACCCTTTTGGACATCAAGGCCGCCTCGCTGGTGCCGCAGGAGGCCCCGCACAAAGCCGACGACGATGACGAGATTGACGAAGACCTCGAAGAGCTCAGCGCACTCGACGGCGACGCCCTGCGCGAGGTCCTGATCCAGCGCCTGATCGCCTACAAGCAGTTTAAGGGCGCGGCGGCGGCCCTTGGCGCGCGCATGCAGGCCGAAAGCCGCATGCATCCGCGCGTGGCCGGCCCCGACCCTGAGTTTTTGGGCCTTATGCCCGACTACCTGGCCGGCATTACCCTGCGCGGCCTCGCCGTCATCTGCGCCGACCTGGACGGCAAGCGCCAGACCTTCCTGCTGGAGGCCGAGCACGTGGCGCCGCATCGCGTGCCGCTCGACCTGACGGTGGCCTCGGTCGACCGCTTTACCATGGCGCACCAAACTTGCACCTTCCGCGAGCTGTTGGATGGCGATGCCACCACCGAGCAGCTCGTCGTCACCTTCCTGGCCATGCTCGAACTCGCCAAGCGAGGCTCGCTCACCCTGAGCCAGGACGAGATCTTTGGAACCATCCGCATCAACCGCGTCGAGGGCGCCGAGGCCTACGTGCCCGGCGAGGGCCCCGAGCTCACCGAATAGGAGCGGCAACCATGTCAACCCTTTCCACGCTAGAGGCAAACAGCCTCAAGGGCGCCCTCGAGGCGCTGCTGCTGGTGTCGAGCGATCCGGTGAGCGCGCCCGCGCTGGCAGATGCGCTGGATATCGCCCCGGGCGAGTGTGCGTCGCTTTTGGCCGAACTCAAAGTTGAGTACGAGGAGGCCAATCGCGGCTTTCAGCTGCGCGAGGTCGCCGGCGGCTGGCGCCTGTTCACGCATCCCGCCTACCACGACGTGGTCGAGGCTTATGTGCTGAGCTGGGATACGCAAAAACTGTCGCAGGCGGCACTCGAGACTCTTGCTGTGATCGCCTACCACCAGCCCGTCACGCGCGAGGTGGTCAAGGGCATCCGCGGCGTCAACTCCGACGGCGTCATCGCGTCGCTCGTTGACAAGGGTCTGGTGCGCGAGCTCGGCCGCGACCCCCAGCGCGGTCAGGCCATCATTTACGGCACGACCAACGCCTTTTTGGAGAAGTTTGGTCTGCGCTCCACCCGCGACCTGCCCGATCTGGAGCAGTTTGCCCCCGACGAGCAGTCGCGCCAGTTTATCCGCGAGCGCCTGAGCGGCCGCAGCATTCAGTCTACGCTCGAGGAGCAGGTCGAGGACCTGGACGAAGAGCGCGAGCTGCTGGATACCGATGTTGAGGATGTCGAGGCAGTCGGTGGCGAGGAAATACTTGCCACCTACGACGCTGCGGAGGATACGCATGACGAGGACTAACGAGGCAGGGGAGACGCGCGCCGCCGGCGCCACAGCGCCCAACGCGGATACGCACAAGTCCGTCTCCCAGCCCGTCTACCCGCACACCATGCGCCTGCAGCGCTTTTTGGCGCGCGCGGGCGTGGCGAGTCGCCGCGGCTCGGAGGACCTGATGACCGCCGGCCGCGTGACTGTCAACGGCCAGGTCGCGACCGAATTGGGCACCAAGGTCGATGTGGACCGCGACCATATCGAGGTTGACGGCATGCCCGTCAAGCTCAACCAGGGCGCCGTGTACCTGATGCTCTACAAGCCGACCGGCTATCTCACCACCATGAGCGATCCGCAGGAGCGCCCCTGCGTGGCCGACCTGGTCCCGCGCGACCGCTTTCCGGGGCTCTTCCCGGTGGGTCGCCTGGACCGCGACACCACGGGCCTTTTGCTCTTTACCACCGACGGTGACCTGTCACAGGACCTGCTGCACCCCAGCAAGCACGTCTACAAGACCTATCAGGCGCTCGTGGACGGCCACCTGACCGATCGCGACTTGGAACCGCTGCGCCGCGGCATCGAGCTCGACGACGGCCTGTGCCAGCCGGCGATCTGCCGCGTCATTACCGCGCGCGAGGCCGAGGCGGTGGCTCCGCAGGGTGTGAAGCCCGGCACCACCGCCGTCGAGGTCATCATCCGCGAGGGCCGCAAGAACCAGGTCAAGCGCATGCTGAGCAAGATCCACCACCCGGTGATTCGTCTGCACCGCTGTAACTTTGCCGGCCTGGAGCTCAAAGACGTGGCCAAGGGCTCGTGGCGCGAACTCACCGACCGCGAGGTACAGATCCTCAAGGCCGGCGGCATCCCGCCCAAGCAGGCCGGCGCCAAGCGCGGCGCTGCGCCGGCGACCAACCCCGCGACCCGCACGCGCCACCACGGCAGCCACGGCTCCGCGCCCAAGCGCAACACCTACCGCGAGCGCTACACGGGCTAGCCAGTCCGCCAAGCCCCAGCGCCCGCGTCCCATACCAGCACGTCAACCACCGAAAGGAAGCATTGCATGATCGTCGCCATCGACGGCCCCGCCGGATCCGGCAAGTCCACCATCGCCAAGGAGATCGCCCGCCAGCTGGGCTTTAACAAGCTCGACACGGGCGCCATGTATCGCGCCGTCACCTTCGCCGCGCTCGACCGCGGCATCGATCTGGACGACGAGGCTGCAATCGATGCCCTTGCCGAGCAGATCGAGATCCGCTTTACCAACGGCACCGGCGAGGACACGCGCCTGACCATTGACGGCCAGGACGCCTCGGCTGCCATTCGCACTCCGCAGGTGGACGCCAACGTCTCCAAGGTCTCGGCCTACCCGGGCGTGCGCGCCGCCATGCTCATCCATCAGCGTCGCGCCGCCGAGGACCGCGACATCGTGGCCGAGGGCCGTGACATCGGCACCGTCGTGTTCCCCAACGCGCAGGTCAAGGTCTTTCTGACCGCCGACCCGCGCGAGCGCGCCCGTCGCCGCGTGCTGCAGCGCCACCAAAACGACGCCCAGCCGCCCACCGAAGAGCAGCTCGAGGCCGAGGTCGACGAGACCCTCGACGCCCTCAAGCAGCGAGACAAGCTCGACAGCAGCCGCGAGGTCGCGCCGCTCGTGCCCGCCGAGGACGCGGTGCACGTCGACTCCACCGCACATACCATCGACGAGGTCGTCTCGATAATCGAGGACCTCATCAACCAAAGGAGGTAGCTCATGCGCCTGTTTAAGCAGACGCCCGAGGATTACTACAACGCGCCTTATGCCGAGTTCCCCGTGCTCATCCGTGGCACCGTCTTTGTGGTCATGGGCATCCTGTGGGTCTTCTCCAAGCTCATGTGGCGCTGGAAGGTAGAGGACAGCGACCTGCTGTTTGAGCGCCAGGAAGGCCGCGGCAGCGTGGTCATCTGCAACCACACCTCGATGGCCGAGCTCCTGGCCGTGGAGACGGCGCTATTCTTTGGCGGCCGCCGCATTCGCCCCATTTTTAAGTCCGAGTTTGCCAAGAGCAAGATCGTGCGCTGGGCCTTTAGCCGCGTGGGCGGCATTCCCGTCGAGCGCGGCACCGCCGACATGAAGTGCCTGCGCGCCGCCCAGCATGCACTGCAGCGCGGCGAGGACGTCCTGATCTTCCCCGAGGGCACGCGCATCCGCTCGCGCGAGATCAAGCCCGAGGTCCACGGCGGCTTTGCGCTCATTGCCCAGATGGGCAAGGCACCCGTCAACCCGCTCGCCATCTGCGGCTGGTCCGATATCACGCCTGCGGGCAAAAAGCTCATGCGCCCCAAAAAGTGCTGGATCCGTGCCGGCAAGGCCATCTCGCTATCCGATGCACCGGCCGAGCTCAAGCGCAAGGAGCGCCTGGCATGGTTTGAGTCCGAGGCCATGAGCCGCGTCTACGCCATGCGCGACGACCTATGTGCCGAGCACCCCGGCAGGTTCTAGCCATGGGCGAGGAAGTCATGAATACCGCCGCGACCGCCGCTGAGGAGGTCGTCCCCACCATCGAAATCGCAGCGCACGCCGGTACCTGCTACGGCGTACAGCGCGCGCTCGACATGGCGCTGGCCGCCGCACCGCAGGCAGGGGAGAGCACTCAGGTCCACACGCTGGGTCCGCTCATCCATAACCCCATCGTGGTGCGCGAGCTCGCCGAGGCAGGCGTTGGTCTGGCAGACACCCTGGACGACGCCGCTTCGGGCACCGTGGTCATTCGCGCGCACGGCGTGGTGCCGCAGGTCATCGAGGCTGCTCGCGAGCGCGGCCTTACCGTGGTCGATGCCACCTGCCCCTACGTCAAGAAGGTCCATGTGGCGGCCGAGCGCCTGGTGCGCGAGGGCTACCGTGTGATTGTCGTGGGCGAGCCGGGCCACCCCGAGGTTGAGGGCATCCTGGGCCACGCCGGCGATGACGCGCAGGTCGTGAGTTGCGCCGCCGATGCGGACGCGCTTCCGCTCAAGGGCAAGGTGGGCCTGGTTGTGCAGACCACCCAAACCGCGCAGAACCTGGCCGAGGTCGTGGCCTCCATCACCCCACGTGTGCAGGAACTACGCGTGATCAACACCATCTGCGCGGCCACGAGCGAGCGACAGCAGGCGGCCGCTGCACTTGCCAACCGCTGCGACTGCATGGTCGTCGTGGGCGGCAAAAATTCGGGCAATACGCGCCGCCTGGCACAGATTTGTGCCGATGTCTGCGAGCACACCCATCACATCGAGGGAGCTTCCGAGCTTGAGGCCGCATGGTTTGCCAACGCGCGCCACATCGGCATCACCGCCGGAGCCTCAACTCCGCAAGAACACATCGAGCGCGCCGTCGAGCGCATCAAGGAGCTTTGTCGCTAATCATGGACCAGACCGTACCCGCATACGCCGCCGAGGTGGCCGATTACGGGCGCAGCCGCGACCCCGAGCCGGGTGAGGGCGCGCTCGTAAAAAACGTGCGTCCCGAATCGCCCGCATGGGATGTGGGTATCGAGCCGGGCATGCGCGTGCTCACGGTCAACGGTGAGCAGCTGACCGATATGATCGTGTGGCTTTGGGAGGCCGACGAGGACACCGTCGAGCTGGAGGTATTCGACCCGCGCGACGGCACCGTCACCCCCGTGGAGCTTGACCGCTTTCCCGGCGAGGACTGGGGCCTTGAGTTCGACGGCCCCATCTTTGACGGCATGCGTACCTGTGTGAACGCCTGCGTGTTCTGCTTTATGACCATGTTGCCCAAGGGCGGTCGCTCCACGCTCTATATTCGCGATGACGACTACCGCCTGAGCTTTTTGCAGGGCAACTTTGTCACGCTCACGAATCTTTCAGACGAGGACGTGCAAAACGTTATCGATCGCAATATGAGTCCCATGAACGTGTCGGTCCACGCCGTAAGCCCCGACGTCCGCCGCCGCATGATGGGCCGTAACGCCCAGCGCGGCATGGACGTGCTCGAGGCCATCATGGCCGCCGGCATCGAGATTCACGCGCAGATCGTTTTGTGTCCCGGCATGAACGACGGCGAGGAGCTGCAAAAGACCCTACGCTTTTGCGAGGAACACGAGCAGATCACGAGCCTGGGCATCGTGCCGCTCGGTTTTACCAAGCACCAGAGGCGCTTTACCTGGTCATACAGCGACAAACCTGAGCTCGCGCGCGAAACCATTGCCATGATCCGTCCCTTCCAGGATCGTGCCTACAAGCGCTTTGGCCGCCACACCTTCCAGATGAGCGACGAGTTCTATCTGGACGCCGGCATCGAGCCACCCCAGGCCGAGTTTTACGACGGCTACCCGCAGTATTACGACGGCATCGGTATGATTCGCTCGTATCTGGACGAGACTGACGATGTGCTTGCCGCCGACGCCGAGCGTCTGCGCCGCGTCCGCGCTGGCATCGCCGGGCGCAACCAGCGCCTCCTGTGCCTCTCCGGCACCAGCGCGCGCGACACCGTGGCGCGCTTTGTGGAGTCGCCACGGGGCCTTGCCGGCACCGTCACCGCTATCGAAAACCGTTACTTTGGCGGCAACGTGGACGTGACCGGCCTCATCGTCGCCTGCGACATTCTGGAGCAGCTGCCGCAGGACCTCTCGGGGGTTATGCTCTTTGTGCCTAAGCTCATGTTCAACGCTGACGGCATGACGCTTGACGAGTATCATCGTGACGATTTACTCGCAAGCCTTGAAGCTCGCGGCGCCGAGGTTCATGTGGTATCGACCATGCCGCATGAGCTGCTCGATACCCTGGAGCATATCCTTGGCATTATGCCCGCAGGCTCTACTAATTCCGCTGACCCTACCCATTAAAGGAGTGCAGATGAAACCTATCGTCGCCGTCGTCGGACGCCCCAACGTGGGCAAGTCCACGCTCGTTAACCGCCTGGCCCAGACCTCGGACGCCATCGTCCATGAGTCCCGCGGCGTAACGCGCGACCGCTCCTACCACACGGCCGATTGGAACGGCCGCGAGTTCACCATCGTCGACACGGGTGGCATCGAGCCGCTCAAGAGCGATGACGTCTTTGCCACGTCCATCCGCGACCAGGCCCTCGCCGCCGCCGAGGAAGCCGCCGTCATCCTGTTTGTGGTCGACGGCCGCACCGGCGTCACCGAGGAGGACGAGTCGGTCGCCCGCATGCTCAAGCGCTGCGACAAGCCGGTCTTTCTGCTGGTGAACAAGCTCGACAACCCCGATCGCGAAAACGACAGCATCTGGGAGTTTTATTCGCTCGGCATCGGCGAGCCAACGCCGCTCTCGGCCCTGCACGGCCACGGCACGGGCGACCTGCTCGACGACATCGTTGCCCTGTTGCCCGAGGAGGAGGACGAGGTCGCCGATGAGTTCCCCGACGCGCTGAACGTCGCCATCATCGGCCGCCCCAATGCCGGTAAGTCGTCGCTGTTCAACCGCATCCTGGGTGCCGACCGCTCTATCGTGTCCAACATCGCCGGCACCACGCGCGACGCCATCGACACCGTCGTGGAGCGCAACGGCAAGCACTACCGCATGGTCGACACCGCGGGTATTCGCAAGAAGAGCACCGTGTACGAGAACATCGAGTACTACTCCATGGTCCGCGGCCTGCGCGCCATCGACCGTGCTGACGTGGCACTGCTCGTCGTCGACGCCTCCGTGGGCGTTACCGAGCAGGACCAGAAGGTCATGGGCTTGGCCATCGAACGCGGTTGCGCCATCGTCGTTCTGCTCAACAAGTGGGATCTGCTCGACGACGACCGCAAGCGCGAGGCCTGCATGGAGACCGTCGACCGCCGTCTGGGCGTCATGGCTCCCTGGGCCCAGTACCTGCGCATCTCGGCCCTGACCGGCCGTAGCGTCGAGAAGATCTGGGCAATGGTCGACGCCGCCGAGAAGACGCGCTCGCAAAAGATCACCACCTCGCGCCTCAACACCTTCCTCACCGACCTGCGCGAGTTTGGCCACACCGTGGTGGACGGCAAGCGTCGCCTGCGCATGCACTACGTGACCCAGACGGGCGTCAACCCGCCGACGTTTACGTTCTTCGTCAACCACAGCGACCTGGTCAACGACACCTACCAGCGCTACGTGGAGAACCGTATGCGCTCGACCTTCGACTTTTCCGGCACGCCCATTCGACTCTTCTTTAGGAAGAAGGAGCAAAAGGATGCATAATCCGATTCTGCTGACCGCCATCTGCGCCGTGGTCTCGTTCTTTATCGGAGCGATTCCGTTTGGCCTGATCCTGGGCCGCGTGTTCAACCACACGGATATTCGCAAGGCGGGCTCCGGCAACATCGGCACCACCAACGCCCTGCGCGTAGCCGGCCCCAAGGTCGCGGCGCTCACGCTGCTGCTCGACTGCTTGAAGGGCGCCATCTGCGTCCTTATCGCGCGTCCGCTCATCGCAAGTGTGGGCTATGGCTTCCCGGTGAGCATCATGGCTCCCGGTGCCGCCGGCGACTGGATGCTCGGCGTCATTTGTCTGGCAGCGGTGTGGGGCCACATATTCTCGCCCTACCTCAACTTCCGTGGCGGCAAGGGCATTGCCGTGGGGCTGGGCGTCATACTGGCCTGGTACTGGCCCATCGGACTTTCGCTGCTGGGCATGTTTATCGTGGCCGTCGCCATCACCAAGTATGTGTCGGTGGGCTCGCTTGCCGCTGCCATCGGTCTTCCCGTCGCCGCCTGCGCGGTCTTTCCGTACAGCAGCCTGGGCCTCAAGTTTTGTATGGCAATGATCGGCATCACCGTGGTGTGGGCCCATCGCGCGAACATCAAAAAGCTCATGACGGGCAAGGAATCCAAGCTCTCGTTTACCAAGCGCGTCACCGAGCCCGACGATAAGTAGGAGAGAGTCATGAATGTTGCGCTGATTGGCTCCGGCTCCTGGGGAACCGCCGTCGCCGGCCTTGCCGCCGCGCGAGCCGAGCGCGTGACCATGTGGGCCCATAGTGAGCAGACGGCCGCCGGCATTAACGGCGAGCACCGCAACCCGCGCTATCTGGTGGACTACGTGCTGCCGGAAAACGTTGTCGCCACGACGGACCTGGCCCAGGCGCTCGACGGTGCCGATGCGATCATCTTTGCCGTGCCTTCGACGCACCTGCGTGGCGTCTGCCACCAAGCGGCACCCTTTATCGCCGCCGACACCCCGGTGCTCTGCCTTACCAAGGGCATTGAGCCCGAGTCCGGCATGCTCATGAGCGAGGTCATCGCCAGCGAGATCGGCAACGAGGCACGTGTGGCGGCGCTCTCGGGCCCCAACCATGCCGAGGAGATATGCCGCGGCGGACTTTCCGCCGCCGTCATCGCCAGCAAAGACTCGCAGGTAGGGGAGACCTTTAAGGACCTGCTCCTATCCACGGCCTTCCGCATCTATCTGTCGCAGGACATGACCGGCGTCGAGGTTTGCGGCGCCATGAAAAACGTCATCGCCATCGTGTGCGGCATCTCCGCCGGTACCGGCGCAGGCGACAACACGCTCGCCCTTATCATGACGCGCGGCCTGGCAGAAATCAGCCGACTGGTGCACGCCCGCGGCGGCCAGGCCATGACCTGTATGGGTCTTGCCGGCATGGGTGACCTTATTGCCACCTGCACCTCCGAGCATTCGCGCAACCGCACCTTCGGCTACGAGTTTGCCCACGGCGTATCGCTCGACGAGTACCAGGCGCGCACGCATATGGTGGTCGAGGGCGCCGTCGCCGCCCGCAGCGTGAGCGAGCTCGCCCGTTCGCTGGGCGTAGACATTCCGCTCACCTTTGCCGTGGAGCAAACGCTCTACAACGGTGTTACTTTGGATAGGGCGCTCGAGATCCTTACCGACCGCGTCCCCTCTCAAGAGTTCTACGGACTCACCGACTAGCGCAGAAAGGCTACTACCATGGGTTCCATCAAAATCGCTCCGTCCGTCCTTTCGGCTGACATGGCCAACCTCAAGGGCGAGCTCGACAAGATCGCCGGCGCCGACTATGTGCACTTCGACGTCATGGACGGTCACTTTACCGGCAACCTCACCTTTGGCGTCGAAATCCTCAAGGCCGTCAAGCACTCCACCAAGGTGCCGGTCGACGCGCACCTGATGGTGTCGAACCCCGACGAGACCGTCGATTGGTATGCCGACGCCGGCGCCGATATGATCACCGTGCACTATGAGGCCTCCACGCACCTGCACCGCACGCTCACGCATCTGCAGCAGCGCGGCGTCAAGGCCGGCGTGGTGCTCAACCCCGCCACGCCCGTCTGCGTGCTCGAGAGCATCATCGAGGTCGTCGACATGGTGCTGCTCATGAGCGTGAACCCCGGCTTTGGCGGCCAGAGCTTTATCCCGGGCACGCTGCATAAGCTCCACGAGCTCAAGGCCATGTGCGAGCGCCACGGAGTGTCGCCCATGATCGAGGTCGACGGCGGCATCTCTTCCAAAAACATCGCCGAGGTCGTCAAGGCCGGCGCCAACGTACTCGTAGCCGGCTCCGCCGTATTTAAGTCCGAAGATCCCGCCGCCGAGGTTGCGCTGCTGCAGAAGCTGGGCAACGAGGCCGCACAGGAGGCATAAACCCTTATGACCGCAGGTCAAAACCGCATACCCGTGAATCTTGACTATGCCGCCTCGACGCCCATGCGCGCCGAGGCGCTCCTTGCGCAGCGCGAATATGACGACAGCGAACTTGCAGGCGTCAACCCCAACTCGCTGCACTCGCTCGGCCGCAAGGCTGCCGCACGTCTGGAGGTTGCACGCCGCGAGATCGCCCGCAGCTTTGGCGCGCGCGTTCGCCCGTCCGAGATCATCCTTACCAACGGCGGTACCGAGGCCAACCAGCTGGCGCTCCTCGGACTTGCCGAGGGTGCTCGTCAGCGCGATCGTAAGCGCGATCGCGTGATCGTGTCTGCGATCGAGCATGATTCGATCCTGGACAACCTATCGCTGCTGCGAGCCGCGGGCTTTACCGTCGACCTGGTGCAGCCCTGCCGTGCGGGCTACATCGAGCCTGCCGCGCTGAGCGACTTGTTGGGCGACGACGTCGCGCTCGTGAGCATCATGGCCGCCAACAACGAGACCGGCGTGGTGCAGCCCATCCGCGAGCTTGCCGCGGCTGCGCACACCGCGGGCGCCCTGTTCCACACCGATGCCATCCAGGGCTATCTGCATATTCCGCTCGATGTGAACGAGCTGGGCGTCGATGCTATGACCGTTGCAGCACACAAGATTGGCGGCCCCGTAGCCTCCGGCGCGTTATACCTAAAAAGCCGCACGCCGCTGCGCCCCCGCATCTTTGGCGGAGGACAGGAAGCCGGACGTCGTGCCGGCACGCAGGACCTGCGCACGCAGCTGGCCTTTGCCGCTGCCGCCTCGTCTCTGGCGCCCCATGTGGCTCAGGAGCGCGAGAAGCTGCAAGCCCTTTCCGACAAGCTCTACGCCACGCTCACGGCCCATCCGCGCATCCACGCCACCATGGGCGACTACACGCAGGCCGACCGTCTGCCCGGCATGGTATCGATCTATATTGACGGCATGGACTCCGAGGAGCTCATCATCAAGCTTGACGCCGCCGGCTTTGAGGTTTCGGCCGGATCGGCTTGCTCGAGCGGCAGCATGGACCCGAGCCACGTGCTCAGCGCCATGGGCATTGGTCGCGAGCAGGCGCTGGGCGCACTGCGCATCTCCTTCGATGACCGCGTGAATCCGACCGATCTGGACGACTTTGCCCACACGCTGCTCTCGATTGTAGGTGCCGCATGATCGTCGCCGAGCTCGAGCGCACCCTGCTGGCACGCTATCCCAAGACGGACGCCGAGCCCTGGGACCACGTAGGCTTATCCGTTGGCGACCCCGACGGCGAGATCCGCGGCGTTGCCTGCGCGCTTGACGCTACCAGGGACAACGTGCAGCGCGCCTTGGAAGCCGGAGCCAACGTGTTGCTCACGCATCATCCCGTCTACATCAAGGCGCCCGAGTCGTTTTGCCCGCCCAGCGCAACGCGCCCCCAATGCAGCGCGGCGCTCTACGAGGCGGCCCGCTGCGGGGTGAGCATTATCTCGCTCCACACCAACCTGGACCGCTCGCACGAGGCACGCATCTGCCTAAGTAAGCTGTTGGACGCAGCGCCTGCAAGCTCGTTGGAGCACGTGGACGACCCCAAGGCCTGCGGCCTGGGAGTTTTTGCGACACTCAACGACCCGTGCACGCTGCGCGATCTTGCCGCCCGTGCTGCCACGGCCTTTGGCAGCGACCCACGCGTATGGGGCGATGCCGAGCGCCCGTGCCGCACCGTCGCCATTCTGGGCGGCTCCCTCGGCGACTTTGGCGAGCTTGCCATCGCCGCCGGTGCGGATGTCATCGTGACGGGCGAGGCGGGCTATCACGTGGCGCAAGACCTTGCCTTGCGCGGGCTGAGCGTGATTCTGCTCGGCCACGATCGCTCCGAGGAGCCATTCGTGGATATCTTGATGAACTCTGCGGTTGACGCCGGGGTCGACCCCCGTCATGCGATTAAAATACTGAACCCTTGCCAATGGTGGACTGTGACAAAAGGAGAGAACTTATGAGCGCCGGCGCTACGCTACTCAAGCTGCAACAGATCGATTTGGAGCTCGCCCGCAACAAGAGCGAACTTGCCAATATGCCGGAGCTCAAGGAGCTCGCCTCAAAGCGCAAAACCTATGTAAAGCTTAAGTCCGAAATGACCAAGCTCTATGCTCAGCGCAAGGACCTCGACATTGAGCTGGACGATCTCAACACCACCGAGATCCAGACCAACAACGCCATCGAGGCCGCCAAGAAACGCCACGTCGACGGCTCTGACTACCGCGAGGTCCAGGATCTGGAAAACGAGCTCGCCACCCTGGCCAAGCGACTGGACAAGATTGAGCACACCCGCAAGGATGTCGTTGTCGCCCACAAGGAGGCGCTCGACCGTGAGGCTCGCGCGGAGGCCATCATCGCCAAATTCGAGGAGGGCGTGAAGGCCGACACCAAGGCCGCCCGTGACAAGGCCGCCGACCTCCAGGCCCAGATTGATGCCGCCACCAAGGAGCGCACCGCGCTTGCCGCCACGCTGCCGACCGACGTTCTCACCGACTACGAGCGTCTACTCAAGCAGTTCCGTGGCCTGGCCGTCGAGACCATCAAGGGCAACATCCCCACGGTCTGCCACACCGCGCTGCAGGCGTCGTCCATGAGCGACCTCAACCACGACGGTAGTGAGATTACGCACTGCCCGTACTGCCACCGCCTGCTCGTGCTCCCCAACAAGGAAGCCTAACAATGACGACGGCACCCGACAATTCAATGCAACTTGAGGGAAAAACGATCCTGCTGGGCATTACCGGCGGGATCGCCGCCTATAAGTCGTGCAATATCGTGCGCCTGCTGCAAAAACGCGGCGCACGCGTCAAGGTCGTTATGAGCGAGCATGCCACGGAGTTTGTGGGTCCGCTCACCTTTCGCGCGCTCACGGGCGAGCCGGTCGCTGTGGGTCTGTTCGACGACCCCTCCGACCCCATCCACCATATCTCGCTGGCGCAGGAGCCCGACTTGGTGGTCGTGGCGCCCGCGACGGCCAATATCATCGCTAAGATGGCCAACGGCATCGCCGATGACCTCATCTCCACCACGCTGCTTGCCACGCCGCGTCCTATCGTGGTTGCGCCGGCCATGAACAATGGCATGTGGAAGGCGCCGGCCACGCAGGCCAACATGACCACGCTGCGCGAGCGCGGTGTCCACGTTGTTGGTCCGGGTAGCGGCTACCTTGCCTGCGGCGATGTGGACACGGGACGCATGAGCGAGCCCGAGGACATCGTCGAGGCCGTCTGCAAGCTGCTCGACCCCGCTCCTCAGGACTTTGTGGGCAAGCGCATCGTGATCACCGCCGGCCCCACGCACGAACCGATCGACCCCGTGCGCTTCATTGGCAACCGTTCATCGGGCAAGATGGGTGTCGCCCTGGCGGGGGAGGCCGCGCGCCGCGGTGCCGCCGTCACGCTCGTGCTGGGACCGACATCGCTCGACGTTCCCTGCGGTGTAGAGTGCGTGCGCGTACAAACCGCCGCGGAAATGCTCCAGGCTGCGCTGAGCGCCTTCCAGACGGCCGACGCGGCCATTTGTGCCGCCGCCGTCGCCGACTACACGCCTGCGGCCCCGGCGAACCATAAACTCAAAAAGGCCAACGAGCGCCTGGATCGAATTGAGCTCGTCGAGACCGTTGACATCCTGGCCGAACTCTCACGCCAAAAGGGCGATCGCCGTGTAATCGGCTTTGCGGCCGAGACCGATAACGTCGTGGAGTACGCGCAGCGCAAACTCGTGCGCAAGGGTTGCGATGCCATTATCGCCAACGATGTCTCGCGCGCCGATTCGGGCTTTGGAACCGATACCAACAAGGCCTGGATAGTGAGTACAGCGGGCACGCAAGAACTTCCCGTACTAACAAAACCCCAGCTCGCAGATACAATTTTAGACTTGCTTCAAAATTTGTAAAAAAGTTCTTGCACAAGGACAAAGTTTCGGGTTACTATACTCCCTGTTGCGAGCGAGAGCAGAGCAACAAACAAAAGCTTCGGGACGTGGCGCAGCTTGGTAGCGCACTTGACTGGGGGTCAAGGGGTCGCTGGTTCGAATCCAGTCGTCCCGACCAGAAGTTTACAGGTCAGGCACCTAGTGCCTGGCCTTTTTTTATCAGGAATCATCAGGGAATCACCGGAGAATCACCGGCTGTTTTTTAGCCAATAAAGACACGCCCTTCTACCTGCACTTTTGTAGAATCTCGGTTTTAATGGATCCCCCCTTCACTTTCTTTCCATATTTGTTGAATTCACTGATTCGTTTTGATTCCACATTTGTAGTCTATCTAGCCTAAATTTTTCTACATACGCGAAAATCACCTACCTGTGCCTAGCTACTGCGGCTACGACATCCAAGCCAACTGTCCCGCCCTGCTTCACTAATTCCCCGCACGTTTGCACGGAACCCCGACACCGCCCAAGGGCCGCGATACTTTTTCGATTTCTTTCGGCAGCGAGAGGAAGGCTTCCGTGCCTGCCGAAACAAGGCACTGCGCTCCAAAAAGCTAACGCCGCGGGTATTAAGCCGACACCGCTACGGTGCCACCGGCCATCGCTGCGGGCACCTGCGGCGTAATCGCCCCAGAGTCCGCCATCTGGGCCGCCATGCCGGCGAAGTCCTAGGCGACGGCGTGAGCGTGCGGCTCAGGGCGGCGTTCGCGCCGTCATTCTCGTGCGACCTCAAGAGAGTGCGTCGGCGCGGGCTCGACTAGGGCGAGCTCGCCACCGTCATCGACTTCATCGTCGAGAACGCCCCGAAGCGCTGGAGGAACTTCATAGACGCCGCATGCGCACGCTCAAGGGCGCATTGAGGGGCAGGGCTGAGGGCTTTAGGATCGGGGCTTGGGACTAGAAGGGGGCTCGGAAGTCGCGGGTCAGGATTCGAACATCGACCCACGCGCTTGGCGATTCTTACCAGTTCAGACGGCTTGCAGGCTATTCGCGCTGCGGGAGAGACTCGCACCACTGCAGCAATGCGCTCAACATAGCGGGCTTGTCTTGCACGAACTGTTCACGCCTCACACCGCGGCGCGGCTCAAAGCGAATGACGTAACCCCTGTTGTCCAGGTACACGTCATAGCTTTCGGGGGCGCCGGGCAGGTTCAGCGCTACATGGCGCGTGCTGCGAATGCGTTGCGGCGCCTCCGTAAGAGACTCGTTGGGCAGCTGACCGCCGCATATCTCTTCTAGTGCGCGGAAGCGGCGTCCGAAGCTCAGGTAACCGTGGCAACCGCTGTCTGCATGCCCGGCACAGCAGAACTGCGTTTTATAACCCTTATCGTTCAGTATGCGCACATGGGGCTGCAGCTCGTGGTCGATCGCTACCAGGTGATCAGGGCGCTTGCCGCATTCGCATTCGCTCAAGGGCTTAAAGCACTTCGGGCACACGAACAGCATGCACTTCATGGTTTGCTCGGACGTGAGCTCTGTGATGCCCAGGGCTGCGATTTCTGCCGCAGGGGCTTCGGGCTGCACGCAGGGGCAGCCGCTTGCGCGCAGAATTGCGTCGATGCGAGCCACGGTGGTGCGCTCCATTTTCAGGGCGATGGCTTCGTCGCGCATCGCGCCAAACGCTTCGATGTCTTTCGTAACTGCAGAAAGCGGGGTTCGCCGAGAGATGTACACGAATGCGTTCTTTTCCCTCGCAGCGGGTTCGCCCTCAATCTTCACCGTGACGCCGGCTTTTGCATAGGTGCCGTACTGCACGCCATTCGCTTTGTCCAGCGTCTGGACCTCGCCCCGCGTGAGACCATGCCACAGCACGCCTTCCACAAACGATCCTTCCATGCGCATGATGGTGGGACGGCCCTTCGCGTCGCACGCCAGCGTGTAGCCATAGAGCTTCGCCTTGGTTGCATAAACATGGTGACCGCCCTCGAGCTTTTTGGCAATGCGGTCATGGCTGATGTCAAATCCATATGCGAAGTACGGGGTTTCCGCATACTCGCGGGTGTCGGCGGAGTGTTCGCGCGCGTCGAACGCCGGGCCAGAGGGGCGATTAAAGTTGTGCACGTCAAACTCAGGCAGGCTGTTGCACCAGTCGAGCAGGGTGCGCAGCAGGGCTTTGCGCTGCCTTTCGAACTCATCCAGCGTAAGGGAGTAGCTAAGGTCTGCCCGCAGCGCGGGGTCGCTGCTGCGCACCGCGCGGAACCCTTCGGGGACGTCGATCTTGTAACCGAACTCGCCTGGGGTCTTGATTGACAAGTAGATGCGGTGAGACCCGCAGAAGGTGGCCTCACTCGCTTCCATCACCTGGTAGCGCTTAGAGCGCAGGATGCGTCCATGCTGCTGAAGGCCACGGGGGAAACGGCGTGCGTAGTAACCGGTGTAACGGCATGTGCAATCGGCGATCTGGTGACCTTCACCGCACACGAAGTCGGCGTATTCGCGTGCAGCGGGGAGGTCGATCTTGGCTGCGCCATACGCCGCCGACTCTTCTTGCGCGCGCAAGCGGTCCAGGCTGTCGGCGCGCATGTCGGACATCTGCGCCAAGGTTGCCTCATCAAGCTGCATCACGCGGCCGGCTTCGACCACGCGGTCGATGTAATCGTACTTTTCGGTGTACCTGCGCAGCGGGGTGCGCTCAGAGATGTAGACCATCGCCTCAAGGGTTGCGGGAACCACATCGCCTTCGCGCCCAACGGTCACCGTTTCCTTGCGGTAACAACCAGATGCAATGCCTTCGTAGCGGTCGAGAGACGCCACGTGAGAGCTATCGAGCGCCCACAGCGCGCCTTGCACATGCGACCCCTCGCGCTTGGTGATGGTGAGGTATCCGGCGGTGTCGAACGCCAGTTCATAGCCGTTCAGGGTCGCTTTGCCCAGCAGCACCGCGCCGGGGCAGCGGGTTTCAACTTGATGGATATCAAGGTTGCTACCGTACGCGAAGTTGATGATCGAGGGTGCAGTCTCGGGGTGACGGGCTGAGGCGTTGTTGCGCTTCTCGTTGTACTTCATGGTTCACGCCTTTCGGTGTTGTGATGGGCTTCGGTCGCTCGAGCTGATTGCAGCATACAGTCTGAAGCCGAAAAGGCGTGAAAACCTGAGATTGTCATTTTAAGAAATAGAACGAAAAGGACGGCCATGCACGAAATCGCGCAGGCAGAAAGCGCTGTTCGAGGCGCATCCTGCGAAAGGATACCCGTTCAGAAGGGTTGTTGCCAGTTTTTATCGATTCGATTTTTTACGAGCGCACGAAGAGGTTGCGTTTAGAAAAACGCAAGGGCGGCTGTTTCGCCTGTAAGCAAACATGAAATCGGCCGCAGCGGTACCGCCTGGGAGGGCGGACGAGGGACTTGGCCGCAACCTAATCCCCGGGTGCGGCTGCTACGCTCACTACTTGAGAATCGTCGACCGCCCAGTATCTGCCATCCAAAAGTTTAAACACGATATAGCTGCCGTCTTTGCTTATTTCGGCGGCGTTTACGCATTTCTGAAGATCGGCGTGGCGCGCGTAGCGGCCGTCGAGCTTATCTCCATTTACAAGCACGACTTCAAGATTGAGACCCATCTTCTCGTACATGACAATGCGATCTAAAACGGACACCTCGCTTGAGTCGAAGTCGGGCCTTAGCCCAGCGAGGCGAACCCCTCGCTCATCCAACGCTTTGTCGATTCCGCCCTTGGCGTAGTCGCTCAGCTGGTAATAGATTCTGCGCGCGAGATCATCTGCCACGACGCGCTCTGGGTCCCCGCCTGACCGTTCCGCTCGAAACTCGCCTAATGCCGACAGCATCAGGTACACCTCATGCAATCGCAGCGGCAGAAAGATCGGGTGAGCCGTCGACTTCAGGCCGCCGCGGCTTGTCGGCTCGGCCTTGATGTAGGAGTCGCCAAAACGCACGCCGTCTGCCAGGGCGCTCAGGCGCTTTTGCACCGCCGTGCGCGAGCAGCCCAGGTACGCGGCGATCGCTTGCTGGGTCATTCCCTTATGCGCCGCTTTGAGCAGCATGAGATTTGCCTCGTCCGTGCCTATGAACGACTTGTCCAGGTTGTAGTGGCGCTTTTTTGGGGCGCCGCCGATCTCGTTGCCCTTTTCGAACAGCTCGTGCACGCTCAGGAACAATTCATGGCGGCCGTTGCTTTGGGGACCTTCCTCTGAGTTGGCATAATCTGCCAGCGCCTTGCAAAACAAGCGATAGTTTTCGTCAGTGACGAAAATGGGCCACTGCATGTTGTGAAAGCGTGTGCCTTCACGTGTGTCGGCGAATTTCGCATACGCAGACTCAGGATCGCAACCGACCCTTTCCGCAATTTCCGCAACTCTCATGCCAATCCCTTCCGCAACCCAATCACACGCACGAAAAACCTATCAAGCCAGAAGATTGATGTGGCAAAAAAGAAGAAGAGGCATTACACCCCTCCTTCCGGACAGCCTGTATCCCGGTTCCCTGCCTGCCAGTTCGCCCTCCCCGAAACCCTCGGGGCGCTGTGGGGTCGAGCCCCTCCGCATGGAAAATTCTATCGCGGCCATGCCCGCTATGCGTGTCACGCACACCACGCCAAACGTCAGGTTTACCAGCCGGGACTGAGCCCTCTTTCGAGAGCAGGGTTATATTAGCATCTATAAACTCGAAAACCCTGCCGCATTTGATGAGTACCAAGAAAAAGGTCTACACCTTGAATATCAACCTCATCCGAACACCTCCCGCATTCATCCGAACAAGTACGGATGAATGCGGGAATCCGATACCCTGAGGGCCGGATCGGCCGAGCCACTGGGCACAAGCGGGACACGGTCCAGAGGATGCCGGGGCGCGGGGTCCCGTGCGGGGAGATCGCGAGGGAGCCGAGCAGGTCGCCCTCGACGATGAGAGCAGAGATACCGTCGCGCCCACCCACGAAAAGAGGGTTCCCTCGCAGGCGCCGCATCCGCACGCCCCCGCAAAGAAACCCTCGCACTCGCATCTCTACCTGCGAACCCGCACGTGCCCTCGCGCACGCGCCGCGGCAGCCGCTAGTCGCGGTAGAACGAGCCCATGTAGCGGATGTACTCGTCCTCGGTGTGGTTGGCCTTCCAGTCGTGGACGGAGTCCTTGTTGCGCTGGCCGGCGATGACGGAGAGCTCCTTACCCAGCTTCTCAAAGGCCTCGTCGACGCACTCCTCGGGGGTGAGGGCGATCTTCATGACGGCCTCGCCCTGCGGGCCGCCGGGGAGGTTGGACAGCAGGCTGGGGGTTAGGGTGGTGCCGAGGGTGATGACCTCGACGTCGACACCGGTGCCCTCGCACTCGCAGGCCACGGCCTCGGTCATCTTGAGGATGAAGGCCTTGCCCGCGCCGTACTGGCCGTTCCAGGGGCTGGAGCTGATGCCGGTCATCGACGAGACGTTGATCACGGCGCCGCGGTCCTGGGCGGCAAAGATCCGCATGTAGTGGTGGAAGCACTTGAGGAAGGTCACGACGTTGACGTTGATCATGGCCTCGTGCTTCTCCCAGGGAGTGTCCTGGATCTTGCCGAAGCTGTGCAGGCAGGCCACGTAGCTCATGAAGCCCATGTCCAGGCCCTCGGTCGCGGCGAAGACGGTCTCGGCAGCGTCGGGCTGGCTAAAGTCGGCGCGCACGACCTTGGTCTCCACGCCGTAGGTCTCACGGATCTCGCCGGCGAGCACGTTCAGCTTCTCCTCGCGACGGCCGACCATGACGACATTCATGCCGCCGGCGGCGATCTTCTCGCAGAACGCCTTGCCGACGCCCTCGGTCGCGCCCAGGATCAGGCCCCACTCACCGTACTTTTCCCTCAGGTTCATACTGCATCCTCTCTCTCGATGCCCATGCGGGCACCTCTCCTTTAGCGTGCGGCCGCTCAGCCGCATACGGTGCGCCATTATGCGCTGAACAAGAGGGGAGTGCGTTCACGACTTTGCGAACGAACCCGAAACAACGATGAACGGTATCGGTCTATCACCACAATGAAACCCTTGCAGTATCAAGAGGGGAGGTGCTGGCGGGTGGAACCAAAAGGTGAACGCCGCCATCTCTAGCTCCACCTTATCGGGTTTCCCGTCGCAAGCGATGCTTCAAAGAGCTTGCGCAGCGAAACGTTGGCGAAGGTCCAGGACCACGCTTTGCTGCTGCCCACTGTGACTCGGCCCTCGGCTCTGCGTAGAACCCGAAGCCGCTTTTGCAGTCGATGCGATTGACCCCGTCGAGGTCGGTGAGGGTGTAGCTTTCGCCCTCTCCATCCTGGCTCGAGCGTCCCTTGCGCTCGAAAGCAAAGTGACTTGACGCGAAGAGCACCTCACCATCGCCGTTATTTTTTGGCATCTTTGGGGGCTGATGTACACAAAAGCGATAAACATCCCGGCCGATACCGTCCTCCACATGTCTGGACTCTCTATGCTCGCGCTGGATAGACATCGCCAGAACGGGTATAGTATCGAGAGTTTTGTCGTTTACCAGCGGGGGAGTCCTGTGGGCATCAAAAAGAAGATCAAAAAGGAGCTTATCGGCACCTCCGATTACCCGTCGAATAAGATTTTCACGATCTCCAATTTCATTACCTTCACGCGCCTGGTCCTCACGCTGGTCTTCCTGTACCTGTTTGTGACGGACAACAACCGTGTCGTCGCCATTGTCATCTATGCCATCGCGGCCTCCACCGACTGGATGGACGGTCAGATTGCCCGCATGACTAAAACGGTCTCGTGGCTCGGCAAGGTTATGGATCCCATCTGCGACCGTGCGCTGCTATTTACAGGCGTTTTAGGTCTCGTGGTTCGCGGCGAGCTTCCCATCTGGGTCTGCGTGCTCATCATTGGGCGCGATATCTACCTGGGCATCGGCACGCTCATCGTGCGCCACTACCACCGCCGCCCCATCGACGTAGTATTTCCCGGCAAGATTGCCACGGCGCTGCTCATGACCGGCTTCTCGCTCATGCTGCTGGGCTTTCCCGTCGTGGACGGCTGGCATCTGCTGCCCGCCACGTTCACGGCCTTCCCGGGCCTCAACGGCAGCTCGGTACCGCTTGGCATCTTTTTTGTGTATGGCGGCGTCATCTTTTCCATGCTCACCGCTGTCATCTATTCCATTAAGGGCGGAGCGGCCATTAAACAGGCTGTTTCGCATCCAGAGGACGAAGACGTCGACTTTCTTAACCCCGAAATCGAAGACTAAGCCATTGGGGTATTATTACGTACAGTTCATTCTTTGCGGCATGTCCGCGTTAAGTTAGGGGTTGTCATGGACAACATGGTTAACAATATGCCTCAAAACGATAAGACTGCCGACGCAACCTGCGTCTTCCGTGTGCCTTCGAGCGACGTTACCGTTCCCGATCTTATGGCGAACGTTCGCATCACTGCCCCCGTTCTGTCTATTGTCAAGGGGCCGCAGACCGGTGCTGCCTTTGAACTCGAGGATGACGTGACCACCATTGGCCGCGATCCGGCAAACGGCATTTTCCTCAATGACATGACCGTATCGCGTAGCCACGCACGCATTATTCGCGAGGGTCTGGCTGCTCGCATCGAGGACTTAGGCTCGCTCAACGGCACGTGGGTTGACGGCGCTATCGTCAATGCCGCCCCGCTGCACGACGGATCTTCAGTCCAGATCGGTACGTTCACGCTCATCTACCACGAGAGCACGCCGGAGCGCATCGAAACCGGTGAGTAGGGCATGGCCGAACGCAACTATCTGAGTATCGGCCAAGTCGTCAATTTACTTCGAGGCGCATACCCCGATCTTTCGAACTCAAAAATTAGATTTCTAGAAGATGAGGGGCTCATCACCCCTCATCGTACGCCAAAGGGGTATCGCCAATACTCCAAGGAGGACGTTGACCGTCTAGAGGTCATTCTGCACCTGCAGAAGACGCGCTACATGCCGCTCAACGTGATCAAGCAACGTCTGGAAAACGCCACAGATCTCTCCACGCTTGCCTACGAGGTGGGTCTGCTGTCCGATGTTCCGCTCAAGACGGAACCAAAGGAAACCAAGCAGAAACTGCACCCCATCGAGACCATTCCGGATATGTTGGGCGTCGAGATCTCGTTTATTCGCTCCTTGGCCGAAAACGACCTGATTCGCATTATCAAGAGTCCGCAGAACCGCGAGCTCGTCGACGGGCGCGATTTTCCGATTATCCGCTACTGTTCTGAACTGTCACGCTTTCATATCGAGCCGCGAAACCTTCGTCAGTACGTATCATCCGCCAACCGCGAGTCTTCGATGTTCGAGCAAGTGCTCGTGAGTATGCTTGGCATGGACACCTCCGATGACGAACGTGATGCCAAGCTCGAACGCGCGTTTAAGAAGTTACATGACCTCACCGAGGGCGTGCATACTGCGCTGCTCAAGAACCGCGTATTTGAGTCACTCAACGCCGTAGTCGAGGACGCCGATATCGATGCCCTCGATGAGGAGATCGCACGCTCCGAATCAACCAAGGCCAAAAGCGAAGAGGCATCTGCCTCCGCGGTCCCCGTGCGCGAGGAATCCCTCGTGCAGCCGCTTAAGGTTGTCGCCCCCTCGCACACCGGCACCGCCAGCGCGGACAAATAAATGCTTCTACAAACCAGCCTCCCATGAAAGGTCACACCATGTACGACTTCGAATCTCACATCGTCGACATCCCCGACTATCCCGAGCCCGGAGTCGTCTTTAAGGACATCACGCCGCTCTTTAGCAATCCCGAAGCACTTAAAGCCATGGTCGACGCGCTAGCGGAG
This sequence comes from Collinsella sp. LCP19S3_F2, assembly GCF_052121015.1. Lineage (NCBI taxonomy): Bacteria > Bacillati > Actinomycetota > Coriobacteriia > Coriobacteriales > Coriobacteriaceae > Collinsella > Collinsella sp. LCP19S3_F2. The sequence goes on from NZ_JBQKFA010000014.1 coordinate 26,855, forward strand.
CATTTCTCCGGTATGGGCATCACTAAGGTTGTAGGACCCGAGGCTCGCGGTTTTATGGTAGGCGTGCCTGTTGCCGTGGCACTCGGCGCGGGCTTTGTTCCTGCACGTAAACCGGGAAAACTGCCACGTAAGACCGTTAGCCAGGAATACGAGCTCGAGTATGGAACCGATTCGATTGAGATTCACGTCGATGCCATCAGCTCTAAAGATACCGTGTTGATTCTGGACGACTTGGTCGCGACGGGCGGAACCGTCGAGGCAACAGGTAAACTGGTGCGAGATATGCGCGCAAAGCTCGTAGGTTATGGTTGTATCCTTGAGCTTGCGTTTCTTAATCCGCGCAAGAAGCTCACGCCTTCTAACGAGGACGTTGAGCTCTTTAGCCTGGTAACGGTGGACTAGCCGCTACCCTTAGATACTGGAAAGGAAGCTCCATGCGCACAGCAAACACGCACAAAAACATGGCACGCTGCGCAGCTACGGCAACCCTCGCTTGTGTTTTGGGCTTGGGCCTCGCGGCTCCTGTCTATGCCGATACCGCGTCCGATCTTGCCGCCGCTCGTACAAAACTCGAGCAGATCGGTACGCAAACCCAGCAAATTCATGAAGAACTCTCCGCTCAGACGCAGGAGCTTGATCAGACTGCAGGCGAGATCACGCAAAAGCAGCAAGAGATTGCCGAGGGCCAGGCAAAGCTTTCGTCCTACGTTGCCGGTGAGTACAAGACCGGCGGTCTGAGTCTCCTTCAGGTTCTGACGGGCGTCGACGATCTGGGCGATATGCTCAACCGTTTGTTCTACTACGGCAAGGTTTCCGACAAGCAGGCCCAGACCATTCAGGAGGTCAAGAACCTTAAGCAGCAGCTCACCGATAAGCAGGCCGAGCAGGAGAAGAACGTCGCCGCGACGCAGAAGAAGGTCGACGAACTCAACGCCCAGCAGGCTGAGGCCCAGAGTGTCGTGAACTCCCTGGATTCACAGCTGCAGGCCGAGCTTGCTGCCGAGGCCGAGGCGAACGCCGCGCTGCAGGCTGGCATAAATGCCAGCACCGCCGAAAAGGCCACGGTGAGCAACGACACCGCCGGTACGACCGAGAACACCAACAATGGTGGCGGTACGACCAACAACGGCGGCGGCAACACTCCTGCGCCCGCTCCCGCTCCTGCTCCCACGCCGCAGCCCTCGACGCCCGCCCCGGCACCGGCCCCTTCCGCGCCGAGCCAGTCCGTTGACGGCGGCAGCGTTGTCTCTCGCGCTTATAGCAAGCTTGGTTGCGCTTATTCCTGGGGCGGTATTGGCCCGAACAGCTTTGACTGCTCCGGCTTTGTAAGCTACTGCCTCACCGGTCGCTACTGCCGCCTGGGCACTACCGGCACCTTCATGGGTTGGCCCCGTGTTTCTGATCCTCAGCCGGGCGACGTCGTTGTTAACTCTTACCACACCGGCATCTACATTGGTAACGGCCAGATGATCCATGCTTCCGACTACAGCACGGGCGTTATCATCAGCTCCGTTGCCGCTGGCATGAACAACAATTATATTTTCGTTCGCTATTAAGTGTTTTTAACTCAGCTAACGAAAGTGGACCTCGTATCCTTTGGGAGCGAGGTCCATTGTTTTATCTCGACCGCCCATTTTGTGTGTAAACTACAATCTAGTTTTGAATACTAGATATGCGCAGCATCTATCCAAAAGATAGCTATAATTGTTGAGGAACAACTAGAAAGGACCCTCAATGAGCTGGGCACTCATCTCAGATTCGAGCTGCAATCTTCGCGATTGGCAACCAACCGCACCTCATACCACCTTTGCATTTGCACCCCTTAAGATCCGAGTGGGGGAGCGTGAATTTGTCGACGATCTCTCGCTCGATGTTCACGAGCTTAATGTTGCCATTCAATCGGAATCCAGCGCATCATCGAGCTCCTGCCCAAGCGTAGGGGAGTGGGCTGAGCTCTTTAAGCTCGCCGACAAGACGATCTGCATGCCCATCTCCGAGGGCGTCTCGGGAAGCTACAATGCCGCGGCCACTGCGCGTGACATGGTGCTTGCCGAAGAGCCCAATCGTAAGATTCACCTGGTTAATTCGCGCGCAGCAGGCGGCAAGATGGACCTGATCTTCTTACTGTTTGATCGCTATCTTGCAAGTAAACCGGATGCCTCCTTTGAGGAAGCCTGCGCCTACTTCGATAGCTTGGAGCAGAACAGCAAGATCCTCTTTAGTTTATGCAATTACGAAAACCTTGCGAAGGCCGGACGTATCCCCAAGGCGGCCGGTGTTATTGCCAACAAGCTCAACATCCGCATTTTGGGCACGGCGAGCGAAGCGGGCGAAATTGAACTCGTTGGGCATACGCGTGGCGAAAAGAAGATGCTCACCAAGATTGTCGACACCATGGAGGCCGAGGGTTTCACGGGCGGCGAGGTCATCATCGATCACGTTGAGAACGAAGCTGGAGCCCAAGCGCTTGCCGACCGCATTGTGGAGCACTGGCCAGGCTCCAAGACTATCATCATGCCCTGCAACGGCCTTGATTCCTATTACGCCGAGATGCATGGTCTCATCATCGGCTACGGCATGGGCATGGCTTCGGGCCAATAAAGCTCAACCAAGCTAAAACGCGGACGGGACAAAGTGACTGATGGCTCTTTTGCTGGGGTTAGATAGCGATACTTTTTACATCTAATTGCCCGCTGATACCGCGCCTGTCCTGTACGCTGATAGCGCAACGCTCCAATCGTCAAGACTTTGTTTTCCGCAAGCCATTTTTGGATTTCGCACATACGCACGCCGCTAACAAACATAGCGAAAACCTGTTTGACAATCGGCGCGGTTTCCGGGTCGGGTATAAGGTGGTGGCGGTTGTTCGGGTCTGGGATATAGCCGTATGGATATTCCCCGTTGACGCGCTCGCCTTTTAATATGAGAAAGCCATTGTCAATAGGCGTGTTTGTTCGAGCCCGGTTTTAAACCGGGCTTTTTCGTTTCCCGTCGGGAGGGCCCGCGCACGCTGCACGTTTAGTCGACGC
>NZ_JBQKFA010000015.1:0-22410 GCF_052121015.1 Collinsella sp. LCP19S3_F2
GCGCCCCCGGTCCCCGGGGCGCGGCCCTCTTGCTTAAACTGCTCAATTTTTCGTGCTCACGGTGCTCATTTCCCAGTGATCACTCGGACCACTTCTTAGTGAACATCAACAGCCCCCGGTGGCAACACCCCCCGGGCCCTCTACGGGGCAGGGGCAGACGGCCATCCGGAGGCGCCCGATCGGCGGCCCCTCGGGGCTTGCCCGTATCGTAGGCAATGCGCCGAATGCTCGCCATCGAAATTTATCGATGGCCTATTTCAGACTGTAATGGGGCGTCTCTGCGCCATCCGATAGCAAAACAGCGGTGGTGTCCCGGGTTTCGGGATGCCGCCGCTTGCTCTTGTGATCCTAGCGACGTGAGCGCGCCCTATTTCACCGCAACTGAGGGAATGGGGGATGCGATAGTATTACGTGGTGATATTCGGCAAACCGTGGGCTTCATCCGAGGGCTTTATGGAACAGCACCAGCATAATCAAAGCTTGCAAGATCAGGCATACAATGCACTGCGCTCCAAGATCATCTATGCCGAGCTCAAGCCCGGCACGCGCCTTTCGGCGATTGGTCTGGAAAAGGAGACGGGAATCGGGCGTACGCCCATTCGCGAGTCCTTTGTGCGCCTGCGTGAGCAGGAGCTGGTGGAAACGCGTCCCAAAAGCGGCACCTACGTCTCTAAGATCAGCATGGAGCGCGCCGAGAACGCCTGTTTCTTGCGCGAGAAACTCGAGCGAAGCGTACTCATTAAATGCTGCTCGGTCGCCACGCCCGAGCAAAAGCATCGGCTCGATCAGATTCTTGCCGAGTCCGAGTCGCTCGACCATGGCGAAACGCGTCGTTTCTTTGACCTGGACAACCTGTTCCATGAGACGTGTTTTGAGATTGCCGGCCGTCACATGTTGTGGGATTGGATGAAGAGCGTCAATACGCATTTTGAGCGATACAACTGGTTGCGTATGGTGTCGCAGGATCTAGATTGGGAGCCGATTCGTCGGCAGCATCGCCGGATTCTCGAGGCCATTAAGAGGGGCGATACCGACGCGGCGAGCTATCTGGCAGAGACACACCTGCACCTGATGCCCGAAGAGCAAGGTCCGGTTATCGCCTTACATCCCGATTATTTTGAGCTGTCCAAAGACTCGGCTATCTAGCCCATTATCGCATCTGCTCGAGACGCAAAAACGATGCTGCTCACCTACAGCGTTTTGCAACCGAGAATTTTAAAAAATGCCTAAAATGGCTCAGACTGCCGACAATGGGGAAACGGGGTGCGCTATGGCGCAGATGAGAATCAAGGACATTGCCGTCGAGGCGGGTGTGAGCCCGGCCACGGTCTCGCGCTATCTCAATAACCGCCCCGGGCAAATGACCGAGGAAACCCGTGCTCGCATTGCGGAGGTTATCGAGCGTACCGGCTATCGCCCACGTGCCGCCGCGCGCAATCTGCGCAGCTCGCGTACCAACCTCATCGGCGTGATCTTGGCCGACATCGCCAACCCGTTCTCCAGCGCCATGCTCGAGGGCCTTTCCGCCAGCGCCGCCGCGCGCGGCTGCTCGCTCATGACAGCCATTAGCGGCAACGATCCCGCCAAGGAGGCCGAGTCGCTCACCAGGCTTATCGACGCTGGCGTGGACGGCCTGGTCGTCAATACCTGCGGTGGTAACGACGAGGCGATCGTCGCGGCAGCGGGACGCCTGCCCGTTGTGCTGCTCGACCGCGACGTTGCCGATGGCGGTGTCGATCTGGTGACATCTAACAACCGTGAGCTGGTCGCCGGCTTGGTAGACACCTTGACCGCCGCTGGCAGCGAGTGCCTGTGCCTGCTCACCGAAGCAAGCGACGACAGCTCCGTCCGTCGCGAGCGCGACGAGGCCTTTACCGACGAGCTTTCGCGCCGCGGCCTTGCCGGCGAGGTTATCACCTTGGCCGATGGCGGCGCCACGGGCGTCGGCCGCCTAGACGAGACCATCCGCGGCTATGCAGGAAAAGAGCTCGGCCTCATTGCCGTCAACGGCCTGGTTTTCCTGAGCCTGACCGAGGCGCTGGCGCAGCTTGGTCCCTCGCTGCCGGCGGGGCTCAAGATCGCGACGTTTGACGACTGTCCCTGGAACCATGTGCTCTTTGGCGGAGTCACCACGGCCGCGCAGGACACCCTCACCATCGCCGAGCGCGTGGTCGATCGCCTCTCCGAGCGTATCGACGTTGTTACCACCACCGTGGGCGATGCCGCAAAGCTGGCGCCTAAACGCATCGAGGTTCCCGGCCACATCGAACACCGCGCTTCGACCTCGCGCTAGCCGCTCGTTCGTAACTGCCTGTTCGCGCACGTTTTTTGGGCGCTTGATACGCTTTAACCCTGCGGAAACATTTTTCTGCGATAGTATCTGCGATATAGACCAGTCGAAACCCGCCCGAAAGAAAGGGGAGCGACATGAACCAGCAGAACATCGATTACGTACTCCGTTCCGTAGAGCAGCGTGACATCCGCTTTGTGCGTCTGTGGTTTGTCGACATTCTCGGCCGCCTCAAGAACTTTGCCATTAGTCCCGAAGACCTCGAGGTCGCTTTCGAGGAGGGTATTGGCTTTGACGGCTCCGCCATCGAGGGCTTTGCCACGCCCGAGGAAGCCGACATGCTCGCGTTCCCTGACGCCTCGACCTTCCAGATCCTGCCGTGGCGCCCGAGCCATAACGGCGTCGCCCGCGTGTTCTGCGATGTGTGCACTCCCGATCGCAAGCCGTTTGCCGGCGACCCGCGCGACGCCCTGCGCCGCATGTTCTATAAGGCCGAGAAGGCCGGCTACCTGCTCAACGTGGGTGCCGCGCTGGAGTATTACTACTTCCCCGACGAGCACACCCCCGAGCCGCTCGACAACGTGGGCTACTTCGACCTTTCGGTGAGCGATGCCGCTCGCGACCTGCGCCGCAATACGGTGCTCACGCTCGAGAAGATGTCCGTGCCCGTGGAGTACACCTTCCACGCCGCCGGCCGCTCGCAGCACGGCATTAGCTTGCGTCACGCCGAGGCCCTGAGCATGTCTGACGCCATCACCACGGCCAAACTCATCATTAAGCAGCAGGCCTACGAGAGCGGTTGCCACGCCTCCTTTATGCCCAAGCCGCTGGCGGGCGAGGACGGCAGCGCCATGTTTTTGCATCAGTCGCTGTTCGACCACGACGGCAACAACGTCTTTTGGGGCGAGGACGACGAGAAGTACCACCTCTCCGATATCGCCAAGCACTATATGGCCGGCATTCTGGCACACGCGCGCGAGATCAGCGCCATCACCAACCCCACGGTCAACTCGTACAAGCGCATCACCACGGGCGGCGACTCCGTGCCACAGTACGCTACGTGGGGCCTGCGCAACCGCGCGAGCATGGTCCGCATCCCGGTCTACAAGCCCGGCAAGCAGCTGTCCACGCGCATCGAGCTTCGCAGCCCCGATCCCATGGCCAATCCGTACCTGGTCAACGCCGTCACGCTGGCGGCTGGTCTGGACGGCATCGAGCGCAAGCTGGAACTCCCGCCCGAGGCAACGGCCGAGACGCTCAAGCTTACCGACCGTCAGATGGTCGAGGCCGGCTATACGCCGCTGCCGCGCTCGCTCAAAGAGGCGCTCGACGTGTTTGAGGACTCGCAGTTTATGAAGGATGCCCTCGGCGAGCACATCCACAGCTTCTTCCTCAAAAAGAAGCGCGACGAATGGCATAAGTTTGAGTCCACGATTACCGAGTGGGAGATCAAGCACTACCTGGCGAACTCCTAATCGCGCCGGCTTGTTCCAGTACGATTGAGCTCATTTCCTTGGAGGCCGATATGTCCGAAAAGAGTGCCCTGTTCATGGCGCGCACGACGCGCTTCCACGAGTTTGCCCGCAGCTTGACGACCACCCTGGGTGTCGAGGTGAGCCTGGCAACCCCCGATTCGCCGACTGCGGCGCACGATTTTGACCTGCTGATCCTCGATTCCGATGGCATCCGCAGCGACCGCATCGATCAGATTGCCAAATGGCTCGACGACCGCGGCGGCGTTCCCATGTTGGTAATCGTCGACGACGAGGCGCTCGGCACCCTGCGCCTGCCCAATCACGCGCATGCCGACTTTGTATGCCCCACGGCGACACCCAACGAGCTTAAGGCTCGTGCGCAGCGCCTGATGGGCGAGGAGGAGACCATCACCGCCGACGATGTGCTCAACATCGATAACCTCGAGATTAACCTGGCTACCTACCAGGTGACACTCGACGACGAGCCCATCGACCTGACGCTGATGGAGTACTCGCTGCTGAGCTTTTTGGCGACGCACCCCAACCGCGCCTACAGCCGCGAAGTGCTGCTGCACCGCGTGTGGGGCTTTGAGTACTGCGGCGGCACGCGCACCGTCGACGTGCACATCCGACGCATCCGCTCCAAGGTGGGCCCGCAGATCGCGGCGCACATTACCACCGTCCGCGGCGTGGGCTATCTGTTTAAGGACTAGCTTTTCACCGCAAAGGGGGCAGGCGCCTTCGTGGTGGTTTTGCCGCATGCGTGGATCCCTTTCGAGTTTGCAGCAGAACTTAAGCATTCCTTAAAGATTGCGTTCTCATACACGTTCGCCCGCATATTGGGGTACAACTCAACGTGAACAATGATGGCCCGCCACATGTTTGGCGGGCCTTTGGTTATTAGACGAAAGGATCGCAGTCATGAGCGAGAACGATTCCCAGCGTCCCCAGGATGCGGGCAACGCTGGCGAGACCCAGCAGCAGCCGCGCGTGCAGGTGGAGTCGACGCCTGCCGACGGCAACATTCCCTACGTGCAGGCCTACGACACACAGACCGGCCAGCCGCTGGGCGGTCAGCAGGTTGTAAACAAGCACACGGTGGTCAAGACCAGGACCAAAAAGCTGCCGATCTTTATTACGGCGCTCGCCGGCTGCGCCTGCGGCGCCCTGCTGGTCATCGCGCTCATTATGAGTGGCACGCTCAACATTGGCGGCGGAAAGAATGTCGTGACGGCGGGTGCTTCGGGTTCATCGACGCAAAAGATTACGATCGACTCCGAGGACACCACGCTTGCCGAGGCCGTTTCTGCCAAGGCCCTGCCCTCCGTCGTTTCCATCACCGCCACTTCGAGCGGTAGCCAGAATGGCTCGCTTTCGCAGTCTGCCGACGAGTCGGATGGTTCGGGCAGCGTCGGTTCGGGCGTGGTGCTCGATACCGAGGGCCACATCCTCACCAACAACCATGTGGTCGATGGTTACGATCAGTACGTGGTTACCATGGACGACGGTACCACCTACGAGGCCGAGTTCGTGGGCAACGACGCCTCGAGCGACCTCGCCGTCATTAAGCTCAAGGATGCTGACGCCTCCAAGCTCACGCCGATCGAGATTGGTGATTCCTCCAAGCTCAACGTGGGCGAGTGGGTTATGGCGATCGGCTCGCCGTTCGGCAACGAGCAATCTGTCTCCACGGGCATTGTGTCGGCGCTGTATCGCTCCACGGCTATGAGTTCTACCAGCGGCAACACCATCTACGCCAACATGATCCAGACCGATGCCGCCATCAACCCGGGCAACTCCGGCGGCGCGCTCGTTAACGACAATGGCGAACTCGTGGGTATTAACTCTCTTATCGAGAGCTACTCGGGCTCCAGCTCGGGCGTGGGCTTTGCCATTCCGGTCAACTATGCCAAGAACATCGCCGACCAGATCATCGACGGCAAGACGCCGGTTCATCCGTACCTGGGCGCCACGCTTTCGAGCGTCAACGCGCTCAACGCCCGCACTAACAATCTCGGCACCGATAGCGGCGCGTATGTGGCAAGTGTCGTCGAGGACGGTCCTGCCGCCAAGGCTGGCATCCAAGAGGGCGACGTCATCACCAAGCTGGGTGACGATGAGATTACGAGCGCCGATGGCCTGATTATCGCGCTGCGCAGCCACGAGGTGGGCGAGAAGGTCGAGATCACGCTCGTGCGCGGCAAGGAAGAGAAAAAGGTCACGGTCGAGCTGGGTTCTGATGAGGAGCTGCAGAACCAGCAGCAGAACGACAGCGCGACCGACACCGGCAACGGCGGCATTACCGACGAGCAACTGCGCCAGTACCTGGAAGAACTGCTGGGCCAACAGGGTCAGGGGCAAGGCTACGGTCAGGGTTTCTAACGAGCTGTATCGCACATATCGAAGCCAGAGGGGCTGTTCCGCCAGCGCGGGACAGCCCCTCTTCTCTTATTGATCCGTTGGGGACGGAGGAAAACGGATCATTTAGAAATGGCAAGGGCATGGTTCGGAAGGGCTTGGACAGTTAGTTCAGATTTGTATAAAACGGGTGCGGTCTGAGGCGTGTTTTGAGCGGTTTTGAAATGAAAGACGGGCCGAGATGGGTGTCTCGAAGACGGAAGCAAACCTAATTTGCCGTCCAGAACGATTGATTGGGGCGAAAAGCCGGTATTTCAGCTCGATTCGGCGCGCGTAATTATACAAATCTGAACTAACTGTCCAACCCTGGTCCGGTCGCTGCCAATTCGGTGCGGTTTGAGACTGCTATTCGGCCCCATTGAGACCGGTGGTACTCTAGTATCCGTTTGAAATCGAGCGAAGGAGTGCCGCTATGGAGCAATCGAGCCTGTTTGGTGACGGCGTGGACATCGATACCGAAACGCCAGCGAGCACGGATACCGCTGCGCCGGCCGATACCCGTGCCCAGGCGGCAGCGCGCGCGGCTGAGTTGCGCCACGAGCTCGATTACCATGCTTACCGCTACTACATGCTCGATGCGCCCGAGATCACGGACGCTGCCTTTGACAAAATGCTCGTTGAGCTGCAGGAAATCGAGGCTACCTACCCTGACCTGGTGACGCCCGACAGCTATACCCAGCGCGTGGGCGGCTACGTGAGCGAGCAGTTTACGCCGGTCACGCACATGGCGCGCATGTATTCCATGGACGATGCCATGGATCTGGACGAGCTCGACGCTTGGCTCCAGCGCACCGAGGATGCGCTCGGTGCCGGTAGCGTCACCTATACCTGTGAGCTTAAGATCGACGGTCTGGGCGTCGCGCTTACCTACCAAAACGGCACCTTCGTACGCGCCGCCACGCGCGGTGACGGCACCACGGGCGAGGACGTATCGCTCAACGTGCGCACTATCAAGGATGTGCCCATGCACCTATCCGAGCCGGCGCTCGCCCATATGGGCACCGACCGCGAGCGCACCATCGAGGTACGCGGCGAGGTCTATATGCCCAAGGGCAGCTTTGTTCGCCTGAATGAAGAGGCCGATGCCGAGGGCCGCGACCCCTTCGCCAACCCGCGCAACGCCGCTGCCGGATCCTTGCGTCAGAAGGATCCCAAGGTCACGGCGCGCCGCGACCTGGCCACCTTTATCTATGCCATCGCCGATACCGATCCGCTGCACGTCCACAGCCAGCGCGAGTTTCTGGACTGGTTGCGTAGCGCCGGCTTTAGCGTCAACCCCAACGTGGCTCGTTGTGCCACGCCGGCCGAGGTCCACGAGTTCTGTGCCCAGGCGCTCGAGCACCGCGGCGACTTGGATTACGACATCGACGGCGTGGTCGTAAAGGTTGACAGCTTCCAGCAGCAGCTCGACCTGGGCTTTACCGCTCGCGCACCACGCTGGGCCATTGCCTTTAAGTTTCCGCCCGAGGAAAAGCAGACCATCCTGCGCGAAATTCGCATCCAGGTGGGCCGCACCGGTGTGCTCACGCCGGTCGCCGAGTTCGACCCGGTGACGGTTGCCGGCTCCACCATCGCGCGCGCCACGTTGCACAACATCGACGAGATCCGCCGCAAAAACGTGCGCGAGGGCGATACCATCATCGTGCACAAGGCGGGCGACGTTATCCCCGAGGTCGTGGGTCCGGTGCTCGACAAGCGCCCGGCCGATTCGGTCGACTGGCAGATGCCCGAGGTCTGCCCCGTGTGCGGTAGCCCCGTGGTCCACGAGGATGGCGAGGTGGCTTACCGCTGCGTGTCCATCGACTGCCCCGCACAGCTCAAGGAGCGCCTGCTCCACTGGGTGAGCCGCGGCTGCATGGACGTCGATGGCCTAGGCGACGAGATCGTCGACAAGATGATCGCCGCCGGGCTGATTCACGACGTCGCAGACTTCTACCAGCTCACGGTCGACGACATCGCCGGCCTGGACACGGGGCGCACCTATGCCAGCTCCAACAGCAGAAAGGGCGTTAAGAAGGGCGACCCCATTCCGGTAGGCCTCAAGACGGCCGAGAAAATCATCGCCGAGCTCAACAAGTCCAAGAGTCAGCCGCTCGGTCGCGTGCTGTTTGCCCTGGGCATCCGTCACGTGGGCAAGAGCGTGGGCGAGGTCATCGCCGAGCGATTCCTGTCGATTGACAAGCTTATCTTGGCGAGCGAAGAGGATATTGCCGAGTGCGAGGGCATCGGCCCCAAGATTGCGGCGAGCGTCAAGCAGTTCCTGGCCGTGCCCGAGAACCTTGCCGTCCTGGAACGTCTGCGCCAGGCGGGCCTTTCGCTCGAGGTCGATTTGGGCGCCGCGCACGCGCAAGCCGCAGCCGACGCTGGCGTGGCAGGCGAGCTCGCCGACGCACAGCCGCTCGCGGGTCTGACCTTCGTGCTCACCGGCACGCTCGTCAACCGCACGCGCGACGAGGCGGGCGCGGCGCTCAAGGTGCTCGGCGCCAAGGTTTCGGGCAGCGTGTCAAAGAAGACGAGCTATCTGGTTGCCGGTCCCAAAGCGGGTTCCAAGCTTACCAAGGCCGAGCAGCTGGGCGTACCCGTGCTGGACGAGGACGCACTCGAGCAGATCTTGGCTACCGGTGAGGTGCCCCAGGCTTAAGGCATCAATAGTCAAATTGAAGAACCGCCCGAAAGCGCGATGCCTTCCGGGCGGTTCTTACTTTGTTGGGGAAACCGGCATCGTGATCTGCGTCACGTAGGTCGCGGGGTCGTCGCTGATGATGTCGTCAATGAGGGAGATTTCGCATTGCCCCGCTACGCTGCTAACTTGTCAAAAGCCCCGCGCCGGTTGAGCACGGTAAACGCGACAACACAGATGACTGCCGACAGAATCGACCCGCACGGCGAGGCGATGCCCATGGGAAACAGCGTGTCGGAATAGGCGTTCGACAGCAGCCACGCGCCCGGCACGCGAATGAGTGCCACGGCCAGCACGTTGTGCGCAAAGCCGATGTAGCTCTTGCCGTATGCAGCGAAAAAGCCGCTAAAGCAAATGTGGATGCCGGCAAAAATCGCGTCGAAAATATAGCTGCGCATATAGCCGGTGCCGGCAGCGACTACTGCAGCGTCCTTGGCAAAAAAGCCAATAAACGCCGGCGCCACCAGCCACATCAGCACCGTGGTCAGGCAGCCGTACACCACCGAGATGGTCATGGCGTCTTTGAGCACCTGACGCGCACGGTCGCCCTTGCCCGCGCCGGCGTTTTGCGCCGTGAGTGCGCTGACGGTGGCGCCCATGGAACTCGGTACAATGAACAAAAAGCTGATCATCTTTTCGACCAGGCCCACGGCGGCGGCGTCGACGAGCCCTCGGTGGTTGGCGATGACGGTGATAAACATAAACGCCACCTGGATGCAGCCGTCCTGCACGGCCACGGGCACGCCGATCTTAAGGATGCTGCCGAGCACCTCGGGCTGGGGACGCAGGTCGCTACGCTTAACGTGGATGTTCGTACGGCGGCTCTTAAGCCACACGAGCGCGAGGGCAACGCTTGCCGTCTGGGCGGTTACCGTGCCGAGTGCCGCACCCACGGGGCCGAGCCCCAAGTGGCCGATAAACAGAAAATCGAGCGCGATGTTGATGATGCACGCCACGCCGATCACGTACATGGGCGAGCGCGAATCGCCTAGGCCGCGAAAAATGGCCGAGAGGATGTTGTATGCGGCGATAAACGGAATGCCGACAAAGCAGATGCGCAGGTAGGCGGCGGTTCCTTCGACTGCCTCGGCTGGCGTGCCAATAAGTGCCACGATCTGCGGGCACAGTGCGAGCAGGATGGCTGCCAGCACTACCGAGACACCCATAAACAGCGTGATGGTGTTGCCGATGACGGTCTCGGCGCGATCGAAGCGGCGCGAGCCCACGGCGTGGCCGACGATAACCGTCGTTCCCATGGCCAGACCCACGAGCGTCACGGTAATGATATAGAGCGTCTGCGCGCCATTGCCCACGGCGGTGATGCCGGCGGCACCGCTAAACTGCCCCATCATGTACAGGTCGGCCATGCCGTAGAGCATCTGCAAAAAGTACGAGAGCATATAGGGCAGGGCAAAGACCGCGATGGTCTTAAGGACATTGCCGCGTGTGAGGTCGTGTTCCATAGGTGGGGCTTTCTGGCTGGGTCTGTTTACGTACCAGTGTAGTGAAAACCCTACAACGATTATAGAGTCAAGGTTTGCGTGTTGAGGATGGGCTTGGGAAGCCGGCCTTGTTCGAAGCGACCTCTCCTGTCGTACGGGTGTCGGCATGATTCTCTCGTGGGGTATTATGTTTTTCGAAGAATAAAACGCCGCGTGAGGGGAGGGCTGCGTGGACGGGCACGTGCAGCATGACGGTTTTGGCCGCGATATCAACTACCTGCGCATTGCCGTTACCGACAAGTGCAATTTCCGCTGCATTTACTGCATGCCGGCCGATGGCGTGGCGCCCCGTGCACACGACGAGTTACTCAGCGCCGAGGAAATCGCCCGCTTTGTGCGCTTGGTGGCGGGGGAGGGCATTCGCCGCGTGCGCCTGACGGGCGGCGAGCCGCTGGTCAGCCGCCGTATTATTCCGCTTATTCGCGACATCCGCGCGATCCCTCAGATCGAGGACATCTCGCTCACCACCAACGGCGCCCTGCTGCCCAAGCTGGCGCCGCAGCTCAAAGATGCCGGGCTTAACCGCGTCAACATCTCGCTCGACACGCTCGACCCTACGCTCTTTGGAAAGATCACGCGCCTGGGTCGGCTCGAGCAGACCATGGCCGGCATCGACGCGGCGCTGGCTTGGGGCTTTGAGCCCGTTAAGGTCAACTGCGTTGTTGTGCGCCGGCTCAACCAGGATGTGGCGGCCCTCGCGCGGCTCACGCTCGACCGTCCCATCCACCTGCGCTTTATCGAATATATGCCCATCGGCGACGAGCGCACGAGCTCGCATTGCGCTGTGGACCCGCATGCGCCCGCGCTCAATCCCGAGCTGTGGGACGCGAGCGATACCGTGCCGAGTGACGAGCTGCGGGCGCGCATCAATGCCGGGGCCACCGCGAGGGGACTGGGCGAGCTCGAGCCGCTCGACATCAACGATGCTCCTGCCGGCGCGGGCCCTGCGCGCTATTGGCGCTTTCCGGGCGCGGCGGGAACGGTTGGCTTTATTAGCGCCATGTCCAACCATTTTTGTGCGAATTGCAACCGTCTGCGCCTGACGGCCGATGGCAACGTGCGTCCATGCCTGTTTAGCGATGCCGAGTATTCGGTGCGCGACGCCCTGCGCCGTGGTGATGATATGCAGGTACTTTCGATTTGGCGCGATGCCGTGGCCCACAAACCGCAGGAACACGCGATAATTGAGGGCACGCAACGATTTATGTCCCAAATCGGAGGATGATCATATGGCCAAGAGCAGGTACGCCGACGCCACCAAGGCCGCTCGCAGGGCCGCGATGTCTGCCCACAAAGTCACGGCCGCGGCGAATGCTGGCAACGCCGACGCGTCCGCGCAGCCGACTTCCAGCGCGGCCACCGAACCCGCCCGTGACGCACGTCGCAACGAGCTGACGCACGTGGACGCCAAGGGCGAGGTGCGCATGGTCGATGTGTCCGACAAGGCCGAGACCCATCGCATCGCCATCGCCGAGGGCACCATCCTCATGCATCCCGAGACACAGGCCATGGTGCTGCAGGACCGCGCCAAAAAGGGCGACGTGCTTGCCTGCGCGCGCGTGGCGGGCATCATGGCCATCAAACGCACGAGCGACATCATTCCCATGTGCCATCCGTTGCTCATTACCAAGAGCAAGTGCGACATTGCGCCCATCGCTCCGGCGGGGACGCCGGCCGAGGACGTGCCCGAGGGCTGGGCACCGGCGCGCGCGGACGGGCAGGTTGGCTTTCACGTACTGGTTACGGCCGGCGTGACGGGCAAGACGGGTATCGAGATGGAGGCCCTGACCGGCGCGAGTGCCGCGTGCCTAACGATCTATGACATGTGCAAGGCGGTTGATCGCGGTATGGAGATCGTCGACGTGCGCCTGTTGCACAAGGAGGGCGGCCGCTCGGGCGTATGGGACCGCGCAGAGCGTCAGGCTGCTGCTGTTGAGGCCGTGGCCACTGACGGTGCCGCACCCGCGAGCGCACCCGTCGCCGTCGCGCCCGCAGCTCCGACACCGGCCGTCCCCGCGATCGCGTTTATCGGCTACCAAAACTCGGGCAAGACCACGCTCGTCGAGAAGGTTATCGCCGAGCTCACCCGTCGCGGCCTGCGCGTGGGTTCGCTCAAGCATCACGGGCACCACGGCTTTGATATCGACGTGCCCGCTAAGGATACCTGGCGCCATCACCAAGCCGGATCCAAGCACGTGGGCCTCATCTGCGCCACGCGCTGGGCGGAGTACGCCGACACGCGCGAGGGGGACGAGATGCCCGCGCGCGAGCTGCTGTCGCGTTACAACGATGTCGACGTGGTGATCATCGAGGGCTACAAGACCGAGGGCTTCGACAACATCGTGGTCGCGCGCTCCGGTGTCGACCGTCTGCGTGGCAAGAGCTCGCTCGACCTGGTCGACGGCCGCACGCTGGCCCTTGCCTGCAACGAAGCCCTGGCACGTCAGGCCTTCGACGCAGGCTTTGCGACCCGAGCCATCAACATCAACGACGCCCGCGCCATCTGCGACCTTATCCAAGACCATCTGGCCTAAAACCTGCCAAAAAGGGACAGGCTTATTTTGGCAGGTTCTATCTGGGCAAACGTCATTTCCACCACAAAGGGTCCAGGCATCTTTGTGGTGGTTTTTGCTTTGGTAGATTTTTGTGACATGCCTTACAATCTACCAAGTAGTTCATGACGGGCGAAAAACGGAGAGAAGGGTCCTGATGCGTCCTTAATGTTTCATGCGGATAGATTGATTTGACAGACGGCGGCGAATGTCCACCGCCCGTATTCGTATGAAACGAGGAGTCTCTGTGCTCGTATCTCTTCTCTCAAAACCTCACCCTTCGTTGTCCGCGCAGGCTAAGCACCTGGTGGCAATGCGCTTCCTCATATATACCGGCTTTCAGACCAGCTACTTCATCGGCGTCATCGGAACGCTCACCTATGCAGACGATGCCTCGGTCGTTGCGACATCGCTGGCCGTCCTGTTTATGAACGTCTTCGTGATCCTGGGATCCTTTGCGGGTGGAGCGGCGCTTGACGCTTGGGGTCCGTGCCGGCATTTCCGGGCGAGTATCTTCGGCACGTTGGCAACCGGCGCGGCAATCCTCGCCTGTGGCAGCGCGACCGGAACAGTCCTTGCCGGCGCGGTGCTCCTGGGCTTTGTGATAGGATTCGCCCAGCCCGTCGCCACGTCCTATCCGGCGTATCTCACCGACGACCCCGTCGAGCTCAAAGACATCAACTCCGCCATCACCATGTCCTCCAACGTGAGCATTATCGTCGGCCCCACACTGGGCGGCTTTGTCGCGGCGGCTGCATCGTCACACGCGGTGTTTTTGCTCATGATGATCTTTACCGTACTGGCGCTCGTCGCCGGTTGGGGCTTTAGGCCGCAAGCAGGTCGCGTCGCCGCGCGCGAAAGTGCTCCCGCGGATAGCAGCACAACGGCAAGTACTGCCAATCAAAGCTCCGACTCCAATAAATCCACCCGCGTCACCTTCGTGACCAGCATCAAGACAGTCTTTACCAACAGCGTCCTCGCCCTGCTGTTCTGCATTATTTTCCTTTCGAACTTTGGCTATGGCGCCTTCGATCCACTGGAGTCATTCTTCTACCGTGATGTTCTGCATGTCGGTGTCGAGTGGATGGGCTGGCTCTCGTCTGCCTGCGGCGTGGGCGCGGTGCTGGGCGCCGTGGTCGCGCTCCGCTTGCCGCCGTACCTGGTCAACCTTAAGACGCTGCTTGTGGCGCTTCTGTCCGTGGGCCTGGGAAGCCTGCTCTACGTGGGAACGCCGTACGTGGGCGTAGCCCTTGTCGGCCAGATTGCCCTGGGCGTGGCCTGGGGCGTCGTCAACCCGCTCCACAACACGATCGTGCAAACGACGGCCCCGCTCGAACAGCTCGGTCGCGTCAACTCGGTCATGGGCTTTGGCAACATGTTCGCCGGCGTGGCGCCGCTGGCGATTGCCCCGTGGCTGGCGGCGACGTTTGGCGTGCAGCAGACGCTCATCGGGGCGGGTATGGTCGTGACGGCGGTTCCCGCGGCACTGCTGCTGTTTGGACGCTGGCATTTGGATTGTGCCGCAAAGCAGTAAAAACCATCACAACATTCGATGAAAATCGCGATTTTGCCGAATAACGTCGAATGTTGT
Organism: Collinsella sp. LCP19S3_F2; assembly: GCF_052121015.1. NCBI lineage: Bacteria > Bacillati > Actinomycetota > Coriobacteriia > Coriobacteriales > Coriobacteriaceae > Collinsella > Collinsella sp. LCP19S3_F2. The sequence goes on from NZ_JBQKFA010000015.1 coordinate 14,509, forward strand.
GATGGTTTGCGCCCCGGGTCATGCCATCCTGCGGATCTGGCCGCCACAAAGGGGGCAGGCACCTTTGTGGCGGTTTTTGCTATGGACGGTGCGGTTTCGCTGCAGAACCGCCGGCCCGCCGCCTGCCAACCGCCGCCCTCGTTACGTTTTCGCTGCATTTGGGTAAAGCGCCTGCTCCAAGCCGGCGTTGCCTTGTATACTAGAGCGGTTTAACTGTTATGCGGAAGGGAGCGCCTATGGCACTCAGCGAGAAAGACGTGCGCGGTATCGCCGAGTACGCAAAGATCGCACTGACCGATGACGAGCTCGCCCAGATGACGTCCTACATGAACGATGCCGTCCAGATGCTCGAGCCCGTCTTGCAATATGACTTGCCCGACGTGGAGCCCACGTTCCATCCCATCGGAAGCCTGTCCAACGTGATGGGCGATGACCTGCGCGAGCCCGAGCGCGATCTGCCGCTCGACGTCGCGCTCGAAAACGCAGGCAGCGCGCGCGAGCGCTACTTCCGCGTGCCGTCCATTTTGGGAGAGGGGGAGAGCGAGTAATGGCGCAGAGCTTCGATTCCCTTACCGCCGCCCAGATCGCCGCAGGCGTTGCCGCCGGCGACTTTACCGCTACCGAGGTGGCCCAGGCCTCCCTTGCCGCCATCGAGGCGCGCGAGGGCGGGGTCCAGGCATTCCTGCAGGTGGCGCCCGAGCTTGCGCTCGAGGCCGCCGCGCGCGTGGATGCCGATCGTGCCGCAGGCAAGCCACTGCCCCCGCTCGCGGGCGTGCCGCTGGCCATCAAGGACAACATGAACCTTGTGGGCACGCGCACCACCTGCGCTTCCCGCATGCTCGAGAACTACCAGAGCGTCTACACCGCCACCTGCGTCCAGCGCATGCTCGATGCCGGCTGCCTGCCCATGGGTAAGGCCAACATGGACGAGTTTGCCTTTGGCAGCTCCACCGAGAGCTCGGCGTTCCACCGCACCAACAACCCCTGGGATACCGAGCGCGTGCCCGGCGGCTCCTCGGGCGGCTCCGCTGCCGCCGTCGCCGCGGGCGAGGTCGCGCTCTCGCTGGGCTCGGACACCGGCGGCTCCATTCGCCAGCCGGCGTCGCTGTGCGGCGTGGTGGGCTTTAAGCCCACGTATGGCGCCGTGAGCCGTTACGGCGTGGTCGCCTTTGGCTCGTCGCTCGACCAGGTGGGCCCCTTCGGCCGCACGGTCGAGGATGTCGCGCTGGCCATGAACGCGCTTACCGGCGCGGGCCACGATCCCTACGACTGCACCAGCCAGGATTGCGCCGTCGACTTTACCGAGCATCTCAACGATAGCATCGAGGGTAAGCGCGTGGGTATCATCCCCGCGTTTATGGAGGCCGAGGGCCTGACGTGCGAGGTCAAGGCCGCTGTTCAGCGCGCCGCCCAGGAGCTGCAGAACCAGGGCGCCGAGCTGGTCGAGGTCGACCTGCCGCACCTGGATGCCGCCATCGCCGCCTACTACGTCATCGGCCCGGCCGAGGCGTTCTCCAACCTGGCCCGCTTCGACGGTATTCGCTACGGCTATCAGGAGGAGGGCTGCGCCAACCTGTCCGACCAGAGCTCGCTGTCGCGCGCCCACGGCTTTGGCGCCGAGGCCAAGCGCCGTCAGATGCTCGGCGCCTACCTGCTGAGCTCGGGCGTGTACGACAAGTATTACTACGCTGCGCAAAAGGCCCGCACGCTCATCACGCAGGACTACGACACCGCGTATGCCAAGGTGGACACCATCCTCATGCCCGCCTCGCCGCGCACGGCCTTTAAGTTTGGCGAGATCAGCGACCCCACGCAGATGTACCTCTCCGACCTGTACACCATCTCGCTCAACATTTGCGGCAACGGTGGTATCTCGGTGCCGCTGGGCTTGGGCGAGGATACTCAGCTGCCCGTTTCTGCCCAGCTGGTGGGTCCGGCGTTTAAGGACCGTCAGCTGCTCACGTTTGCCCGCGCCCTGGAGCGCGGCTTTGCCGATGCCGCCACGGGTGCGCCCGTGCTTTCCGTCGCACCCGATTTTGCCGGGAAGGGAGGCGAGCTGTAATGAAGGAGCTTTCCGAGGTCCTGCAGGATTGGGAGGCCGTGATCGGCCTGGAGATTCATACCGAGCTCACCGCACTCGATACCAAGATGTTCTGCAACTGCAAGCTCAGCCACGATGACGAGCCCAACGCCAACGTGTGTCCGGTGTGCTTGGGCCTGCCCGGCGCCCTGCCGGTGCCCAACAAGCGCGCCATCGAGAGCATCGTTAAGGCCGGCCTCGCCACCAACTGCGAGATCCAGCGCCACTCGATGTTCTACCGCAAGCACTACTTCTATCCCGATATGGCCAAGAACTTCCAGACCACGCAGGGTCCAGTCGCCTTTGCCATGTACGGTCACCTGGACCTGGACGTGACTGGTCGCGGCGCGGCAGAGCGCCCCGATTGCGCGTTTGGCGAGGCCGAGGCCCAGAGCCTGGCGAGCGCCTCGGCCAACGCCGAGGGCCTGTCCACGTCCATGACGTCGACCATGCGCGAGGGCAACCAGCGCGCCGGCCATCTGGCCAGCTATGACGCGTCCAACCTGCAGATGCCCGAGCGTCGCGAGGACGGTTCCTACACGGTGCCCATCCGCATCCTGCGCATCCACATGGAGGAGGACGCTGCCAAGATGGTGCACGTGGGCGGTGCCGAGGGCCGCATTACCGCCGCTGCCGAGTCGCTCGTCGACTACAACCGCTGCGGCACGCCTTTGATTGAGCTCGTCACCGAGCCCGACTTGCGTACGCCTGAGGAGGCTCGCCTGTTTATGGAAAAGCTCCGTCGCATTTTTGTGACGCTGGGCATTTCGGACTGCTCCATGGAGAAGGGCTCCATGCGCTGCGACGGCAATGTGTCGCTGCGCCGCCGCGGCGAGACCAAGCTGGGCACCAAAACCGAGCTCAAGAACCTCAACTCGTTTAAGAGCCTGCACGACGGCCTTGCCTACGAGATTTGCCGCCAGGCCGAGGTGCTCGAGGAGGGCGGCATTATCTATCAGGAGACCCGCCACTGGGAGCCCAGCCGCAAGCGCACCGTGGTCATGCGTGTGAAGGAGACGGCCGACGACTATCGTCTGTTCCCCGACCCCGACTTGGCGCCGTTCGATCTGGACGACGAGTTCATCGATCGCTGCCGAGGTGAGATTCCCGAGCTGCCCGATGCCAAGCGCGCCCGTTTTGAGGCCGATTTTGGCATTAAGGCGGCCGATGCCGAGCAAATCGCCGGTGACCCGGAGTTTGCCGAGTTCTTTGAGGCCTCCGCTGCCGGTATGGCTGGCAAGGAGGCCCAGACGGTTGCAAACTTGCTGGTGAACGAGATGATCGCCTACCTTAAGGGCGCGGGCGTGTCGCTCGCCGAGTCCGGCATCGCGCCGGCTCAGGTGGCAGCGCTTGCCAAGCTGCTGGCGACCGATGCCATCAGCTCCAACCAGGCTCACGAGGTCTTTGAGGCCATGGCCCAGACCGGCGACGACCCCAACAAGATCGTCGACGAGCGCGGTATGCGTCAGGTGAGCGATGCCGGCGCGCTGCAGCCGATTGTGGACGAGGTGCTGGCAAACTGTGCCGAGCAGGCACAGCAGTATCGTGACGGCAACCAGAAGGTCATCGGCTTTTTGGTGGGCCAGTGCATGAAGGCGAGTCGCGGCAAGGGTAACCCAAAGCTCTTCAACGAGTTGCTGAGAACCTCGCTCTCGTAAGCGGGAACCGAGGGGCCGGGCGCAGGGCCTTGCCTCTCAATTTCGGACAGTCCTGACTCACGACGGAGGCGCCACTGGCGCCTCCTGTTCGTGCGGAACTCATTGAGAGGCAAGGCCCTGCGCCCGGCCCCTCGGTTCCGTGGCGACTCGGCCGTTCTGGTCAGTCGGGCTGAATGGAAATAGAGTGAATGGGCGCGCCGTTGGCGCGCCCATTGTTTTTGAAGGGAACTCATTTTGAGCAAGCGCCCGCCCTGCCGGGGCTCCCGGGTTCCGTGGCGACTCAGCCGTTCTGGTCAGTCGGGCTGAATGGAATTTGGTGAATGAGGGTGCCGTTGGCACCCTCATTTTTTTGTGGATGTGGCGCAGGGACGGTCTCTTGGTCACATTTTTGGGCTGTGGAAAGCGAAGCTTAATACTTTCCCGAGAAGTGAACGACCTTATTTGGACCTCTGAAGCATCGACACTATTTGGACGCTGTTTCCTGCGGTTTTGCCGAGTTTTCCCTGCGGTTTTGTTACTAAAAAATGCGGATGCTTCAGGGGCCCGATTTTGCTCGTTCACTTCTCGGGAAAAGTATTAGACCTCGATTTGCTGGGACGGGGGAGAGTCTTTCTTGGATGCCGGAGATGTACGTTGCGGCAGACGGATTGTCGAAAGTCGGCCGGCCTGCACCCTAAGATTTCCAGAAAGTTAACCATTTTTGACCTTAATAGTTAGTCCTTTTTAACTATTATCCAAAAGTGTACGCTAGTAAACTTATTCACTCGGGTGCTGAGGCACCGTGCCGTGTCCAATGCGGCAAAAGGGAGAAGCAACATGTAGAAGTCGACGTTTAACACCCTGCTTGTCGGTGGCGGTTTTCTGCTTGGTACGGCTGGCATCAAGCTGCTCGCCAGCGCTCCGGTAAAGAATGCCTGCGTGCAGGGCATTGCGTGCGGCATGCTGCCGTCGAGTACATCGTGGCGCACGGCATCGCTTCGTCCATCGAAGGGCGTCGCGCCATCATCGGTTCCGCCCACTTTGTATTTGAGGATGAGGGCGCGCAGCTCGAGTCCGACATTAAGGAGCAAATCGAGCCTCAGATGCAGGGCCTGTCGCCGCTGTATTTGGCGGTCGATGGAAAGGTCGTCGGCGTGCTCGGCATCGAGGGCCCGCTCAAGCCTGGGGTCCGTGAGGTCATCGCCGACCTGCATGCTCTGGGCGTCAAGCATGTCGTTATGTTCACAGGCGATTCCGAGCGCACGGCCGAGCGCATTGCGCGAGAGGCAGGGGTCGACGAGTTTAAGGCCGAGCTGCTGCCCGAGGACAAGTACGCGTATGTGGAGCGTATTAAGGGCGAGGAGCGCCACGTTGCCATGGTGGGCGACGGCGTCAACGATTCGTCGGCGCTCGGTTTGGCCGACGTGGGGCTTGCAATGGGTGGCGGAAGCGACATCGCCAAGGAGGTCGCCGATATCATCCTGACCGATACGGATCTTGCTGCGATCGTGCGCCTGCGCCGTATGAGCCAGGGCCTCGTTGATCGTCTGACGAGCTCCTACTCTAAGGTGATGCACACCAACTCGGCGCTCTTGGCACTGGGCAGTACCGGCGCGATTGCCTCGCAGGCATCGTCGCTGCTGCACAACGGCTCGACGATCGCCTACAGCCTGAGCAACGCGAAGGCTTACCTGCGTTAGCAGACGTGTTTGCCCACGTTATCTGGCCTGCGCCCAGACGGCATCGGTGTCGTCCGGGCGCAGGCCTTTTGCATTTGACCCCAATTGATAGCGTCTCTATATAGTGTTGCTATCGAGGATAGCAATTGAAGGGAGCGAGATCGACGTGGGTGCTGCTAGCGGCATGGCGCAGGTGAACGTTTGCGTGGATCGCCAGGTCAAGAACCGTGCCGAGGAGGCGCTGTGGCTTTCGGGCGGGACACTGTCCGAGCTCATCAAAAAGGTGGTGGCCAAGGTAGCGCAGGGTGGCGGTTCGCGCGAAGAGGTGTTGTCGGCCGTTGACGACCAACCGCCTAGTGCTGGTGGCACCTCGCCGTTTGTCGCATCATGGGCGGCGGTGGATCGGCTTTACGCGGACCTGGGCATCGATACATCATCTGCGTCTGATGACCGCAGCTGGGACACAGTCTATTCCGAAGCTATGGATGAGCATTATCGCCAAAAGGGGATGATCCTGTGAGTGGAGGCCCCCTTAAGATTATGGTGGACGCCAACGTATGGGTCGATTCGTTTTGCGCCGAGCATACCGAGTCGCTTGCCGCGTGCGCGTTTATTGGGCAGGCGACGGAGACGGGGGCGTTGCTGTTCTTTCCGGTGCATATCGCCAAGGACGTGCTGCACGTTGTCCAACACGAGCTGAAGCGTAGCGTTCTTGCCGGCGGGGGAGCGCTCGACGAGGCATCTGTCCGTGCAATTGGCGATGCGGCGTTGGCGTTTGTTCGGAACATGACCGAAAACGCCACGGCCGTGGGCGCTGATGCATCGGGCCTTTGGCTGGCCGACAAATACTTAGCGCTCCATCGCGATTACGAGGACAACTTGGTGCTCGCCGCGTGCAAGCGCGCGCAGATCGATTACTTGGTGACCAACAATCGCAAGCTGCTCGAACATGCCGATCTTGCAGCAAAGACCCCGCGCCAAATGATGCCGATTCTAGCTTTGGCCGAACGTGGTGGCGCGGCTATCGGTTAACGCGAACTGTTTGCGTGGCCTTCGGAACGTCGGCGCTCAGAAGGCCACGCATCCTTTAATTACAAAAGCGCTGCCTTGATGACGGGAGCTTCGACGAGCTTCTCGGCGGCCTTTTCGTCGGAATCGTTTAGTGCTGCTAGACTGCGGTAGACCCACTCGTTGACCTGGGTGTTCTTGACGCCTGCGGTCTGCATAAGGGCGCCTACCTCGCGGATTGCTGCGAGCAGATCGGCTTTGGGACCCGCGAGCTCGACCTCGATGCCGTGGTAGGCGGCCACGCCGCGGTTCTCGCTCACGTGGTCGATAAAGCCCGCGACGGTCTCTAACTGCTGGGCGAGAGCTGCATCATCGTCAGCGTCCAGCGCAACAAGGGCGTTCGATACCGTGAGGGCGGGATGTCCACAGGGGACAAAGCCTTCGATGACATCCATGGCTTCGGTAATGGTTGAGCCCAGGCCTGCGAGGGCATTGACGAGTTGCTGCTTGGTATCCATAACGGTCCTTTCGACGGGTCAATTTTGCTTGGGGAAAATATACGTGACGCGTTCAGTGGCAAAAATGCGAAGTATGGTGCACATTAGGGTCTTCACAGCTCGTGCATAGAGCAGGTGTCTGCCTTTAGAACGTGGTAAGATAGCTATCCACGAGCGGGGTTTACCCCGCGTGTTCCTTGAAAAGTCGACGGTTATCGGGTGTTTGCAGGCCCGATACCATCCAGACTTTCCCAACATTCGGGGGCGACTGGTTTCGACACGATAGCTCTGAGAGAGGAAGCAAGCCGAGGTCTCCTCGCCTCGTTAAACAGGGGTACCGTCAAATTGAATTGACAACAACTCTTCTTTTGAGCCTATGGCTCTCGCTGCTTAGTTTATAGCGGCGCGTCAACCCGGTGATTTCCCCGACACCGGCGCGACGTCATGTTAGGGGAATGCTCCCGCGCACGTAATCGGTATGGCGCGGGCTAAGACCGAACCGGTTGGGATGCCGCGAGCGTGTCGCTGCGCGCAAAGCGTCCGAGACTAAACCAGCGACTGAGCTTGGAGATGCCAATCAGGGGGCTTTCGTGGACCGGAGTTCGATTCTCCGCGCCTCCACCAATAGTTACAGGCAGGTAGAGAAGTGTTTCTACCTGCTTTTTTTATTACATATAGATACCGCGGAGAATCGAACTCTATGCAGGGCGCGGGCGTAAAGAAAACGCGTAAGCGTTTTTAGCCCGCGGGCGAGGACGCCGGCAGGCGGCCGAAGCCGGTGCGGATTTGCGAAGCAAATACGCGGATTCTCCGCGCAAAGCCTCGACCCTATATAGATGCGATGCCGATCGGATGACAGTCGGCAACGCCCTGCGCCAGCGTCATCCCCGTACCGCGGAGAATCGAACTCTATGCAGGGCGCGGGCGTAAAGAAAACGCGTAAGCGTTTTTAGCCCGCGGGCGAGGACGCCGGCAGGCGGCCGAAGCCGGTGCGGATTTGC
>NZ_JBQKFA010000016.1:0-19405 GCF_052121015.1 Collinsella sp. LCP19S3_F2
GCGTAAAGAAAACGCGTAAGCGTTTTTAGCCCGCGGGCGAGGACGCCGGCAGGCGGCCGAAGCCGGTGCGGATTTGCGAAGCAAATACGCGGATTCTCCGCGCAAAGCCTCTACAAGGTGGAGCAGTCAATTTGGGACGGGGCTATTTTAGCTACCCCTATAAGCCAGTCGATATTAGTTCCGGTCCCCAATAATTCGTCGACAGTCAAAGGGCAGCTAAAATAGCCCCGTCCCAAATTGACTACTCACGTTGACGCCTCAAGCGGAAGTTGCATCCCAGAATCTACGCTCAGAATGGGATGCATTTTCCGGATGGGTTGTTGGCGGAAAGTCCATCCCGGAATCGCCCCCCAGAACGGGACGTGCTTTCCGCCAGCCGCCCCGTCCTCCTCAACTCCAAAACCCATGCGCTCGCCATCTCAAAACTGGGTAGAAGAAGGCCAAAACGAAACAGTAGGAGGTCAACATGACGGCAGAAGATAAGGCAAAGAACGCCGGCAAGGTCGCGCTCGTCTTGGAGGGCGGCAGTTTTCGCGGGCAGTTTACCGCGGGCGTGCTCGACGTCCTCATGGAGGCTGGCGTCGAGATTCCGGCTGTCTACGGTGTATCGGCCGGCGCCCTCAACGGCGTGAACTACAAGTCGCACCAGATCGGCCGTGCCAACCGCATCAACCTGGCTTTCTGCAACGACAACCGCTTCATGGGCGCCGCATCGTTTGCCTCCACGGGTTCCATCGTGGGTTACGACTTCATCTTCAACGATGTCCAGGACCGCTTGGATCCCTTTGACAACGAGGCATTCGACGCGAGCCCCATCGAGATGTACGCCGTCGCGACGGACATGCTCTTTGGAACCGCTGCATACCTGCCGGTCAAAAGCGCCGTGCTCGACCTCGATGCCGTGCGCGCCTCGACGTCGCTGCCGCTGGTGACGCCGCCGGTCGAGATCGACGGGCACAAATACGTCGACGGCGGCGTAGCCGATTCGGCCCCCATCGAACACGTGCTGGAGGAGGCGGGCTTCGATCGCGCGGTTGTCATTGTCACGCAGGACCGCTCGTACGAGAAAAAGCCCTACGAGTTTATGCCTGCCGCACGCGCCCGCTATGCCGACTACCCCTATCTGCTCGAGGCTATCGAGACGCGCCACGACCGCTATAACATCCAGCGCATGCATCTGTGGAAGTATGAGCGCGAGGGCCGCGCGCTGGTCGTTGCCCCGCAAAAGCCTGTCGAGGTCGGTCACGTCGAGCACGATCCGGCAAAGCTTCTCGACCTGTATATTCAGGGTCGTCAGGAGGCAAAGCATCTGCTGAGTGATATCGAGGCATTCGTCGAGCGCTAGCGTCGCGACATCATTACCGATGGACGACATGTGCAGAAAGTCTGGTCAGAGCCAAAATACCTGTTGACTCGGGCGACGAGCGGGGTAATATGGACGGGTTACTTGCAGAGCCCCGTGAATCTCTGTAACAACACGTACTGTACATGGAGGAGTCTAAGTGATTTCGAAATCGACTCACTACGCCAAGCAGGGCGAGGTCCAGCGCAACTGGGTTCTCGTCGACGCCGATGGTGCTGTCCTGGGCCGTCTTGCCACCCAGATCGCAATGATTCTGCGCGGTAAGAACAAGCCCCAGTTCACGCCCAACAGCGACTGCGGCGACTTCGTTGTCGTCATCAACGCCGATAAGGTCCAGCTTACCGGTAACAAGGCCGACACGAAGACCTATTATCGCCACAGCGGCTACAACGGCGGCCTCAAGGCTGAGAGCTTCCACCAGGCTATGGAGAAGCACCCGGAGAAGGTCATCGAGCGCGCCGTTCGCGGCATGCTGCCCAAGACCACCCTCGGCCGTGCCCAGATGACCAAGCTTAAGGTCTACGCTGGTGCCGAGCATCCGCATGCTGCCCAGAACCCCACGAAGATTGAGCTGGAGGCTTAAAGATGGCTGAGAACACCGTTGTCTACCAGGGTACCGGCCGTCGTAAGAACGCCGTCGCCCGCGTCCGTCTCGTCCCCGGCACCGGCAAGGTGACCATCAACAAGCGTGACGCCGAGCAGTATTTCGGCCGTCATCAGCTCGTTGAGAACGCCCTTGCTCCCTTCAAGGTGACCGATACCGCCGGTCAGTTCGACGTTATCGCTCTGTGCGATGGCGGCGGCATCTCCGGTCAGTCCGGCGCTCTGCGCCTGGGCATCGCTCGCGCTCTTCTGAACGCTGGCGACTACCGTGCTGACCTCAAGAAGGCCGGTTTCCTTACGCGCGATGCTCGCGTGGTCGAGCGCAAGAAGTACGGCCTCAAGAAGGCCCGCCGCGCTCCCCAGTTCTCCAAGCGCTAAGGTTTTATCTCCTTACGAGATACAATGTACAAGCGGGGCCTGCCGATTGCTCGGCGGGTCCCGCTTTTCTTTTTCGACTAGGGTGGGCGAGTGCGTTTTGCCCACTTGGGAAGGAGCGATCCTATGCCCCAGAACATCTTTGGCACCGACGGCGTCCGTGGCGTCGCCAACGCCGACCTCTCGTGCGACCTCGCGTTTCGCCTTGGCCGTGCGGCGACCAAGTTCCTCGGTCCGGACATTTGCGTTGGCCGCGACACGCGTCTTTCGGGCACCATGCTCGAGAGCGCTCTGACCGCTGGCATTATGGCCGAGGGCGGTCGCCCGCACTGCTGCGGCGTTATCCCTACGCCGGCCGTGGCGCTGCTCACCGTCCAAAACGACCTCGACGGCGGCATCGTCATCTCCGCTTCGCACAATCCGCCGGAGTTTAACGGCATCAAGTTCTTTAGCAGCAAGGGCATGAAGCTTCCCGATGCCGTTGAAGAAGAGATCAGCGCCTGGGTCATGTCCGAGGAGGCCATGGCTGCCGACACGCTGCCGACCGGCGCTGGTGTGGGCCACATCATCAAGATGAAGGACGCTCGCAAAGCATACGTCGACCACGCTATCAGCACCCTCGACGGCCTTAAGCTCGACGGCCTGGTCGTTGCCGTTGACTGCGGTCACGGTGCTTCCTGCCAGACCACGCCTGCCGCGCTTCAGCGTCTGGGCGCCACGGTACACGCCATCAATACCGACTGCTGTGGCACCGACATCAATGTCGAGTGCGGCTCCACTCATCTTGAGCCCCTGCGCGAGCTCGTGCTGCGCACCCACGCCGACATCGGCCTGGCCCACGACGGTGATGCCGATCGCGTGCTGTTCGTGGACAGCGAGGGCAACGAGATCGATGGTGACTACATCCTGGCCATCTGCGGCTCTGACCTCGCCGCTCGCGGCAAGCTCGCCAACTCCGAGATCGTCTCGACCGTTATGTGCAACTTGGGCTTTTCCATCGCTATGAAGGAACAGGGCTTTGAGATGGTGCAGACCGCCGTGGGCGACCGCTACGTGCTGGAGCGTATGCTCGCGGACGGCGCCGTTATCGGCGGCGAGCAGTCCGGCCACATCATCTTCCTGGAGCACAACACCACCGGCGATGGCCTGGTGACGGCGCTGCAGCTGCTGGCCGTGCTCAAGCGCACTGGCCGCACCCTCACCGACCTCGCCGGCATCATGAAGAAGTACCCGCAGGTGCTCGTCAACGTGCATTCCGACAACAAGGCCGGTCTGGACGATTGCCAGCCCATTTGGGACGCTGTCGCTGCCGCCGAGAAGGAGCTTAACGGTCGCGGCCGCATTCTGGTGCGCCCGAGCGGTACCGAGCCGCTGGTTCGCGTGATGGCCGAGGCCGAGACGCACGAGCTGACTCAGCGCGTCGTTGACGACATCGTCGAGGTTGTCAAGCGCGAACTTCCCTAATGGTCAAAAACCAATGCCAAGTGGTAAACTACTAAAACTGGTTTTGATTATTGGTATGTCCAAGGGGGAGCATGTTCACTAAAGTCCTAAGGTCTTTTGGTATGCGTGGTCGGGTCCTTACGCTGGATGCTCCCATCTCGGGCGATGTCATTCCGCTTTCCGAGGTTAACGACCAGACGTTTGCCACTGGCCTTTTGGGCCAAGGCGTTGCCATTCGGCCTACGGGCACGCGCGTGATTGCACCTGCGGATGCCAAGATCGAGGCGATTTTTCCAACGGGACACGCCGTTGCGCTCAACACGGTCGATGGCTTGGATGTTTTAATCCACGTTGGACTCGATACCGTTCAGCTTGAGGGCAAACACTTTACCGTGCATGCACAGGTGGGCGATATCGTCCATAAGGGCGATGTGCTTATCGAGTTTGAACGCGAGGCAATCGAGGCCGAGGGCTACGATGTGACGGTTCCCATTTTGGTGTGCAACTCTGTTGAGTTCTCGAGCATCAAGGGCTCCGTCGGCGAGCATGTCGAGGAGATGGATCAGCTCATCGTCGCTCGCGAGCGCTAACTCGTTCGCTTGCCCTTTGGCCTACAATTCAAACACGTTTACGGAGGGCGCCCTTGAAAGAGGGCGCCCTTCGTGGCAAGATGAAAAATGTCCGAGGCTAAAAGGCTTCGGGTCACCGTGGACGGGCAGGGGCCTCGACGCGGCTAGACACGAGATACATACATTACGCGACCTCGCCCTGGTGGCCGCACACGTTGGTTGCGGCCGACGCAGGCCGCGGGCAAGTGCTTGTAAGGGGAGCCTTGCCTCTCTTCTACGAGAAAGGATGCGTAATGAAGATCATTAAAGCTAAAGACTACGAGGATATGAGCCGCAAGGCCGCCAATATCATCTCGGCGCAGGTTATCCTTAAGCCCGATTGCGTGCTCGGTCTTGCCACCGGCTCCACTCCGATTGGCGCCTACAAGCAGCTCGCCGATTGGTACAAGAAGGGCGATATTGACTTCTCCGAGGTCAGCACCTATAACCTGGACGAGTATCGCGGCCTTTCGCACGATGATCCCCAGAGCTATCACTACTTCATGCGCGAGAACTTCTTCGATCACATCAACGTCGATCTGAATAACACGCACGTGCCCGATGGCTCCAACCCCGATGCCGCCGCTGCCTGCTCCGAGTACGATAAGCTCGTCGCTGCCGCCGGTTACCCGGATCTGCAGCTGCTCGGCATTGGTAATAACGGTCATATTGGCTTCAACGAGCCCGATGACCACTTCTCCAAGGGTACGCACTGCGTCGACCTCACCGAGAGCACCATTCAGGCCAACAGCCGCCTGTTCGATAGCATCGACGACGTTCCCCGCCAGGCTTACACCATGGGTACCCAGACCATCATGTATGCCCGCATGATCCTGGTCGTCGCCAACGGCGAGGCCAAGGCTCAGGCTGTTCACGATATGTGCTATGGCCCGGTTACGCCCGAGTGCCCGGCTTCGATCCTGCAGCTGCACACCAACTGCGTCGTCGTTGCCGACGAGGCTGCCCTTTCGCTCTGCGAGTAGTACAATCCGAGCGATTTGTTATTACTTTGTTACAGGCTCCCGTTCTGCGGGGGCCTTTTTTATTATGCATATGTGGGATGGCGGCTAGCTTATAGACTCATGGGCTCCTATGCTGCGTCCGTCCGCAATATCTGCCAGCGGAATCAGAATGAGCGCGGGCTTTATGGTGTGCATAACATTAGCTTGCCAAAAGCTTGACGGTGGTGCCTCGTATAGTGTGATGCATTCTCTAGCATATTCTATTCAAATATGCTACTAATGAGTCGCAAACGGTAGCAGCGCGTAGGCGAGTTGCGCAACAAAATATTACAAGCCCCATTGCGTTACACTGCCAAATGAGTGGGACATGCTGGCAAGCGCATTGACCTGCGCAAAGACCGGTTGGTTGGGGGAAAAGTTTCAATCGGCGCTCGCTGAACAAAAACTTGCCAAATGCGAACCGAAAGACAACCTAAAACTCTGCGTCGTTCGATTTACGGGATGGCTTGGGCTGTCTTGCGATTACGGTGTCCATGTGGCCGAGGTAAGGAGCGAGCATGATGAACGGGCTGAACGATACGGACGATCTCGAATTGGCGCCATTGGGCACAGGTTATATGGTCCGACGTGATCGCCTGATGAGCGAGTTGATTGTCAAGGGCCGCAAGGCGGGCATTGTGTTGCTCTATGCACCAGATGGGTTTGGGAAAACATCGATATTGCTTCAGTACACTCAGGAAGTCAAAAGCGACCCGACGCGCGGTCTGGTACGAATCATCGAGGCTGACCGCGCGATTGCCCGCGAGGTGTTTATACAGCTCGAAGTGGTCACAGATGAACTTGAGGACAAACCGCGATCGTTGATTGCGATCGATAACGTCCCCAACCTCGATCAGCAAGATACCGAGGAGCTTATCGATCGAATTCGAGGCCTGCGCACTATGGGGATCGGGGTCTTTGTCACCTGCCGTCCCTCAAATCGCCAGTTGATTCGCGGGCTGGGTGACTCGGTCAAGATCAATGCGCAGATGCTCAAGGTGCATGCCTATGAGTATTCGGCTTGGGCATCGGCGTTCTCGATTAGCACGTCGCTCGATTTTTACCAGCTCACACAGGGTGTTCCCGAGTTGGTTTCGGCTATGCAGACGGGGCTGTACGGAGAGGGCGACGTTGCCAGCTTGCTCGAAAACGAGATTGTCAACGTATACGGTGCAGCACTTGCCGATATGGCATCAATCGATAACGGCGCCCTATTTAACGTGGCGTGCGTGATGGCCCTGATGGGCGAGGGCAAGATTGCGGAACTTGAGGCATGCGGTGTCAGGCTTTCCATGATCGATCAGTCCTATCTTGTTCGTGATTATCCGATTTTTGGTGTCGATCCGGTCGACCGAAGCTTTACGTGTATGGGCACCGAGGATAACGCGCGCCTGAGATTACGAAAAATGGTTGCGGAAATTCGTCCAGAGCTCGTTATGCGCGCGGCACGCATTCTGCTCAAGGCGGGCCGATGCGATGCTGCGATGGATTTGGCAGATGCCTTTTTGGATCGCGATGCCGTCCTTGAGCTTGCTGGACAGTATGGTGTCGATTTGGCTCTGACTGGGCATGGAGGGGATGTCTGTCGCGCGGTACTGAGGACGACGGATGCCGACAAGCCCGCGTTGGAGCCGACGCCCACCGAGGCACTTGGTGTCTATTTGGCGGCGGTAAGCGTTTCGAATACTAAACTGGCCCGGTATATGGCCTCGATTGTCGAACATGCGAGCGCACAGTCGGTCCGCGAGATTGATTTGGTTTCTTGGAAAGTCGCCCAGGTGCTTACGGTCGTCTGTTATGGAGATTGCGAGCTTGGGCTTCCAGCCAATCCTGCTCTTCCAAAAAATGAGGCATCTTGTGCTGCGCTCGATATGCTGTCGGCGCATATCGAGGTTAAGAGCCGGCTGACCGAACAGGCGAAAGACGGCGCAGCACTTACGGGACTCAAGGCGAACAAGGTATATGATTGCGAACTCGATATTGCAGAGATTCTCATACGGGCAGATCGGATGTTGGTGGAGCTCTTCGATGGGTCCTTTATGGGAATCGATGAGCGTGACGACGAGATGTCTCGGACACGGGAGGCACTCGATGCTCGTGGGCTTAAGGCACCGGCTGTCTGGGTGCGTATGGTGCTGGCGGCACGGCGTCTGCTTGCAGGCCTGCCAATGACTGACGATACGGCGTTTAATGAGCTCGATCGCTTTGCCGTGCGCGTGCGTGACAATCAAATCCAGCTGTTTGGCCTGCTACTCGAAGGCTGGCAGGCGCTCGCCGAGGGACGCCCGGTCAACGCGAAGTTCCGCGCGGTCCAGGTACTCAAGCTTGCTGACGAGTCGATCGCATACATGCGCGACAACGCGTTGCTGTTGGAGCGTGCATCAAGCCTTCGCAATACGTCGATGGTGTCGGTACGAGAAGAGGCAGAGCTGCTCGACCTAAGTCGGACACAAGTCGGCGGCGCGGAGGCTTGGGTCGTAGCGCTGCATTTGGCGTCTGCGGGCCGTGACAGCGATCTTGCCGCCTGGATGTCTATGAATCGTTCTGGGATTCTGGAGCCAGCGTATCGGCTGTTTGCACGCCTTGCGATGCATTGCCTGGGCGAGCCTGCTGCCAAGATTCGAAAGAAGCTCCCGGTGCGTGAGTTATCGCGATATTCGCTGCGCGACGATTTGGAGGGAGAGAGCGAGCGGCTGTTCCAGGTCGGCGAGGTCGAACCCGTCGACGCTATCGATCATATCGAGATTCGCATGTTTGGCGCGTTTCGTGCCGAGCGCGACGGATTTCCCATCACAGACAAGATGTGGCGTCGTAAGAAAGCGGCAACGCTTGCCGAGCGGCTTGCGTTGGGTATCGATTCGTTTGTCGATCGCGAGACCTTGGCTATGGAACTGTGGCCACATGCCGAGTACAGTAGCGCCCGTAACAACTTGTATTCGACTGTGTCACGCTTACGATCCGCTTTGGGACCCACGCCAGATGGCAAGTCGTGCGTCCTGATTCAAAACGACTGCCTTGGCCTCAACAGGGATTACGTTAAGACCGATGTGAAGCTATTTGAGCAGATAAGCCGCGAGATTTTGGGTAATCGCACAAGAGTGCGTGGGCCTCACCTGGTCGAGCTGTGTCTTAAGATCGAACAGCTCTATACCGGACCGCTGTATATCCCCAACGGTTGCAATCCGACGTACTTTTTGCGCATGCGCCGCATCATGCAGTCGAAGTTTATCGACTGCATGATTGTGGGAGCAAGCGCTGCCTTGGAAGAAAACGACCTGCAGTCGGCAATCTGGCTGGTAGAAGCGGGGCTACGTCAGGAGACCGCACGCGAGGACATGGTGCGATGCGCCATGCGCGTGTACGGAGCGGCGGGGAGACGCCGCGATATCGTCGAGCTCTATAGCGGGCATATCCATCATCTTAAGGAACAGGTCGCAGGCGTTCCCGAGCCCGAGACCAAGCGTCTCTACGAGCGTTTGGTCGAAAGCAGGGTCAACCGACCGTTCATTGAGCGATAAAAAACGGGCACCCGCATCATTCGGACGCCCGCAGGCTTGCTCTGTGTGAACCGATCGGCCCTTAGACAAGCTTGATCTTCTCGATATCCTTGCGCGAGGACTCTCGATACAGCGAGAACTTGCGGCCGATAACCTGAACGACGTCGGCGTGGCAGCGCTCGGCGAGTTCCTCGGCGGCCTCGCGGGCAGAAAGGCTGGAGCCGTCCAGCACGGAGCACTTAACGAGCTCGTGCTTTTCCAGGTAGGCGGCCGTCTGCTCGACGGTACCCTCGTTGACATCGGACTTACCGATGATGATGGCGGGGTTGAGGTGATGGGCCATGCTGCGAAGCTGCTTGACCTGGGCTCCTGTCAGTGCCATGGGATCTCGCTTTCTATGTATGGGGCGCCCCGCGATGGGGCCTTAATCTACGTGAGCTGTCCCACGATAGCGCAGGAACGGCGCGGTGTGGAGCGCGTTTGCCAGTTCGCAAAGAATGCGGATGCCGGGCGGGTAGACGATGCATACTTTAGATGGGCTACGGTCGGGGCGCAGAGACCGGCTCCCAGGCAATGAACGCCCATCGGACCTTGCGGATGTGGTCGAGCATGTAACGTCCCTGCGGCACGCCCTTGGATCCCGGCTTGCCGGCATGGGGATTCTCGATCATATGTTGGGCGATATAGTCGCGCAGACGATTGATCTTATCCTCGTTGCCATGCTCGAGCATACGGGAGAGGTCCGCCACGCCGGCCTCGAGGCTATCGAAGGTGTCACGACGGGGCGATTCAAAATACGTGACCTGCGGTAGTGCACCCATCTGAATAAGGATGTTAAAGGCGTACACAAAACCATTGCTGCGGGTAACCGAGGCGCCGATGGCATTCATCACGTGCAGGTCATAGCGCGGGCTGGAGTTGGCGACCATCGTGACAGCACAGCGCCGCCGAGCCGTACGGTCGAGCTTGGCAAGCGCGCCTTTTAGGTCGTTCGTAGTAACCGAGCGACTCGCAAAGGCAACATCTACCGCTTTCGCGACCGGTCCAACCAAATCCCAGTCATCATCCCAAGCAAGCTCAAGCGGTGTAATGCGATCCTCGAGCCCATAGTACTCAATGCCAGCATCAAGCGTGCCCAACATAGCAGGGGAAAAATCAGCGGCAATCACGGGATGTCCAGCCTGAGCAAGCGGAACAGCAATCGACCCAGCCCCACACCCCATATCGAGCACCGACTCGCCGGGCTCAAGCGCCAGCAGCTTTATAAAATCTCGGGCGTAGGGGGCAGTCTCCAGTGGACGAAAATGCCGAGCACGTTTGTCCCACTCAAAAGAATCATCAGCCCGCCGCCGAGCAGCCTGTAGACGCATCCATTCGCCATTCCAATCCGCAGAAAGAAGCTCAGATTGAATTACACCATCAGCCACGGGCCATCCCCCTTACAACAAAAAAGCGGCCCCTCCCAAAAGAAGAGCCGCAACAAGCATATATCAGAAAAAGAACCGTTCCAACGCCAAACCGCCGCACCAGCCAAGTGGTGCAGGAGCGAAGCAACTGCAACCGGGATAGAACCCAACTGAGGTCCCGTTGTGCGGGAGCCCCGGTGAGGGCAAATATATAAGGTCGATCGCGAGTTCCGCACGAGCCGGAGAGCACTTAATGTGCTCTCCGTGCGAGTCAGGACTGTCCGAGCAGGCGACCTTATATATTTGCCCTCACCGGGGCTCCTCGCCAGTCCCCCTCAGCTAGTTCTTGAGCGAGTTCAGCGGCGCCGGGAAGCGTCCACCGCGGTGGGCAAGCACGGTGCCGGCGTTGGGGTTCACCGGCATGATGGGCGCACGGCCAAACAGGCCGCCATACTCGACGCAGTCGCCCACGCCCTTGCCGATGGCGGGGATCACGCGCACGGCCGTGGTCTTATTGTTGATGACGCCGATGGCCATCTCGTCGGCGATAATGCCGGCGATAGTCTCGACCGGGGTGTCGCCGGGAATGGCGATCATGTCCAGGCCAACGGAGCACACGCAGGTCATGGCCTCGAGCTTCTCGAGCGAAAGCGCGCCGGCCTCGACGGCGGCGATCATGCCGGCGTCCTCGGACACGGGGATAAAGGCGCCCGAGAGGCCGCCCACGCTGGAGCTGGCCATGACGCCGCCTTTCTTGACGGCATCGTTGAGCATGGCGAGCGCGCAGGTCGTGCCGGGGCCACCGCAGGTGCCCACGCCGATGATCTCGAGGATGCGCGCGACGGAGTCGCCGACGGCAGGCGTAGGCGCTAGCGACAGGTCGACAATGCCCTTCTCGACACCTAGGCGACGGGCAGCCTCGCGACTCATGAGCTCGCCGGCACGGGTGATCTTAAAGGCGGTCTGCTTAATCTTTTCGGCGACTTCCATCATCGATGCGGAATCGGGCAGCTTCTCCAGGGCTGCGGCCATAACGCCGGGGCCCGAGACGCCTACGTTGATGACGGCGTCGGCCTCGCCACCGCCGTGAACGGCGCCCGCCATAAACGGGGAGTCCTCGACCATGTTGGCAAAGCAGACAAACTTGGAAGCACCGACGGAATCCTCATCTGCCGTAAGCTTGGCGGCATCGATGATGGTCTGAGCCGCCATGAGCACGGCGTCCATGTTGATGCCGGCGCGCAGGCTGGCGACGTTGACGCTGGAGCAGACGCGGCTGGTGGTAGCAAGCGCCTGGGGGATGGACTGGATGACGCGGCGGTCGGCGTCGCCGATGCCCTTCTGGACGAGTGCGGAGAAGCCGCCCAGGTAATCGATGCCGAGCGTCTCGGCCGCGCGGTCGAGGGCATGCGCGATGGGGGTGAGGTCCTCATCCTTGCAGCACGCGGCGATCTGCGCCACCGGGGTGACGGAAACGCGCTTGTTGACAATGGGGATGCCGTACTCGCGCTCGAGGTTCTCGGCGGTCTCGACCAGATGCTCAGCCGTGTGCGTCACGTGGTCGTAGATCTTCGTGCACATGCGCTCGAGGTTCTCGTCGCCGCAACCCATGAGCGAAACACCCATGGTGATGGTCCTGATGTCGAGGTTCTGCTCCTCAACCATGCCGCGGGTTTCCGCGATTTCTGCGGGCGTGATCGCCATCCTTGCACTCCTATCTGCCAAAACGAGCATAGTCTTGTCTATTCTAACGTGCCACACGTGCCAAGTGGCGCATGCGGCACGTTTTGGTGCTCGGTTGTTTCCGTTGTGTTACTGCCCAAAGACCTCTTCGGCGATACGAGCGCTTTCGGCGGCGTCCTTGGCGTAGTAGTCCGCGCCGATCTGCTTGGCGTATTCGGGGGTGAGTACGGCGCCGCCTACGATGATCTTGACGCCCGGCACCTCGGCATGAAGCAACTTGATGGTCTCCTCCATAGCGACGACCGTGGTGGTCATAAGCGCCGAGAGGCCGACGAGCTTGATGTCGCGCTCCCGTACGGTCTTGAGCACCTCCTGCGGGTCGACGTCGCGGCCTAGGTCAAAGACGGTATAGCCGTAGTTATCGAGCAGCATCTTGACGATGTTCTTACCGATGTCGTGGATGTCGCCTTTGACGGTGGCCACGCAGATTTTGCCCTTGTCGGCAATCTCGCCGGCGGGCATCAGGCGCTTGATGGTGTCAAAACCCACGCGCGCGGCCTCGGCCGAGGCCATGAGCTGCGGCAAGAAGAACTTTCCCTGGTCAAAGAGAACGCCAACCTCGTCGAGGGCGGGGATAAAGTGGTTGTTGATGAGGTCCATGGCGTCGTGGTCTGCCAGCAGACGCTCGGTCTCGGCCGCAATCTCGCCTTTGCGGCCCGAGACGACCATGCGACGAATCGGGTCGTCGTTGCCGGCGGTGCCAGCGGCGGGCACAGTGTCGGTCGATACTGTCTGAGCCGCCGCCGGGTTCGCGGCGATCTTGTACGGATCGGTCCAGCCGGCGTAGCGCTCGATGTATCCGGTTGAGCCCTCGTCCTCAACGCTCAAGACGCGATAGCTGTAGACGGTATCCATAAAGCGCTTGGAGCCCGGGTTCATGATGGGGGCGTCCAGACCCGCGCCAAAAGCGGCAGCCAAAAAGACCGAGCCCAGCAGCGGGCGGGCGGGCAGACCAAAGCTGATGTTCGACACGCCGAGCGCGCATTTGACGCCCAGACGCTCCTTACACAGGGACATGGCGCGCAGAATCTGCTCGGCTTGGCGTTGATTGGTCGAGGCGGTCATGACCAGACAGTCGATGAGGATGCGGTCCGGTCCGATGCCGTAGCGGGCGGCCTCGGCCACGATGCGCTCGGCGATGGCGAAGCGAGCCTCGGCGGTATCGGGAATGCCGCCTTCGTCGAGCGTGAGGCCGACGACGTTGGTGCCGTAATGGGCGACCAGCGGAAAGATCTCATCCATGATCTGCTGCTTGCCATTGACCGAGTTGATGATGGGCTTGCCGGCGTAGCGGCGCACGGCGGCCTCGACGGCTGCGGGGTCGGTGGAGTCGATTTGCAACGGCAGCAGCGTGGAACCCTGGAGCTGCTCGGTGACCTGTTGGATGATCTTGACCTCGTCGATCTCGGGCAGGCCCACGTTGACGTCCAGGATGTCGGCGCCTTGCTCCTGCTGGCTGATGCCCTGGCTTACGACGTAGTCCAGGTCGCCGTCGCGTAGGGCCTGCTGCAGGCGCTTTTTGCCGGTGGGATTGATGCGCTCGCCGATGACGGCGATCTTGTGGCCGTCACAGGGGAGGTCCACCACGGTCTGGGCGCTTGTGACCGACATGCTGGGCTTGCGGTGGCGCGGACTGGGCGTGTGGGTATCGATAAGCGTGCACAGCGCTGCCATGTGCGCCGGCGTGGTTCCGCAGCAACCGCCCACGACGCTCACGCCGTCGGCGATCATGCCGGCGACGGCCTTGGCGTATTCGGGGGCCTGGATGTCAAAGACGGTGTTACCGTCGTCGTCCACGTGGGGGAGTCCCGCGTTGGCCTGCACCATAACGGGCTTGTCGGTAACGGTGAGCATGCGTGCGGCGAGCCCTCGGAGCTCGGCCGGTCCCTGGCTGCAGTTGATGCCCAGGACGTCGGCGCCGATGGCGTCGAGCGTGATAGCGGCAACCTCGGGACTCGTGCCCAGGAAGGTACGGCCGTCCTCCTCAAAGGTCATGGTGGCAAAGACGGGCAGCTCGGAGTTCTCGCGGCAGGCAAGGACCGCCGCCTTGATCTCGGCAAGGTCGGTCATGGTCTCGATAATAAAGAGGTCCACACCCGCGTCGACGCCAGCGCGCACTTCCTCGGCAAAGAGGTCATAGGCCTCGTCGAAGCTGAGGGTACCCAAGGGGCGAAGCAGCGCACCGATGGGGCCGATATCGCCGGCGACGTAGCGGGCACCGGCCGCGCGGGCGCAGGCGACAGCGGCGGCAAAGACATCTGCCACGGTGGCGGCACCGTCGAGCTTGTGGGCGTTGGCGCCAAAGGTGTTGGCGGTGATCACATCGCAGCCGGCCTCGACATACTGACGCTGAATATCGGTAATGACCTGGGGCTCCTCAAAGTTGAGCAGCTCGGGCAGGGCGCCGGCCTTCATGCCGGCCGCCTGCAGCATGGTGCCCATGCCGCCGTCGAACAGCAGGTGCCCCGTGCCCTCGATGGCGGCGCGCAGGCGATCGTCCTTAATGTAAAGGTCGTCGATCGTGCGCGTCTTGTACGTGGCGCCCTTGCGGCGGGCAGCATCAACGGGCGCCGCCAGCGCGGCGCCGTCCAGATCATGAGTGATAAGCGGAGTAAACATCGGGGGCTCCTAATGGCTGGAATAGCAGGTGGTGTGGGCGGCGCGGAAGCGGCAGTGCTCGCGCATGCGGCAGATATTGCAGGTGGGGCGACTCTGGGCGTCGTGGACCTCGCCGTCAAACAGGCCGATCACCGCGGTCACGCTCTTGGTGGGCATGAGCAGGCTGGTAGGTGTGACGGTAAGCCCGATGAGCCTCGTGGCGTTGAGTGCAGCCACGATTGAACGCTGAGCCGTAAGCGGGCAGTCGCCGTAGCCGGGACTGAAGCGCCAGTTACCGGCGAGTCCGTGTGCGGCGGCCGCAGCCTTGACCTGCTGGTCCATCTGCTCGACGGCAGCTTCCACATAGGCGGAGCACGCGGCATCGAGCACGGCTCCCTCTAGGGGCTGCTGGGCTCCCGTGGTGCGCAGACGACGCTCGGCGTCCATGCCGAGGGTGCATGCCATGAGCGCGGCAAAGCGGGCGTCTTTGAGATGTCGATAGATATCGCGACCGCGCAGCTCAACGTTGGTTCCAACCAGACGGATGCTGGGCTCTCCCTGCTCGTCCACGCCCATGGCATCGACGGCAAATACGCGGCGCACGCCACGGGGCTCAATGTCCAGCTCAAGGCGCTCGACCACAAGCTCAATACGCTGCGACAGCTCGGGCTCAATCTGCTGGCCGCCGTAACCCAGATACCGCAGCATCTCGGTACGATCGACGCGGGGATGGTGGGCATCATCGATACGGTAGAGCGCCGGCGACGCAAGGTCGGCCGGCACTTCACCAAAAGCTGTATCGATGTGCGGTTTTTCCATTACCCCAGGCGCTCCATAATGGTTGCGGCGATCGCAGGACGATTCATAGTGTACAGGTGCAGGCCGTCGGCGCCGTGTTCCTTAAGGTCGCAAAGCTGGCGGGCTGCATAATCTACACCGGCTGCCTGCAGGCTCTCGGGGTCATTCTCGTACTTGGCGAGAATCTTGATGACGGGGGAGGGCAGCGACGCGCCGCACATAAAGACCATGCGGCTGATCTGCGACTTGCCCATAAACGGCATGATGCCTGCGGTAATGGGCACAGTGATACCGGCCTTGTCGGCAAGCTCGCGAAAACGGTAGAAGCACTCGTTATCAAAAAAGAGCTGCGTCACAAAGAAACTCGCGCCGGCGTCCTGCTTTTGCTTGAGATATTCGACCGAAGCGTTGAGATTCTCACAGGCAATGTGGCCTTCGGGGTAGGCTGCGGCGCCCACGCAAAAGCCGGCGTTGACAAGCTCGGGGATGAGGTCGCGGGCGTAGGCGTAGTCCGAGGCGGGCTTGTCGTCCTCGCTCGCGCCGGCGGGAAGATCGCCACGCAGGGCCAGCACATTTTCTACGCCGGCGGAGCGGTATTCGTCGATCTTGGCGGCGATATCGGCATGCGTGCGGCCAACGCAGGTGAGGTGCGCCACCGAGGGCGTATCGAATTCGCTCGTAATCATATGCGCGATGGGGGCGGTGGTGGCGCCGTTGCCCGAGCCGCCGGCCGAGCAGGTGACCGAGACAAAGCTCGGCGAAAGCTTGCACAGATTGCCAGCCACCTCGCGAGCCGTGTCGAGGGTAAGCTCGCCCTTGGGCGGGAACATCTCAAACGAAACGGGCGTGGTGCCCTGGGATGCTGCCTGCTTAAAAACCTCGTCGACGCGCATATCGTGCTCCTTTAGATACATTAGCGTGATGTGTTGAAAGGATTCTACAGCACCGCTGCGCTACGGTGGAGTTTTACTCGCTATTTGGAAATATCAATCGAAGATGTTTCGCTATCGGCATTCCCTATAACAGCGTAGCTAATTTGGAGCTTTTTTACCCCATCAACCAGGTACGCAGGGTAGTCTTTTTGGGACGGGGCTTTTTTAGCTACCCAATCCGGCGCCTCCAAAGCTTGAGACCATATTTAAATAGGGCAGCTAAAAAAGCCCCGTCCCAAAAAGACTACCCGTAAACCATGTGGAGAGGTCTGCAATTTATGCAGTTGATTGACTGTTGAGGGTGGCAACATTGCCGCGATGCGGTAACCTCATTGATTAGTTTCGCGACGGCAACATAACGGTAATGTCGCGGAAACACGGCGAGTCTAAGCTATGACTCGTTCGTTAGTAATCAACACCGCTTCTCACGCGGTGCCGATACGAAGGGAGTTCCGTATGGCCGAACTTACTGACCGCTTCGGGACCATGGTGTTCTCTGAGGAAGTCATGAAGGACTACCTCCCCAAGGACATTTGGAAACGCCTTGCTGCAACCCTCGAGGACGGTGAGCCGCTCGATCTGGATGTGGCCAACGCCGTTGCCCATGCCATGAAGGTTTGGGCCATCTCCAAGGGCGCGACGCACTACGCGCACTGGTTCCAGCCGCTTTCGGGCATTACTTCCGAGAAGCACGACAGCTTCCTCGAACCCAACCACGACGGCACCGCTATTACCAAGTTTACGGGAAAGAACCTCATCCAGGGCGAGCCGGACGCCTCCAGCTTCCCCAACGGCGGCCTGCGTGCCACCTTCGAGGCCCGCGGCTATACCGCTTGGGATCCCACCAGCCCCGCCTTTATCAAGGACGATGTCCTGTGCATCCCCACGGCTTTCTGCTCCTACACGGGCGAGGCCCTGGACAAGAAGACCCCGCTGCTGCGCTCCATGACCGCGCTCTCGCGTGAGGCCAAGCGCGTTTTGGCGCTGTTTGGTAAGACCCCCAAGAAGGTCGTTCCTTCCGTGGGCGATGAGCAGGAGTACTTCCTGATCAAGAAGGACGCTTACCGCAAGCGCAGGGACCTGGTCATCACCGGCCGCACCCTCTTTGGTGCTGCTCCCTGTAAGGGCCAGGAGCTCGAGGAGCACTACTTTGGCGCTATCCGCCCCACCGTCTCGGCCTATATGAAGGACCTGGACGATGAGCTGTGGGCGCTTGGCATTCCCGCCAAGACCAAACACAACGAGGTCGCTCCCTGCCAGCATGAGCTCGCCCCCGTCTATGGCGAGGTCAACGAGGCTATCGACCAGAATCTGGTCATGATGGAGAAGATGAAGCTCATCGCCTCCCGCCACGATTTGGTCTGCCTGCTGCACGAGAAGCCCTTCGAGGGCATCAACGGTTCGGGCAAGCACAATAACTGGTCGCTTGGCACCGAGTCCGAGAATCTGCTCGATCCGGGCGACACCCCGCTCGACAACCTGCAGTTCATCGTCTTCCTCACCGCGGTGATCGAGGCCGTCGATAACTATCAGGAGCTCCTGCGTGCCTCCGTTGCCTCGGCCGGCAACGACCATCGTCTGGGCGCCAACGAGGCTCCTCCGGCGATTATGTCCATCTTCCTGGGCGACCAGCTTACCGAGGTCGTCGAGAAGATCATCGATGGCAAGGCTTCCGTCCATGCCACGCGCGGCGTGCTCGACCTGGGCGCCGATACCCTGCCCAAGCTGATGCAGGACAACACCGACCGCAACCGCACCTCTCCGTTCGCCTTCACCGGCAACAAGTTCGAGTTCCGTGCCTGCGGCTCCGAGCAGAACGTCTCCGACTCCAACCTGGTGCTCGATGCCGCCGTGGCCAAGTCGCTCAAGTCCTTCGCCGATGCACTCGAGGGTACGCCCGAGGATAAGTTCCAGGACGCCGCGCTCGAGTACTGTAAGAAGGTGCTGACCGATCACC
The DNA here is from genome assembly GCF_052121015.1 of Collinsella sp. LCP19S3_F2. Taxonomy (NCBI): domain Bacteria; kingdom Bacillati; phylum Actinomycetota; class Coriobacteriia; order Coriobacteriales; family Coriobacteriaceae; genus Collinsella; species Collinsella sp. LCP19S3_F2. Next base: position 18,325 of record NZ_JBQKFA010000016.1, read on the forward strand.
AGCGCATCCTGTTCTCCGGCGACGGTTACTCCGACGAGTGGCCCATCGAGGCCGAGAAACGCGGCCTTGCCAACAACAAGACCACGGCCGACGCTCTTCCCGCCTTTGTTTCCGATAAGGCTATCGCGCTCTTTGAGGAGACGGGCGTTCTGACCAAGGCCGAGGCTCAGTGCCGCTACGACTGCAAGCTCGAGAAGTACAACAAGCTCATGAACATCGAGGCTACCACGATGATTCGCGAGGCACGTCGTACCTATCGTCCGGTCATTACCGCCTATGCCACCAAGGTCGCTAAGGGCCTTGAGACAATTCGTGCCGCCGGTGCTGAGGCCGCCATGCAGTGCGAGCAGAACACGCTCAACAAGCTCTGCAACGGTATCACCGCCATCAACGACTCCATCAAGGCGCTCGACGCCGTGCATCAGAAGGCCGAGGCTCTCGATGGCCAGGAGCAGGCCAATGTGTATGCACACGAGGTCGTTCCCGCTATGGATACGCTGCGTGCCGCCGTGGATGCCATGGAGGAGATCGTGGCCGCCGACTACTGGCCGGTCCCGACCTACGACGACATTCTGTTCTACGTGTAGGGCATAGCCAACATATCGTCACGGTATTAAGCCGGGGTCCGCATCGCGCGGGCCCTGGCTTTTTGATTGCGAAGGACGCTTTGGAGTCCGTTTTGCCGCCGATTTGCCGGGGTCCGCACCCTGTCGGGTTCGAATCCCGGCGTTGGGGTAGAAAAAAGCCCGCCACCGCGGGGGTAACGGGCTTCTCGTTTCAAATGGTGCCCCCAGCGGGATATCCGCGTGCGGCTGGCGCCGCCCGCCTTCGCTGCGTCGCTTCGCTCCTTGCGTGCTGCGCTGGAAAACGCTTCGCGTTTCCTCAGCTCCGCACCCTGCCGGGTTCGAATTCCGGCATATCGGTAACAAAAAGCCCACTACTGAATTGGTAACGGGCTTCTCAGATTCTGTGGTGCCCCCAGCGGGATATCCGCGTGCGGCTGGCGCCGCCCGCCTTCGCTGCGTCGCTTCGCTCCTTGCGTGCTGCGCTGGAAAACGCTTCGCGTTTCCTCAGCTCCGCA
>NZ_JBQKFA010000017.1:0-17121 GCF_052121015.1 Collinsella sp. LCP19S3_F2
CCCCCAGCGGGATATCCGCGTGCGGCTGGCGCCGCCCGCCTTCGCTGCGTCGCTTCGCTCCTTGCGTGCTGCGCTGGAAAACGCTTCGCGTTTCCTCAGCTCCGCACCCTGTCGGGTTCGAATCCCGGCGTTGGGGTAGAAAAAAGCCCGTCACCGTGGGGGTAACGGGCTTCTCGTTTCAAATGGTGCCCCCAGCGGGATTCGAACCCGCGATATCCACCTTGAAAGGGTGGCGTCCTTGGCCGCTAGACGATGGGGACAGCGGGAAAGAGTATAGCAGACTTTTTTGTCGGCGCGTATATCGTTGGCAAACTGGAAAACCACCACACAGGAGCTGGCCCTCTCCCCCCGATCTTCAAAAATCTCAATCTATAACATCTGGGCGGGTAAATCGGCCTTATCTGTTACAGATTGAGACAAAATGCAGGCGTCGGGACGAACGTCTCAATCTGTAACAGTAAGACGACCTTTGGCGGTCTAGATGTTACAGATTGAGACAAACCGCTGGGACGGGTCAAAACCACCACAAAGATGCCTGTCCCTTTGTGGTGGCGGGGCGTTAGGGGAGGAGCTTCATCGCGGCGTCGTGGGCGGCGTGCTCGTAGGTGTCGTCGAGGGGCTTGAGCGGCAGCAGGGCGGCGGCCTGTGCATCGCCACGGCGCTCGAGGGCATGGGCGATGAGCCAGTCGGCGAGCTCGGGGTTCTTGGGCAGTGCCGGTCCGTGTAGGTACGTGCCGATGACGCCCTTGTAGATGAGGCCCTCAAAGCCATCGTCGCCGTTGTTGCCGGTGCCCGTGACGACAGATGTTCCGAGCGGCGTGGCCTCTGCATCGAGCAGGGTGCGGCCGCCGTGGTTCTCGAACCCCACAAAGGGCTCGGGTGCCAGGTCGGTCTTGACGGCGACGTTGCCTATCAGGCGGTCGGAGCCGCGCACGGTCTCGGCGGCGATGACACCTAGACCCTCGATGCGATTCTCGCCCATATAGTACGAACGACCGAGCAGCTGATAGCTGCCGCAGATAGCGAGCAACGAGCCGCCGTCCTCAACATATGTCGCAACCTTGTCCTTTTGAGCGAGCAGCTCGTGTGCCACAGCCAACTGATCGCGGTCGGCACCGCCGCCCATCATGACGATGTCGGCGTCGGTAAGATCGAGCGTCTCGCCCATGCGGACCTCGTCCACGCACGCGGGAATGCCGCGCCAGGCGCAGCGGCGCTCGAGGGCGATGACGTTGCCGCCGTCGCCATAGAGGTTGAGGGCATCGGGATACAGATAGACGATGCGCAGCGGGCGCGGAAGCTCGACCGGCGCAATATCGGTGGGGACGGCGCTGCCATCGGTGCGTGTTACGGCGCAGGAGGCAACCGAGCTCGCATCGGCGTCTTTAAGTCCGTCGAGCTCTTTGACCAGCGGCGGGAATGCCGTGTAATTGGCGACGGCGCAGAAGGTGTCATCGGCGGCCTCATCTGCCACGGCGCCGATCGCCTGCTCGATATTCGAGATGATGGCGGCGTCGATGCCGGCGTATTTCAGGCGCACCTGCATGTCGTGCGCGCGCGTACCCCCGGCAAAGGCGACAAGCCCTGGGGTATCGGCGATGCGCTCGAAGTCGACGTCGTAGATCCACGAGACATCGTGGCCGTCGGCGTCGTTGTCATTCAGGAAGAAGGCGCATAGCCTGCCGCCTGCCGTTTTAATGGACTGGATCTGGCGATCGAAGCCTACGGGATTTTTGGCCAGGTTTGCCTCGACGGTACGGCCGGCAATCTCCCAGCGGCCCATGCGTCCGCCGGCGGGGACGTAGGCATCGAGCGTGGGCTGCAGATGCGCTGCGTCCACGCCCAACTCGCGCGCCGCAAAGAAGGCGGCGGCAACGTTGTAGACCATGTACAGGCCGTTGTAGCGTGTGGCGATGTGCGTTGCGGGCGCTTTTGCCTCGGGTCCAAAGGCCAGGTCAAAGCCGTAGCCGTCGCAGCCGAGCTCAACGCCTGTCACGCGACGGACCAGCGCGGGGCGACCCCAACCGCACGAAGGACAATGATAGGCGCCGAGCTGGCCGTACTGCACATAGTCGTACTCCAGCGGCGCGTTGCATTGCGAGCAAAAACGCGAGTCGCTAATGCGATCGGACTCGGTGCCCGTGGCGCCGTCGATGCCAAAGGCGATGCTCACATTGGGGACGCGTGCGGCGATCGAGGCGCAGAGCGGGTCGTCGGCGTTATAGATGAGCGTCGTTGCCGGCGAAAGCTCCAACGCGTGGGCTATGACGTCCTGGGTGTGGTCGATCTCGCCGTAGCGGTCCAGCTGGTCGCGGAACAGGTTGAGCAGCACAAAGTACGTTGGCTTGAGCTTGGGCAAGACGCGCACCGTGTAGAGCTCGTCGCACTCAAAGACGCCTACGCGCTTGCTGCTGTCGGCACGCTTAAGATCGCTGCGGCCCTCGAGCAGGGCACCCACCACGCCCGGCTCCATGTTGTTGCCGGCGCGGTTGCATACCACGGTGGCGCCGCTGGCGGCAACGGCGTCGGCGATGAGGTTGGAGGTGGTGGTCTTACCGTTGGTGCCGGTGACCACCACGCTGCGGTCGACAAGGCTCGCGAGGTCGCTTAGCAGCTCGGGGTCGATCTTCATGGCGATGCGGCCGGGGAGTACGCCGCCCTGGCGCTTAAGGATGGAGCGCAGCCCCCAGCGGGCGATATCGCTCGAAGTGCAGGCGAGAGATGAGCGGAAGTTCATGAAGCCGTTCCTAACGTGAATGACATGGTCGTGGCGATCGTGCCGTTAAAAGCCATAACGGCGCGCAAATTCCTGGGCAAGCTGCGATACGTCTTCGCAAGCGTTGGCCCAGGGGGCAAAGTCGGGAGTATCCGAGATGATACCGTCGGCCTCCCAAACTGCCTGGTGCGAAAGGTCCCAGGGGTCGTGCGGCTCGGGCCGGCAGGGAAGGTACGGCGTCTGATACATGGGGTTCAGCAAAAAGAACGCGCCGCCCTCGCAGCGGTTGGCAAACTCACGCAGGGCGCGTGTCGCCGGGCGCATCTTGTTTGTTTTGAACAGCAGGATCGTGCGGGCGAGTAGGTACCAGGGGGAGTTCTCGAGGGCATCGGCCCCCATCTGTTCCTCGAGCTGGTGGGCCAGGGCAAAAAAACCGTCCTCGTCTTCCAGACGAGCGAGGGCGAGTAGCACGGTGCCGGCAGCTCGGGTGGGATAGCCTTCCGCCTTAAGAACACGGCGAGAATAGTTGACGGCAGCACGGTAGCGAGCGCTCGCCATGCACAGCTGCGAGATGGCCTCGAGCGTGTGGAGCCACCCGATAAGCGCCGGCTCGCTCACGGTGAGATCGGCCGCCGTCACGCCGTCTGCCAGCACCTTGTTGGTCCAGTAGTGCGGGGCCTCCATATCGAATCCGGGCACGCTTTGCCGTAAGTAATCGGCTGTGGTCGCCTCGAGCTTCATCAGGTCGCCCAGGCAGGCGTCGACGGGCGTGTCCGCCAAAATGATGGCAAGCAGCTGGGCATCGAAGACATACGCATCGACGCGGACGATCTTGAGCAGCTCATCGCGCATATCGTCGAACAGGCGGTTGCGCGTCTGCTCAAACTCCTCATCGCTGCCCATATCCTCGATACGATGGAGCTCGTCGAGCAGGTGGCGGTGAACACCGGCATAGGAAAGCAGTGCCTGGGCATGCTCGGTCTGCGCATACTTATGAGGGTTGACGCTTACGTCGTTATGGACAAGATCGCGTGCTGCATCGGTGAGTTCGGGGTGCGACGCAACGTAGGCGCGCTCCAGGTAGGCGGGGATGTAGACGCTCGGATCCATTAGAGGTCTCCTCCCTTAAACGGCAAGCCCTGCTCGGCCGCCCGCAGGATGCGCTCGTCAATCTGGGAACGCACGATATCGTTGGTGGCGACCCAGGCGGCAAAGCTGGCGTTGTCGGGGGCGCCCAAGCCCTCCTGCAGTACCGGCGTCGCTTCGGACAGCGCAAGGACAAGCTCGTCGGTGGAGCCCACGCCCACGTTGACGCGGGCATAGACGCCATCGGGAAACTCGGTTTGAAAGTAAAGCGCCTCGGCTGCGTGCGGGCACGAGCGCGCAAGGATGCGCAAGTAGTGCTCGGCGCCCTCGTAGTCCAGCTCGCGCCAGGCAGCGCTCATCAGCGCGATGAGTGTCCACGGGTCTAAGTCGCGCTCCGCGTCCTTGGGACGACGACGCAGCGGCGTGTTGGCAAGATAGGGGACGGAGTGGGCAGAGCGAAAGCGTTTGAGCTCCTCGGCGGGGTATTCGAGTTTTGCCATGGCGAGCATCGCAGTGTGGCGGACACCGGCCGGATCGTTGGGGGCAAAGTCCAGGCTGCGGTTTGCGGTTTCGAGCGACAGGCGGTAACGGCCGCTAATGAGGGCGCGCGACGCAAGGGCGGCAAGCCAGCGCAGGTAGGGGCGGCGTGTAAGGTCGCCTGCGGCCTCGCGCTCGTAGGGGTCCTGCGCCGAGGCGATCTTGAGTGCCAGGTCGTGCTCGACTTCATCGCACTTGGATACCAAGTACTGTACGTACTCCTCGTTGGAGTTAGCGGTGAGGGCGGTCAACATGCGCTGAGCGTCCCAGTTGGTCGGGTCGAGTGCGGCTGCCTCGCAAAGCATGTTTTCGGCAGCGGCCTCTTCTTGCTCTGCCTGGGTATCGTCAGGGATAAAGGGAATGCGGTAGTCGACAGCCTCGACTACCTTGGCAATCAGATGTCCGGCGCGGTCGCGGTCGTGCACGATGAGCGGCGCGGGGTTGCGGGTGAATTGTTCCATCAGACGCTCTACGGCAGGGCCGTCGGTGAGCGGGATATTGTCGCGGCGCAAGGCCTCAAGAACGAGGCGATGGCAATCTTCTTGAATGGGATCGAATGCCATGGGGCCTCCTTTGCTGCGGTTAGGGTTCAAATGTCTCTATATAAGGTTCTAGTTTACCCGCATGAGGCACATTGGGAGTGCCGCACTTGGACATGCACCTTTGCACCACGAAGACGGATGTCGCACAAATGTCGGCACCTTGGACGACCGAGTGGTATCACGGTGCCGCAAACGGTCGATTTTTGGCGGCGAACGGTGTGTCTTTTGGAGGGGCACAGTCCTGCCCTGGATATGTGGTCAACCTTGATAAAACGTTTGCCCAGCTTGGGAGTATGAATGCCGCATAAGGGTCTTCAGGGATAGAAAAAACGTTTCATCATTGTCGGCTTTCGGTAAATAACTGACCAACCAGAACGGTAAAATAATATTTGTCTGAGCGTTGAGACGTTTAGACATCGCGCATTGTCATCGCCGGCAACGCGCAAAACGGTCCTAACGGAGCCAATCGGGTGCTCCGTTATATACGCAAGTCTAAGAGGGGCTTGTTTAGGAGGCACAGTATGGGACGTTTTACCAATCCTCGCGATCTGTACTTTGGTGAGGGCGCTCGCCACGAGGTGAAGAACCTCAAGGGCAGCAAGGCCATCATCGTGACCGGCGGCGGCTCCATGCGCCGCGGCGGTTTTTTGCAGGACGTCGAGGCCGACCTCAAGGAGGCCGGTTTCGAGGTCAAGTTGTTCGAGGGCGTCGAGTCCGATCCGTCCGTCGAGACGGTCATGAAGGGCGCCGAGGCCATGACCGAGTTCCAGCCCGACTGGATTATCGCCATTGGCGGTGGCTCGCCCATCGATGCCGCTAAGGCTATGTGGCTGTTCTACGAGTATCCCGAGGAGACCTTCGAGGAGGCAGTCGTCCCGTTCTCCTTCCCGGAGCTCCGTCAGAAGGCTCACTTCTGCGCCATCTCCTCTACCTCCGGCACCGCTACCGAGGTAACCGCGTTCTCCGTCATCACCGACTACGCCAAGGGCATCAAGTACCCGCTGGCCGACTTCAACATCACCCCTGATGTCGCCATCGTCGACCCCGAGCTCACCTACACCATGCCCGCCAAGCTGTGCGCTCACACCGGTATGGACGCTCTGACTCACGCCATCGAGGCCTACGTCTCCACCGCTGGTTCCATGTACACCGACGCCAACGCCCTGCATGCTATCCGCGAGATCGTCGAGTGGCTGCCCAAGTCCTATCAGGGCGATCATGAGGCCCGCCAGCACATGCACGACGCCCAGTGCATCGCCGGCATCGCCTTCTCCTCGGGTCTGCTGGGCATTGTCCACTCCATGGCTCACAAGACCGGTGCCGCCTTTGAGGGCGACCACATCATCCACGGTTGCGCCAACGCCATGTACCTGGGCAAGGTCATCCAGTTCAACGCCAAGGACGCTCGCGCCAAGAGCCGCTACGCCTTCATCGCCAAGGAGATCCTGCACCTCGCCGGCGAGACCGAGGACGAGCTGGTCGAGGCTCTGGTCCAGGAGATTCGCGACCTCAACGACAAGCTCGACATCCCGCAGGGCATCAAGAACTACGGTGCCAAGGGCGTGAAGGCCGACGAGTCCATCATCGATTACGATGAGTTCGAGGCTAAGAAGCACGACGTTGCCGCCAACGCCATCCTCGACGCCTGCACGGGCTCCAACCCGCGCCAGCCGTCTCAGGAGGAGATGGAGCAGCTGCTCGAGTGCGTCTACACCGACACCCCGGTCACGTTCTAATCGGCACACATTGTTCTGATAAGGGTCTCGCGCTCTGTGCGCGGGACCCTTTTTCTATGGTGCAATCTAACCTGTCCTCAATGCGCCAAGTTGCCACAAGGGGACAGGTGGCTTTGCACCAATCGTTGTTTGATGAAGGGCGGATTCTCGTATGGCGCTTCCTATGGTTTATGGCGGTCCCGGCCGGTATGTTCAGGGGCCGGGCGAACTTTCGCGTCAGGGCAGATATTTGTCATGGTTGGGCTGCGCTGCCTATGTCTTGTTTGACCAGGGCACCGAGGATCGGCTGTGCAGGCAGATCGTCGATGGATTTCTGGACGAAGATCTAAGCGAGCCGTTCTTTAAGATTTATGACGGTCCGTGTACGGAAGAGGCCGTTGTCGAAATGGCTAAGGAAGCCCAGGCTGAGTATTGCGACATGGTGGTGGGTATTGGCGGCGGCAAGATGCTCGATATCGCCAAGGCCGTTGCGTTTTATGCCGAGTTGCCGTTGTGCGTATGCCCCACGGCGGCTTCGATGGACGGTCCGTGCAGCGCGATTTCGGTGCTGTATCACGAGGATGGGTCGTTCGACCGCTATCTGATGCTCGAAAAGAATCCAGATTTGGTTGTGGTCGATACCGGCGTGGTCGCGGCGGCTCCGCTGCGTATGACGGTCGCTGGTATGGGCGACGCGCTGGCAACGTACTTCGAGGCGCGTTCGTGCGCCGCGGCGCACGGTACCAACGAGCACGGTGGCGCGTCGGGACACTTGGCCTTGGTCGCGGCTCGTGCCTGCTATGACACACTCATGGAGTGCGGCGTCGCTGCCAAGCGCGATCTTAAAAAGGGTCGTATATCGCCGGCGGTTGAGCGCCTGATCGAGTGCAATATTCTGCTCTCGGGTGTTGGCTTTGAGAGCGGTGGCCTAGCGCTTGCCCATGCCATCGCCAACGGCCTGACGATTCTGCCCGAGTGCAAGGCCATGCATGGTGAGGCCGTGGCATTTGGCCTGGTGGTGCAGCTTCGTTTGGAGTGCGCGCCCGAGCTTGATCAGGTGCTCGAGTTTTGCCAGCGCGTGGGTCTGCCGACGACACTCGAGGAGCTGGGCCTTGGTGAGATTTCCGATGATGACCTGCTGAGCGTTGCGGACGCAACTTTTAAGAACGAGCGCAATATGGCTAACGAACAGGCCAAGGTGACCAAACAAAAGCTCGTGCAGCTCATGTGCGAGGCATAGCTTGGCGCTTGATTGACCTTGTGCAATCGAGGCGGCGATAGGCCATAGGCTATTTGTCTCAATGATGCGCCGCATGTAATTTGCCCGAGGCGTGGGCCGATGGCGTATCATTATCTCTTGCTTGTTTGCACTGCTCAGGGAGGGGCCGCGCATGGCGCAGGAACACGATCTGTTTGATGACATTATCGAGATCAGCAAGGGTTTCGACTTTCTTAAAAACCCGCTTGGCGGTGTGACCGATGCGCTTGATCCGTCGGCGCCGCAGTGGAATCCCGCCGACTACAAGGAGCGTCCGCGCGGCAACACCATTCCGTGCCTGACCTGCAAAAACGAAAAGAGTGGCTGCTCCGCGTGCATGGATGTGTGCCCGGTCAACGCTATCGAGGTCGAGGAAGACTCTATTGAGATTCTCGACTCCTGCCGCAAGTGCGGCCTGTGCGCCGCTGCCTGTCCGACCGAGGCGATCATCTCGCCGCGCCTGGCGCCCAAAAACCTGTATGACGACATTGTCTCGGCAGCAACGAGCCACGAGACCGCCTACGTCATCTGCACACGCGCCCTCAAGCGCATGCCGCGCGAGAACGAGGTCGTCGTTGCCTGCGTGGGCGATATTACGGCCGAGACCTGGTTCTCGGTACTGGCGGACTATCCCAACGTGAGTGTGTACCTGCCCCTGGGCGTGTGCGATAAATGCCGCAACACCGGCGGCGAGGATATCCTGGGCGAGGCGATTGCGAAGGCTGAGGAGTGGTCTGGCACGGGTATGGGCCTGGAGATCGACCCCAAGAGCCTCAAGTGCCATAAGCTTCGCGAGTACGAGCGCAAGGAGTACATGGAAAAGATTGCCCGCACGACGGGTCTGACGGTGACCAAGCTCAACCCGGCGACGGCGGCGCTGGCCTCGGTGACGCAGAAGTTGAAGGCCCATCGCCATCAGATTACCCAGCTGGAGCGCACGCTCAACACCATGTGCGGCACCACGACGGCAAAGCGTCGCCGTTCGCTCACGCATGGGCGGCAGCTGGTGCTTTCGACACTGCAGAACCATCCCGAGCTTGCCCAGAACATGCAGGTGAGTACGCCTGAGTGCGATTTTGACAAGTGCACATCGTGTGGCGAGTGCGTCAATGTATGCCCCACGTTCGCCTGCGATTTGGTGGGAAGCGGCCGCTTCGCGTTGGAGTCCACGTATTGCTTGGGCTGCGGTGCCTGTGTCAAGGTTTGTCCCGAACATGCGCTCAAGCTGGTCGAACACGATGCGTCCAACTTGGTTGTCGTCGACCCCGAAGCCGAGGAAAAGGCCGCTCAGAAGGCCAAAGCCCACGAAGAGGCCCAAAAGGTAAAAGCCGAGGCGAAGGCCAAGCTCGACAAGATGCTCGACCAGGTGGAGAAGCTCGCGGACTAGCCAGCTACCCCAATCTCTGCTTCATTTGCGCCGCCGCGGTGTCCGGATTCGCCCGGATGCTGTGGCGGCGCTATACTTATGCAGTTTGAAGTACCTGTACCAAAAGGAGCTGTCGTGTCCCTTTCCATCGGTATCGTGGGCCTGCCCAACGTGGGCAAGTCGACGCTGTTCACCGCGCTTACCAAAAAGACCGGCCTTGCCGCCAACTACCCGTTCGCCACGATCGACCCCAACGTGGGTATCGTCGATGTGCCCGATAGCCGCCTGCAAAAGCTCGCCGACATTGTCAACCCTGGCCGCATTGTGCCGGCTACGGTCGAGTTTGTCGACATCGCGGGCCTGGTGAAGGGTGCCAACGAGGGCGAGGGCCTGGGCAACCAGTTCTTGGCAAACATTCGCGAGACCGACGCTATCTGCGAGGTCGTGCGCTATTTTAAGGATCCCAACGTCATGCGTGAGGTGGGTCGCACGGGCGAGTTCGTCGATCCCGCCGGCGATGCCGACACCATCATGACCGAGCTCATCCTGGCCGACATGGGCACGCTCGAGAAGCAGCTGCCTAAGCTCGAGAAGGAGGCCAAGCGCGACAAGGAGCTCATGCCCAAGTTTGAGGTCGCCAAGCGCCTGCTCGCCTGGCTCAACGAGGGCAAGCGCGCCGCGTCCATGGAGATGACCGACGAGGAGCGCGCCGCTGCGAAGGGCCTGTTCCTACTCACCATGAAGCCCATCTTGTATGTGGCCAACGTGGACGAGGACATGCTCAACGAGGACCTGGCGCCCATCGATGGCGTCAAGCCGCTGCCGATCTGCGCCAAGATCGAGGCCGAGCTTTCCGAGCTCGATCCCGAGGATGCGGCCGACTACCTGGAGAGCCTGGGCCTGGAGCAGCCCGGCCTGGACGTGCTCGCGCAGGCAGCCTACAAGCTGCTCGGTCTGCAGTCGTTCTTTACGGCTGGCGAGATGGAGGTCAAGGCCTGGACGGTGCGTCAGGGCGCGACCGCCCCGCAGGCCGCCGGTGTCATCCATACCGACTTTGAGCGCGGCTTTATTAAGGCCGAGGTCATTGGCTATGACGACTACATCGAGCTCGGTGGCGAGCAAGGCGCCAAGGCTGCAGGCAAGCTGCGCATCGAGGGCAAAGAGTATGTCATGGCCGATGGCGACGTCGTGCACTTCCGCTTTAACGTGTAAGGACGGCGAGCATGTTTAAATATGGAAAAAAAGCTGGCTACATGGGCATCGCGCTGCTGGTGCTTGCAGTGCTTCCGCTGGTGGTCGCAGCGTTTGTAATCCCCAACATTGGTCCCGAGGTGGCAACAAAGTTTAATGCCGCCGGTGAGGTGACGCGCTGGGGCAAGAGCTACGAGCTGCTGGCGCTGCCGGTGCTCAACCTGCTGCTGAGCGTGGCGACGTACTTTACGGCGGGACGCCAGGCAAAGAACAATGAGGACTCCGCCGCCATGGCGCGCATCGTGTGCGAGCGCTACCTGCGAAACGGCTGCATCACGGGCGCATTCCTCAACGTAATTAACGTCTACTTTATGTATTCGGCGATTACCGGCACAGGCTTTGGCCTGGGCTTTTAGCTTGCGCCTTTAGGCAACGAGCCTGCAAGCATATTCGATGGCTGCTGCGAGGCCGCCGCTCGATCGTGGTTGAAAGACCACATCGGCGGCGGCCTCGTTTTCGTATCCGGCACCGCGAAGGCAGAGCGCGATACCGGCTTCCAAGAGAAGGGGCAGGCCACACTGGCTGGTTGCGATTACGGCAGCCTGATTGAGTGAGCAGCCGTGCGCTTGGCATTGGATGGCAAGTTCACCTTGCGCCGGGCAAGGGACCAAAACGGCGGCGACGCGACTTGATAGCAATGCAAATGCTGTGCGCTCATCGGGCGAAAGGCACTCTGCCTCAACGACGACAAGCTTGGGCGGTGCGCTGTTTGTGCGAAGCGTGGCTCGGTACATGCGGACCGAAGAACCCGACATAGAAAACTCCTGTATATTGGGCAAAACGTAAACTATAGTTTACGTTTTTGTTTTGCTCCATTTCAAACTCGTCTGCATGAACGAACATGCGAAACAGATTCTTGGCGAGCGAGTCGAGCGGACGCGCAAGGCCCTTGGTATCTCCAAGGTCGATTTTTGCGTGGCGGTTGGTATCAGCCGACCTTATCTCGATCAAATCGAAAGCGGAACGGCAAACAGCACGCTCGAGATTTTATTTAAACTTGCGCCCGCGCTTGGTATGACGGTGTCAGAGCTTCTCGAGGGCATTGAGTAGGCGTTTTTGCTAGATTTGTCGTTTGCTGAACGGGTCCCCCCGACGGCGGCGTGCAAAAACCCGAGTATTCAGCATCCCTCAATAAATTGGCAGCAACCGAAGGCGCAAATACGATGCTTGCTGTTTTGGATTATCCACAAAATTCATTATTATGAGGAATAATAGACGCGTGGGACGAGCCTATCGAACCGAAAAGCGATTTACAGCTAGCGGTTTTAACGTTTCCGGAAGGGGCGGGTGCTGAAAACTCCGCTTTTTGCACGTTCCGAGAGGCACCACGTGCCCCACAAGGCCCAAAGAGGCGGATTTTGTTTTAGCTACACCATCGGGATGCGGTCATGGTTGACCTGGCTGTAGAACAGGCGCTGAATCTCGGCCGCATCACGTGACTGGCCGAGCGCCCACATGGTCTTGGCCACGAGCGTTTCGGTGGTCATATCGTCGCCGCGCAAAATACCCGGATGGTCGGCGTAGGCACGGCCGACCTCATAAACACCCAGATCGAGGCCCTCTTCGGGGACCTGTGTGGTCATAACGACGGTGCGACCCGAATCGACCCAGCGGAAAATCGCCTCCTGGAATGACTCGCCGGACTCGCCAAACTCGGGAATACCGCCAATGCCAAAGGTCTCCAGAATTACGGCGTCGTAGCTATCGGTCAGGGCGTCCAATATGCCTGGATTCACGCCGGGCGTGAGCTTAAGGACAAACACGCGCGGGTCGATACTGTCGTAGAAACGAACCGGGCTCTCATTCTGGTGGGTGCCGTGGAGCCCGTTGCGCACGATGCGGTCGTTGCGGATGTAGGCAATGGGCGGATAGTTGACGCTGATGAACGCGTTAAAGCTCATGGTGCGCTGCTTGCGGGCGCGCGTGCCGGCGATGGCCACACCGCCAAACACGATTGAGACGTCGTGCGAATGCTCGTCGAGCGCATAGAGCAGGCTCTGGTACAGATTGAGCTTGGCATCGGTAAAGGGGTTGCCCATGGGCTTTTGCGAGCCGGTGAGCACGATGGGCTTGGGGCTGTCCTGAATCAGGTAAGAAAGCGCCGCCGCGGTGTAGCTCATGGTGTCGGTGCCGTGCAGAATCACGAAGCCGTCGTGGTCAGCATAACCCTCGACGATGACGTCGCGGATACGCATCCAGTCACTCGGACGCATATTGGTGCTGTCGATGTTCATGGGCTGCATGACGTCGAGCTCGCAGAGGCCCGAGATCTCGGGGACGCTCTGGGCGAGTTCCTCACCGGTCAGGGCGGGGGAGAGGCCGTTGCCGTCCTCGGTCGATGCGATGGTGCCGCCCGTGGCGATGAGAAGGATGCGCTTCATGTTGGTGTTCCTATCGTATTTGCCGCCCCAGAGGCGGAGTCGTTCGGCAGTATTGTGGCACAGGGCGTCCAATGTTCAAACGTATTACATCATCTGTAACGTTTGGTAACACTTCAATTGCCGTCAAATAGGGGCCCAGGTCGTGCGTTTGCCGTGCGCTGATGGCTGCGAGGGACGAGAAACCCCATATAACGTGTACACTATGAAAGTTATTCTCGTTTATTCGCGCGGGTGGGCATCGGCTCCCCGCCAACAAGAGGGGGAAACCATGGATCAAAAGGCTTCCGCAAAGGTCCTCGTACTCGACTTTGGTGCGCAGTACGGTCAGCTCATTGCCCGTCGCGTCCGCGACCTCAACGTGTATTCCGAGATTGTTCCCTGCGACATCTCGGCCGATGAGATTCGCGAGATGAACGCCTCTGCGCTCATCCTTTCCGGCGGCCCGGCCTCCGTGTATGCCGAGGACGCTCCGTCCATCGATCCTGCCATCTTTGACCTGGGCCTTCCCGTCCTGGGCTTCTGCTACGGCCATCAGATCACGGCCGTGACGCTCGGCGGCAAGGTCGGCCACTCCGAGGTGGGCGAGTACGGCCGTGCTACCATCACACGCACTGCCGGCGCCAAGCTCTTTAACTCCACGCCCATGCAGCAAACCGTGTGGATGAGCCACCGCGACGCCGTGTCCGAGGTGCCCGAGGGCTTTACCGTTACCGCCAGCACCGACGTGTGCCCGGTTGCTGCCATGGAGTGCCCCGAGCGCAAGATTTTCACCACCCAGTTCCACCCCGAGGTCAAGCACTCCGAGTACGGTCAGCAGCTGCTGAGCAACTTCCTGTTTGAGATCTGCGGCCTGGAGCCCAACTGGAGCATGGACAACCTGGTCGAGACCATGACGGCCGAGTTCCGCGAGAAGGTCGGTAACGACCGCGTGATTTTGGCCCTGTCCGGTGGCGTCGACTCCTCCGTCGTGGCTGCGCTGGGCGCTCGCGCCGTGGGCAAGCAGATGACCTGTGTGTTCATCAACCACGGCCTGCTGCGCAAGGGCGAGCCCGAGCAGGTGGAGGAGGTCTTCACCAAGCAGTTCGATGTCGACTTTATCCACGTTCACGCCGAGGACCGTTATGCCGAGCTTCTGGCCGGCGTGATCGAGCCCGAGGAGAAGCGCCGCATCATCGGTACTCAGTTCTGGAAAGAGTTCTTCGCCGTGGCGCAGCAGCTCGAGACCGATGGCAAGCCGGTCAAGTACCTGGCTCAGGGCACCATCTACCCCGACATCATCGAGTCCGGCGCTCGCAAGACGGGCGGCAAGACGGCCACCATCAAGAGCCATCACAACCTGATCCCGTTCCCCGAGGGCGTACACTTCGACCTCATTGAGCCGCTTGATCACTTCTTTAAGGACGAGGTCCGCGCGCTTGGTCTGGCACTGGGCCTGCCGGGTCATATCGTGTTCCGTCAGCCTTTCCCGGGCCCGGGTCTGGCCATCCGCATCATCGGTGCGGTCGACAAGGAGAAGCTCGAGATCCTCAAAAACGCCGATGCCATCGTGCGCGAGGAGCTCGACGCCTACAACCAGCGCCTGTTTGAGCAGACCGGCGAGCGCAACTCCGAGCACAGCTGCTGGCAGTATTTCGCGGTCCTGCCCGACATCAAGTCCGTTGGCGTTATGGGCGACGAGCGCACCTATCAGCGCCCGATCATCCTGCGTGCCGTCGAATCCAGTGATGCCATGACCGCCGACTGGGCCAAGCTGCCCTACGATGTGCTGGCCCGCATTTCCGGCCGCATCGTTGCCGAGGTCCCCGGCGCCAACCGCGTGTGCTATGACATCACGTCCAAGCCGCCCGCGACCATTGAGTGGGAATAGGAGAAAACTGGGAATAGAATTCCCAATTTTAGTAGGAACAGCGTAATTAGGTACGCGAATGGGGAGGGGAGTCCCGCGGGACTCCCCTCTGTTTAGATCGAGAATTAGAACGGTAACGTCACGTATGCTTTATACGTGCTTGCATTTGCGATACGCGGCTAACGCGATGCCGACTGCTATCAGGGCTGCTGCACTGAAGCAAAGGGATGCCACGAGTGCCATCTGGTTGTCACCGGTCCGGGGGATTGTTGAGTTGGTGGGAGCGGAGTCGGCATTCTTCTCCCACTGGGCGTACAGGGTGGTGTCCTGGTCTGCGTTCTTCTTGGGGTCGAAGGCCTGCTTGCCTTCCTTGTCGTAGGTCCAGCCTTTGAAGGTGTAGCCTTCAGCGGTGGGATCATCGATAAGGGTGATGGGCTTGCCCCTCTTGGTCTGCTTGGTCACACTGTCGCCGTGGCCGTTCATGTCGAAGGTGACATCGACCATTTCGATGATGGGAGTGGAGGGAGCTTCCCAGACAGCCGTGAAGGTGATGTTTTCTTTAGCGGTGTATTCGCCTTTAAGGGGATCGGTGCCTTCGGAGCCCTTAGGAATCCAGCCAACGAATGTGTAGTCGCCGTCAGTGCCGAGGTCAGGGAGTTCGACGACTTGGCCCTTGTTCACGGTCACGGCTTCAGGTGCGGTCCCGAATTCGGATTCGAAGGAAACGGTGACCTTTTCCTTTTCGGTCCATTTGGCGTAGACGGTCATGTTCGTAGCGGCGGTGCCGTTGAACGAGGTGGTGAGGCTCTCATCGGTGAACCAGCCGCCGAAGTCATAATTCGGGTCTGTGGGCTGGGGCAGGGTGACGGACGTCCCCTTCTTGACCGTAATGGGGTTGATGATCTGGGTTCCGTGGCTGTTCATATTGAAGGTCACGGTGACGGTTTCGTAAAGCTCTGCTTTAGTGAATCGGGTAGTGGGTTTCGAGCCTTCAATGGAAGATCCTGCTTGATTGGTAGGAGAAATAGGCGAATCAAAACGGGCGGTTAATACTGATCCATCTTCCGTTGTCAACTCGAGGACAGATGGGGGAATTGGACCTCCGTCGTTATTCGTGATATGGGCCTCCAGGTGATCGTTCAAGCTATCTATTTTTATTTCAAGCGAAAGGTTCTTTTCATTTGCTTCAACGACGCCATATCCCGGCTCTTTGACTTCATTCCAAGTGGCAATGGGTCCCTCGCCTTCAGCCCAAGCGTAATTCTGGGCGCCGGAGAAGGTGAAAGCGCAAACGCCGACGATGGCTGCGAGCGTGAGGAAGAAAACCGTCCGGCGCCTGGCCAAGGTCTCTTTAACCTGTATCTTCATCGTATCCTCCAATTCAAGCGTGCGTTCCCTATTGCAACATTGCATTTCATGTTAACAGAGAATTATTTTCGGGCATGTCCCTTGCTCGGCTCGGGCTTGCTCTGGGCGGGGATGCCTTGATTATCAACTTTATCCGAACACCTCCCACATTCATCCGCACATGTGCGGATGAATGTGGGAACCCGATACCCTGAGGGCCGGATCGGCCGGCCCCGGGAGATCGGAGGACGGCATGTCCGGAAAGAAGAAAAGTGGCTCCGCAAGGGCGGTCCCGAGGGCCTACGGAAGGCTCACGAGGCACGAGCGGGACACGGTCCAGAGGATGCTGGAGCGCAGGGCGTCGTGCAGGGAGATCGCGAGGGAGCTGGGCAGGTCGCCCTCGACGGTGAGCGCCGAGGTGGCGTCGCACAGGTTCGTGACGGCGCCGAAGGCCAGGCGCGGCGAGCGCGTGGACGCCTCCGCCGACCTGTCGGCGGCCTGCCCGCGCCTGGCGGCGTGGCCGCGATGCTGCAACGGCTGCGGCCGGTACCGCGCGATCGGCTGCAAGCGCCGCCCCCACGTCTTCTACGAGGCCCGGGCCGCGCAGCTGTGCGCCGACTCGGTCCTCGTCTCGTCCAGGCGCGGGATAGACGCCGACGAGCCCGCCGCGGCGGCCAGGCTGGAGGCGATAAGGGACTGCCTGCGCCGGGGGCTGTCGCCCGAGCAGATGGCGGCGCGCAACGGCGGCCCGGTGGACCTGTCGCCGTCGACCATCTACCGCTGGGTCTCGGCGGGCTACGACGGCATGACCAACATGGAGCTCAGGCGCAAGGTCGGCTACAGGCCGAGGAAGCGCGCCGCGGGCCGGGCGGCGACCCGCCACTCCGCCCGCAGGTCGCATGCCGCGTTCCTCGCCCTCGGGGAGGACGCGTGCGCCGCGGCCTGGGAGATGGACACCGTCGAGGTGTGTTTCGTCAAGAGGATTTGAGCAAAAAGATCATCGGAAATTGAGCAGCCTGAGCATCGGAAGCGCGCACGCTTTTTGAGCGGCTAGCCCTCCTGCATGAGGGCATGGC
>NZ_JBQKFA010000018.1:0-10335 GCF_052121015.1 Collinsella sp. LCP19S3_F2
ACATCAGCCTGGGACATGCCCATGCTGTCCGCGAGGTACTTCGTCGCATTGACACCAGCGTCGGCCATTTGCGCCATGTCCTCGCCCGTGACCTTGCCCTGGGCGCTGATCTGCTGCATCACACGCCCCACGTCCACGCCCGAGCCCTCCGCGATGGACGATAGGGCCGTGAACGCTTGGATCGCGGAGTCCATCGGCTTGCCGAGCTCCACACCAGACTGCGCGAACATAGCGGAGTACTTCGCCGCATCCGCCAAGGACACCGACGTTCCCGTCACCTGCTCGGTCAGCTTCGCCATTTGATTCTTCGTCTGCTCCGCCGACAGGCCCACGGATTTGAACATCACCTCGGCACGCTGGATGTTCATCAGGCGGTCGAACCCGCCCTTTAGGATCGCCATAGGCCCGGCGATAGCGCCCACGGCCACGCCGATCCTGCCGATAGCGCTCGGAACGCGATCAGCGGTCTGCTCCGACTCCTTCAGTGCGTTGGTGATGGACGTTTTAATCGACTCCGCCGCGCCGCGTGCCGAGGAAGCCACGCTACCCATCGTCGCGGACACGCGACTCACCATCCCGGACGCAGCCGACGCGACACCGCCGAAGCCGTTCGCGAAGGACACGCGGATACCAGAAGCGGCACCCGACGCGGCCCGTCCCACACCATCCAACGAGGACGACGCAGCCGACGCAGCCGAGGATGTCGAGGACGCAACACCACTAATGTTCGATGCCCAGGACGACGACACCCGGCTCGCCGCCGACGCGCCCTTACCCGACAGATCAGTCAGCGCCGAGGAAGCCACCGCCGCGGACTTCTGCGTCGACGTGCCAACCTTCCCCATCTCCGCCGCCCACGACGACGACGCATCACGCCCCGCCGAGGACGCGGACGATGCAACATTCTGGAACTCCGTGCCCACGTCCTTCACGGACTTCTGCGCCGCATCGGCACCCGATTTCACGCCCCGGTTGAGGGCATCCCCCGCCGCTTTGCCGCTGCGGTTGAAGAACGTCTGAACGTCCTGCTCGAACCTGCTGAAATCAGCCTCAATCGTCACCCGCGCCGTGCCGACAGTCGCCATACCATGAACCTCCCGATCCTACGCCCCATACTCTACCGTGCTAAGCGTCCAGCGCTTCCAGCATCGCCGCCTGCGCCGCCATGTCCGACGGGTCGAACCCCGCGGGCTTCTCAATTGCCCCGGTCTTGACACGCGGCTTGTAAACCTTCTGCCGATACCGCGCTCTCTCTTTGTCGTCCTTGTGGGACTCTAGGATCATGAACTCTACCGCGTCGAGCATCGACCCGAGTTGCCGGATCTGCACCATCGGCTCCGGGATGCCCGACGTGATTAACCGGCCCCGAACCTGCGCCCAGCTCTCCACCAACGCCGACGACAACGCAGCCACCGCCGAGAACGGCTTACCCGTCGCCGCTTCCAGCCATTCGATCAGCAGCTCCGCCGGGGCATCCTCCGGCAGTTCGTATTTACCCCGCGCGTCGAACCAAACCGCATCGTCGTCTGATAGGTGCTCCACGACGATGTCCACTATTTCTAGGTACTGGTCATTCGGGCTCATGCCCGCCAGCTCGTGGATACGTAGAGCGACAGCCGGGCCGGGAGACGAAAACTCCCAGTCCCGGCTGTACGCGCGAACGATCAGCGCCACGGCCTAACGCTTACGCAACTTCGCTTCGCGGGCCTTCTGACGAGCCGCCTTCTCCCGCTCCGCCTTCCGGCGTTCCTGCCGGTTCGCGAACGACTCCCACTCCTGCTCCGAGTCGTTATCCACGACGAGCTCTTCGAGCATGTCCACCATCGCCGCGATGGACTCATAAAAAAACAGGGACGAACCGCGGCGTAGCACCTCGTCACGCCACGCTAGGAAATCCTCCGGGTCGATATGAGTCTGGCAGAAGTCCGACATGATCGCGGTGCGCTGCACATCATTGATCAGGCGCGAAGACACATCCGATGCGAACAGCGTCATCTCGGCCGAGGTGGGGCGGGTCACCAGCAGCGTCCGGCCCAGCATCTTCGACTCCACCTCGACCGTCTCCGGGTCGATGCCGTCAAACGAATCGACGCTCAAATCTCCATGTTCCGCAACCGGGGCATCCGCATCACCGTCGAGCTCCGCGAGCTCGCGTCGAAGCTGCTCCCGACGATCCTCCGCGGACTCCACATCGGCCTTGAACGCCGCTGCCTTATCGTTTGCCATGATTCCTCCATTAGGGGATATGTGTGGTGTGTTTCCACACCAACTTATCACGATTTCCGGAAGGTGAACCCGTTCCGGCTCGCTGCGAGCTCCGCCGATTTCGCGAGCCACGGCTGCGCCTTCGTCCCCGGGTGATGCACCCGCTTCGCGAACCGCACCGTCCCGCCACGCGGCACCCACGCGAGGACGCGTTTATTCCTCGGCTCAATCACATGCGCCCGCGTGCCCTCATGAACGAACATTGCGTACGACGTCTTGTTCTCCACCCCGGCGACGACCTTCGTTCCCTGCACCACAATCGGCGTGGTCTCATTCGCGCCGCGGAGACGACCAGTATCCGTGGGGGTAATCCGGTTCGCGACGAGTTGTGTTTCCGCCTGGGCTTTACGCACCAGCTTGAACACCGGCCCAGCCGCGCCCGCCGTGACCTCCGCTATGCCGGCCCGGTTCGGGGTGAAAACGATACCGCTACTCGGCATCGGACGGGTTCCCATCGTCCACCGCAGCCGGGGCGGTGCGGTCATCCCACATGCGGATTAAATCACGGCGCGGGGTCTGCTCGTGGAAGTCAATCCCCATCTTCGTCAGGAACTCCGCCCACGCCGCCCGGGTCGCGTTCTCCGCCGGGGGCTGCGGAGCGAAATCCTCCACCACAACCACCATGCCATTAGCGATTAGGTTGTCAATATAGGCCGTGCGGGTAACGGTCGTCTCGTCTCCACGCTGCCAGCCCATGACGTTGCGGACCCAGCGGATACGAATGTTGAAACTGTTGCTCATGATTGATCTCCTACATCAACTCGAAAATTATGGACCGGTACACGGCCACGGTGCCACCCTCCGGGCCGTACACCTCAACCGGGTACAACGCCGACGAGCGGACGTGATGCTCCATTTCCAGCTCCTTCGCCGCCCGGCACGTCGCCGCCCACAACCGGTCCTTGTCGTCCTCTTGGATCGCGAACTCCCGCTCCATCGTCTCAATCGACGGGAGGACACCACCATCACCCAACGCTTCGGAACATCGGGCGATGCCGACGGTGAACTCGACGGCGAGCCGCCCACCGCACTGCGGAATCTCCGCGGGCGACGGGAACGTCTCCGTCCGGAACCTAATGCCGGACATGACCCACGCGAGAACGCACGTGTCGAAATTGTCCAACGCGGGGAGACTCACGCCGGGGCGGAGCTCCGTCCCCCCGGACACGCCACCGACCGGTGGGGCCTCGGAATCGTTGAACGCTTTATCCATCCACCGCACCAGCGCGGCGGACACCTGATCGGTCCTCGCCATTATCCGAGCACCTCCGAGTCCTCCGCTAGTGCGTTAGGGTTCACCGACCGTATCCACGAATCAACCTCCGGCAGGCCGGTGAGCCCCTCCCCAATAACCTCCGCCGGGTCGGCCATGTGCACCGACACTCCCTGCCGGGTCACCTGCGTGGCGTATTTGGGGAGTCGGCACCGCCCGGAATCGACACATTGTAGATACCGCTCCGCCGCGAGCCTGCCAACCATGAACCCCGCCGAGGGGGGCGCGGGAATACCCCGCTGGTAGTGAATCGCCGTCGGGCGAGCCCCACGCACCACCACCGCATCCCCCGACACCGCGAACTCACCATCGGACCCGTCCGAAAGCTCCACCCGAGTCACCTCGAACACCGGGCCGGGCAGCACGATCCGCATACACTCCGCTGTGGACACATCCACGTTGAACCACTCGCCCCGCCACAGCGTCGGCTCGCACCGCAAACACTGCTCAACCCCCGGGTGATACACCGCCGGGCACACCCCGAACTGCCGACCCGTCAGCGCCCACAGAATCTCCGTAGCCGTATCCACAGCCAGGCGGGCCACATCCTCTTTACCCTCCGGGATAGGGGGGAAGCACGACATGTCTACCGGCCACTCGCAAAGGTCACTCATACCGGTAATGCTACCAACCACGACACCCCTCCCCGGGTCGGGAAACGAATAAACCCCGCCCCCGGGTAATGATGGTCCTCCGCACCCATACGCCGGATCAATCGCTGCTCACCACAAGACAACGAGATCACAAGGCCACAAGGGGCGACGGTCTCCACACCATCATCAACCAGGAACGGGGCTCATTCGGACAATCCCTCATTCTCGGCGCGATACTGCCCACCAGCCGGGCGGCAAACTCCCCGCCGAGCACCACAGCGGTTGAAAACACCCGACGGTGAAGCAGCATCGCACCACCAGCATACAACCACGAATCCCCCGCCGTGAGTGGACAGCGGGGGAATCATGGGTACGCGCAAGAAAAAATGGTTTCTTGTCACCACCGCAACATCTGGAAGCGGAGGCAGCGACCCTAATCGGTAGGGCCACCACCCACCACTATACCGGATGATTAGGCAGCGGAGAAATACGGGGACGGCACGGTAAGCTCCACCGCGCCCTTCGTCACCTCCGGGGGTGCGATGGTGGTGCGCTGCATCAACAGGTGGGTGCGAGCAGGCACCGGGGCGAGCAGGCGACCCGCGCTACCATCCGCACCCGGCACGACGTTATAGGGACCCTGGCCCCAATGAGCACCGCTGCCGGTGTACGCCGACACGGTAACCTCCGCCGCGTCGGTGCCGTTGATGGTCAGGTCGCCCAGGGTAGCACCACGCACCCAGGGGAGCAGGATGTACCACCACTGACCGCCAGTCTTACCACCCTCAACAGACTTGAAAATGTCGTCGTTTTCCGGCACCTCGCAGTCATCACCGCCGCCAGTACCGGCCCACAGCTCCAGCGCCACGGAACCGGAAGTGTTGCCACCGGTCTGCTGTAGGAAACCCGCGGTGTCGCCGTCAGCGTCGAGAACCGCCGCCTGGTCGGTGAACATCGTCAGCAAGTCCGGCTGAATGCCGCACAACTGGAGGGTGAGGTTGTAGCGCTTGAACTGGTCTTCGGTGCGGTCGGTCGCGCACACGACACCGGACGCGTTCTTCTGCTCGATGTCGTCACCATCGGAGGTTTCGCGCTCCATGCCGAACTCGATGAAGCCGTCGGTGACGATCTGGTTCTTCGGGCCCTTTAGGGGGAGTCCGCAGCGGCCCACGCGGGTCGCGCGCATCCGGAAGCCCTTAATAACCGGGAGTGCTTGGTTGATTGCAGCCATTGTTTAGCCGTCCTTCTTAGTAGTCGTTTTCTTGGCGGACCGAGCCGCCGGTTTATCCTCTTCGAGGACACCAGCCGCCACAGCGGTATCGCGGGTGACGCGGAGCGCCACGCCACGCGATGCGGTGACCGTCTGAACCTCGCCAGCGGCGACGAGCTTCGCCGCTACATCTTGGAAATCCTGCTGCCGACCCATGATGGGCGACACCGTCACCACATCACCGTCAGTCTCGAAAATTACGCCAGCCACCGCTAGCTCCCTTCGTTGATTTTGATAGAAGTACCCAGCCACACCACGGCGAAGGCACGCTCCGCCACGGTGAACCGGAGGTTCGTCGCCGGGGTGAAACTGTTATGAGTTTCGATCTGGTTCCGGTACACCGTCACAGATCCGGTGACGTAGGTGCCGTCCAGGTCAGTCTCATACCCCGCGCCCGCCGCCACGGGGCTCCCCATGATCGTGCGGAGCACACCAGCAGTCGAGATGACCTGCCGGGACTCAATCAGACGGGGAAGGTCCGACGGGCGGACATGCACCGTCGGGGTCAATCCCTCGGCCAGCATCGTCGCTTCGGCCTGCGGGATACTCGACGCGGTGTTCGGCTCCTTTTTCAGCAGCGCGGCGAAATGCCGCTCCACATCAATCGGTTCAACCGCCTTAAGTTTCTCCACCGCCCGGGCGGACAACTCCGCTTCGGAAAGACCCACGGCGGCGCACTCTTCCGCAGCCCACACAGCGTTACCGGGGAACTGCATCAACGTTGCGGAATTACCGCCGTGCTTCGGCCCCTGGCCGGGGTTGCACGGCTCCGGCCATAGACCATGACCGCCGATGGATGGGACGCTGACCTCCACCCCGTGAATGACGGGGCGCTCCACGTCCACGAATTGAGCTACCGCGTACAGGCCAGATCGCGACGGGGTCGGCAGCGGGGCGCGTCCGACGAACTGCATCGGCTTCACAACTGTTGCCATGCCGACACCTCCTTTCTACGATCCGGTTAGGTTACTCTGCGGGGACGGCGGGGTTTGTCGCGTGACGCAGGCCAACCTGGCCGTTGATCGCGACGGGGATGGTCAGCTCGCGGGACTCGTAGCCACGCTGGCCCACGGCGAAACCATCCTCCAGGAACATTTCGGTGCGCTGGTTCTTGGACAGGCCAGTGCTGTCGTAGATAGCGCCGAGGTTCACGACGTTCTGGACGGCGGAGAAGAACGTGCCAGCGGGGTACAGCAGCACCTTCACCTCGGCGGGGTAGCCAGCGGATGCCGGGTCGCCGTTGAGCGGCTGGTAATCATCGACCCACTGGAAGCGCACGCCACGGTCCGCGAAGTGCTGGTCGAGGATCTGGTCAGTCACACGCTCCGGGAGGACATCATCGCGGTACGCCAAATCGGCGCGGAGGATGGATCGCAGCCATGCGGGGGCGACACCCTCCAGGGTGGAGGTGCCCAGGCGGAACTTCTGGCGCAGCGTCTCCGCGTGGAGCTCGATGCTGTTCAGCACCGTGCCCGCGGTGCCCAGGGCAGGCACACCCACGGCGACCTTCTTTGACAGGGCGATGACCTTCGCCAGACGGGCGGCGGATAGGCGGTGGAGGTGACCCTTCGTGGCGTTCTCCAGGAACTTCGCGGTCAGCTCCGGCCAGCCGGTGTTAGCCAGCAGATTCGACGTGACACACGTCCACAGGACATCCATGCGGACTTCCTGCATCTCGGCGCAGGGAATCTCGATGCAGTCCTTGGTCTGGCCGCTGATCGCCTGCGCTTCGGTCATGGTGCCGCGGTTGGTGGCGTACAGCGTCGAGAAGTCCGGCTCCACCGGGTAGCGCAAACCACCGCGGGACAGGCTGATCTCCGGGAGGGAGAACAGGTTCGCCGCAGCCGGGGTGGGCAGGAAATCATAAATGGTCTCGGATGGGGCGCACCATCCAGCAGCCGCGACGAGGGAACCGCCGTCAAGGCGGGACTCGTCGGTGGCGTGGTCAATCGCGGCGACCAGGCTCGCCTCGTCGGATGCGACGAGTTCGGTCGGGAGGTCGCGGCGGATGTGTCCGAAGTGAGATTGGGTCTGCTGGCCGACGGTCGTGGCGCGCAGGGCGCGACCGGACGAAATGCCGTTGAACGCTTCCGCGAAGTCGAGGAAGGTTGCTTCGCCGGACTTGAAGTTCGGCGCGGCGGGGTCGAGGGTGAACGGGGTGGTGGACTTTGCTTCGCCCCGGTAACCGGCGGTGGCTCCGCCGTAGCGTCGCTTCACAGCGAACTCCTTCTCGTCAGTATCGGTGTCGTCGGAATCATCCTCGTTGGTGGACTCGCCCGCGTCGTCATCCTCGGACTCGTCGGAGTCGTCGGAATCATCGGTGCTGTCCTGCTCGCCGTCGGCCCCTTCGGACTCTTCGGAATCGTCGGAACCACCCTCGTCGCTATCATCCGCGAACGCGGCAGCAGCGGCGGCGGCGCGGTCCCGGCGACCTCGGATAGCGGCCTGGGCATCCGCCTTAGCGGCCTCGGCCTTAGCAGCACGCGCCTGCGTCACGGCTTCCGCGAGCTTCTCCAACGCGGCGACCTGCTCCTCGGTAGGGTTATCGCCCGCGTCGGCGGTCAGCTTATCGTAGACCGCCTTAGCGGCGGTGATGATCTTGTCAATCTCCGCCGGGTCGGTAGGCATGTTCGCCACGGCCTTGAGAATGTCATCCAGCGTGTTCATCTGGTCTCCTTGTCGGTCTCTCGTCCCTCTACGTCGGGAGTGTACAGGGCGACATGCCCCTCACCTCCCACAGTCTAGCTACGGGCTTCGCCCCTATTCGTGATGATCTCCCCACCGCCGTTCCGCGACGCGAACATCACCGCCTGCGTCTTAGACAGGAATGTTTGCTCCTGCACCTGACCATCCGCGTCGGTTGAGCGGACGGTGTACGTCGCCGGGGTGAAGCTTCCTCCGCTGCCACATGCTCCACAAGCCATTGTTAGTCCTCCTTGCTTTCCATGATGTCCCGCACCGCCTGATAGCGGGCGGGCACGTCCGGCTCCACGTCGAAGCCGATGACGCCCTGCGCGGCCTTGAACCGTTCGCGGAGCCCCGGCGCGTGCGCAAGCTCACCGGGGGAGTTCCCTTCGGCGCGGAGGGCGGCGAACACCTCACGCACCGCATCCATAGCAGCCACGCGGGCGGCATCCACCGGGGACAATTCCTCGGCAGCGGGAGCAGCCCACCCGGACGCGCACAACGCCAGGGCTTGACCATCCGCGACGTACTCCCGCCGCACGGGGAAGCCCGGGGTGGACACGGACAAGGCAGCGACGAGCTCCAAGCTGTTGCCGACGCGCCGCCAGTCACCAGATAGGGGTGCGGTCGCGGCTTCGCGGAGCTTCGCGGCGGGCGCGTCCTGATTCACCTCACCAGCGACCCAGATGCCGTGCTTATCCTCACCGGCGCGGACGAACGCCCAACACGACCCGGTCGTGTCGTAATGCTCCGCAGCGGCACGCACACCAGCGCGCACACCAGCATGACCACCACCCACAGTCAGACGGCCCACCGCCACCGGACCATCATCGGTGAGCACCGTGGACTGGTGGAAATGCGCGTACCCAGCCGCCGAACGGGGCGGGGTCACGCACTTACCGGGCTGACCGACGTGACACGTATCCCACAGCGCGAGGTGCCCGAACACACGCCCTTCCGGGGTGACGGTAATCGGAGTCGGCCCGTCCAGGCCAGGGTCAGCGAACGCCGCCGAATCATATTTCGGCAGGTCCAACACCGCACCAGCCGACGCGACCAGGCCGTCGGTATCCACCTCCGACTCGTCGCCGGTGAGTTGAATACCCACGTTTTCGAACGCGGGCTTCGCCACCAACGTCGCCGCCATGATCGTCGCCGAATGCACCTCCAGCCGAGGACCATCCTCCACCTCAAACGTGTCGGCAAGCATGTCGCACAAATCAACCGACGGGCGGATCACGCCCTTCTCCAGCAGGGCGATGACCTTATCCTCATCCGAGAAGATTGTGCCTTCCGCCGTGAACCCGTCCGGGGTGACCTCGCCCCGGTCGATGGTTCCGACGATACGGGACGAGTCGTGGCCCTCGCTCGTCGTTTCCTGCCACAGCAGTGGAAGGGGAAACTTCCGGAACCGGAACTCACCATCGGTCGTGAAAATACGACCATCACCGGTCGGCTCACCCACCGGGGCGAGACGGCCCTTCCACTCCAGGCCCTTCGCGCCACTAGCTGCCAACGCATCCATATCTAACTCCCTGATCTGTCGCTCTACGTCTCTCATACTATTGATCCGCGTCGCCCACGGTATGTCCGCGCCGATTTCATCCTCGACGTAGGTCGCGGTGCAGCGGCACTGGATCGTGTTCTTCGCCGAGCCGTTAGCCCGGTCGCCGGGGTAGCGCAGCAGCTCCCCACCCACCTCGAACGGCTCGTCCACCGGGCGGGTCTGCCCGTCCGCTTCGGCGTGCGCGACCCGCGTCCGCTCGTCATGAGCCGCCGACCACACTTTCACCATCGGGACACCAGCATCGGCGGTCATCGTCGCGGAAGCGTGAACCGCCGCCGTGCGGGCCTGATGAAGCTCCGTCCGGGCGATCCGCTCCGCCCGGCGCATCCACCCCTCATAGCCCCCTTCGGCATCCCACGATAGGAACTGCCTAACCAGCTCCCGCTGCTCGAAACTCCCGCCCGTCCCAGCCTTCGACAAGATACCCTGCATCGTCTGGAACACCGTGTCCTGCATTCCCACCACGAGGTTCTCGGTCGTGCGCATGTAGTCCGCGAACAGGTGCCGCCACGACGGGGATGCGATGATGAAACTGATCTGCGACGGGTCCACACCCGCGAACGTCGCGGGGAACTCCGCGAGAAGGTCAGCGACCGTCGCCGGGCCGGACACACCCGACGGCCAGGGGATAGCCACGTCCGGGGACACGAACCCCGTGTTCGGCGCGTCCGCCGCCGCCGTG
>NZ_JBQKFA010000019.1:0-4359 GCF_052121015.1 Collinsella sp. LCP19S3_F2
TTGTCCGCTTTCTGCAACAGGTTCTCTATTTCCTGTTGGAATTTGTTCAGCTTCGTCATCTGTCACCTCCGTAGACTGGTTGAAATCAGTTTGATACCCCTGCTCTTCCAGTGCTTTCTCAACTTCGTCTGGGTCAACTTCCAAAATACCTGCTAGCAATTCTAAAACAGTGCGGTCATCAAGTCGCTGTGCTGCAGTCATGATGTTGTTAATCAAAATCTGATTGGTTTCGGCTTCCGTCTTAGCAATGGTAGCATTATCTTCTTTATTAGCCATGACGTCTCTTGTAATTGCGACTTCGACTTTACTAGCATCATAATTTTTGCCGTGCAGTTCGTTGATGTTTTCTACAATCAGTTGTAACATCTCTTTGATGACTGCACGCAAGCGTACTTCGATCTTGTTACATTTTAGATCGAGTAGGCTGTATCTTGATTTGATAACTACATTTGTGATATTCCCGTCACCTGTCTGAGAACTGTCAAACCCCATACCAAACTTGTAGATAGCTTCCTTATCTATCTCAAGTTTAGCCTTACGAGCTTCAACAGGGATATTGGTTGTGATGACATCAATGCCCCCGTTTTCACCAACTCCCACGGTCTTCTTGGTCTTGAGGTTTGTGACTAAGCTAGACAGATTGTCGCCCTCGTATCCTCTAACTGCATAAATTGGGTGGTCAAAGTCAATCAAGTTATTTGACAATGCACAAGCCATCATATCATAGTCATCAATAAGGTCTTTGATAGGTTGCAAGTCGTTAGTCTTGCCACGATTGTTTTGCAGACAGATGAATGGCACACGACCGTAGCCCTTGCCAAACTTATCTTCGCCCTTTTGAGCTAGTAGATGTGGCTTAGGATTGTATTCAGCCGAATTATCCAACTTGACCGCTTGACCATCTTCCTGCACAAAATAAAAGACTTCTTCTTTTGTCCATAACTGGATTTTAGTCACAGTCTTTTGTTTGTTATCTTTGACAATTTGTTCATCATAGTAATAAATGATTTGGTCTATGTTGTAAAATTCATTGTAGATCGGAATGATTTTAAGAGCATCAGCAGTTTTAAACCGTAAACGATTATCAGTATCAATTTTCCAAAAGGCATACTCGTAGGATTTCTGACTTGCTCCCTCGACTAACTCTTGTAACATGAGTTGGAAATCTTCGTTGACGTACTCATCTAGATATTCCTGCAATCCAGTTTGCTCAGTTGTAACCTCAATCGGATTGGACAGCAGATACTGTACTTTTTGGTCAACTAGCTCTGTAAAATACTGATGAGCAATCCGTGTGTTACTTCTGTGTTTTTCTTCAACAACTTCACCCTCATTGTTAAAATAAAAAAGACGATAGTTTGCAATATCGTGTTTACCTTCGTAGTAATTGATACCCGTCTGCATCTCTTTTTTCAAAGTGCTTCCACGGTCATTCGAGACCAGCCTTTTCACTTCGGCAACAAGTGCCGATATATTATCTGTTTGTAACATTTCTCCTCCTAAACGAGCCAGCCACTAGATTTATTGCTCGTATAAATTGCATATCTCAAAGCATCTAACACATCGTCATTTTGTTTTACTGGCTCTCCATTTTTCTCATTCCACACATACTGATAAATCTCGTCCTTGAACTTGTTAACCCTCTCAGAACAAACAAAAAAGCGACCTTGCTTCATCAGCTTAGCCACTTGTTCAATACCGCTTAAAACAGATTTGTCAGCATTTATACACCTAATTCCATCACGTTTAAAACGAGATACATGTTCTGGTCTGGCAGAATCAGCATAAAATTTAATATTGCCAAATCGTGTTTTTATATCTTTGGCAATCTCCACCCAATAATCAATTTCTTGGTACTGTGCCGAGTGCTCCTCTAAGAGGTACACCCGTCCATCTGCTGTTTGTCCGCAGACAATGATAGTTCCGTAGTGTTCGTATCCCCAGTCGACACCAGCGTAATAGGTTGTGATGTCGTCTGTCGGAATGTCTTTGTCGGATACCAGCATATCTTCTTTGAAATCACGGTAAACGGCTCCCTCACCGCTAACCCAACGGCCATAGATACCACGCTCTGTAAACATTCCACTTGGAGTTGTTGCGATGAGATTGTCAATATACCTTTGATTCAAAAAAATATTATCAAACACTGTAAAGTGATTTGAGATGATCCTCTTGTTGTCTGCCTTATCTATATAATCCTTTTTTAACCAATGATTCGGGTGATCTGGGTTTGTGTCGCAAATAATACGAGCGCCCAACCCAGAACAACGCTTCCGGATTTCATCAAACACTTCCTTGTTTGCCAACGTCGCTTCGTTGATATAAGCTCCGTAAGCCGTCATACCACGGATTGACCTTAACCCCGCGACTGTGCCGGTGAAGGTTGTGACTACGTACACCCCAAATAGGGTAAAATTTCCGTGTTTATCAAACTTGAAATCAATGCCATATTTCTCTGTTAACTCTTTTAGGATGTTTGTCTGTAAAGTACCAGCACTGGTTGCGCCAAGGATGTACATAGGTTTTTTGATGCCGTCCTTTAGAGCATTCCTTTTCGCCCTACGCAATTCCATAAGAAATAAATCATTATCAAGTTGAGTCTTACCAGCGCGGACCGCCCCATGGTTAATCATCATGTACCAGTCTTCGCGCATAGCCCGTTTTAAAATACTGATCTGCTTATCATGATATAATCCATTAAGATTCACTTAGGGCTTCCTCCAACTTATCAAACAACCTACCGATAGCACCCTCTTGCGATTCGGTGCCTTCGAGAGCCGTTTTTCGTTTTTCGTTTTCCAACTGTATTGCCTTGATACGCTCCCGTTGTTCTTTCTTGTCAAGTGCGTCTTTAGCGTCTGTGGCCGTCAGTTTGCTTATTTGCTCAAACGCTCTTACATTGCCTTTCATGGCTTTCTGCATCATAACCATGGCTAGAGCCATTTCGTTGGTTGTTTCAAAACCGAGGGTTTCTAATTGCTGCTTTACCTTATTACTAGAGACATCAGCTTGCAAGATAGTATTAAATGCTTTTTTTAAGTCTGCTTTTTTACGACGAGAACGACCCGAGTTTATCCCGCCCTTCCGGGTCATCTCTCTAAGTTCGCTCTTACTTCGCCTGTTTGCCGGAATTAAGTTTGTTTCATTAGCCAATCGCCTCACTTCCTTACTTTAAAAAATAAAAAAAGAAGCAATAGCTTCTTAAATTCTTTTATATGATTGTGGTATTTTCCCATTTGCATCAATATCTTTATAGAGTTTAGGCTGTTTAAATTTAAACAACCTATCTATTTGAATTGCTACAGCTTTATTCTTATTTAAATAATATTCATCAAAAAACTCCCTTGATATTCCTGATTTTTTATAGGTTAGTTCCCAAATTTTTTCAGGATTATCTATCAAGACTTGTTTTATTGTAAAAAAACCAACTACTTTGCCTACAGGCTTAGTTGAATAAATATAACACCTTTCTGGAATTTCTTTGAAAAACGACTTTCTATATTCGAAATGTTTCTTTCCTGTCATTATTTGTTCAACGAATTGGGGATTTATTGAAATTACTGCATTAGTCTTTTTCATTTATTTGAACCCCACAATATGATTATCATCCAATGGCAACATTTGATAGCCTAGTTCTTCTAAATCAATTATTGGTGTATTTGAAATATATGCTTTTGTTTCGGGTACTATAATTGTTCCCCAACTAATAATTTCTTTCCAAGTTACATTATCTAATAGCAACTCATTGTGATCGTATCCTCTTATGCCTTGATAAAAGCCACCGTATATAACAAGATTATCAATTCGATAAATAGCTTCCTCTAAACTTTCCCCGTAAGCTAAATTGTCATCTTCTAAAATCAACTGTCTTAATTGTTTAATATAGCTTTCTTTTTCGTTCATTTCCTTACTCCTTTTCTTTTATTATAAGGAACAGTTTTAAACGGGTCAAGAGAATATCTAATCTTTTTTTACAAAAAGAAAACTTGCTATTTTTACGTTAATTCTAGCATTTTTAGCTAATTGTTTAATAGCTGAATTACCAGTTGGAGTCTTCCCTTTTTCATAGGATTTTAATTTCCAGTTAGGGTTTTTATTCAGTGCGTAAATAAGATTTTTAGCACTTGTGACTATTCTAAAATCAAATCCTTCCTTAGCATAAAAAGTCGCAATTGATTTCAAAAATTTTGTACCAAGCCCAATGCCTTGGTAATCGGGTAAAATGACAAGCCTTGTAACTCGTTTAATTTTTTTATTTCTTGGGTGTGGGAAATGCATTACTCCAATAAAACCAACGATTTTATCTTTATCATACAATCCAAAACAACGAGCTGCATTAGCAATGTCGCCATTTAAATA
>NZ_JBQKFA010000020.1:0-4019 GCF_052121015.1 Collinsella sp. LCP19S3_F2
CCGATACAATACGGAGAGGCGCAGCAATGCGCTCGGCGGCCGCACGCCGGCCGAGTTCCGCGCCGCGCTGGGAAGGGCCGCGTAACGGTCCAAGAAATCGTCCGCAGTCCCCACTCAATCTGGGACATGGTTTCCGCAGGTGCTGCCAACCGGAAAGTGTGTCCCAGTTTGGTGGGCAGGCGGGCATAAGCTCAGCAGCTCCTACAGCTCAATATCGTTGAGCCATGTCGGCAGCGCGGTCTGCCGGATGCCTGCCGTCTGCAGCTTTTTGGCGAGCATTCCTGCCGAGCGGACTTCACTCATGGTAAAGCGCAGCAGAGGGTGACCGTAGAGCGACAGGTGCGCCTCGCGCTGTCGTTCGGCAACGAGTGCCTCGGCGGTGGTGCGTCCGGCTAGCATGGCCTGGTCGGTATATTTGACGAACCCGTCGAGTTCTCCCAACGTGAGTTCCCGCGCCTGGCGCTCCCAGGCAAAGTCCGTTCGTATAGGCTTGGCCGAATCGAAGGGGTCCGTCAACTCGTATTGAAGCCAGTCGGGCGCAAAGCCCGTCTCGATCATGACGGCTCGGGCGACCGATTCTCCGCCGCTCTCGGCGCGGGCGTTGGCATATCGAAGCGTTGTGAGGGCGGTACGAATCGCCCGACCATTGCGGGCGGTCGCTCGTTGCTCGACGGCCTCCATCAGCTGCTCTCGCGTAAGGCCGAGCTTTGAGATTGCCGAATCGGCAATGGGCATACCGTCGGCAAAACCAGTTTGCAGCAGGCAATCTGTGACCGTTTGGATGGGCGGCGTTACCGATATGCCGGATAGACGGATTGCTCCCGCCGGCTCAATCTGGTGCCGCTGGATTCGGACGCCCGGACGAGCCGACGGCTTTGTCGAGCTGCAGACATGCACGACATTCAGGTGTCGCCACGAGACCTCGATCCCCAGCAGGCAAGCTGCCGAAAACGAGCAGAACGTCCAATCGGGGTGGGTGACCGCAAGGGCGCGGAGGATTTCGCAATGACGCTGCGCTCGGTTGAGTTTATCCCAGTGCATTTTGCGCGCGAACATGCCCGGCATGGGGGAGACGACCGCGCCGCCGGTGCGCCGGAGGAGCGCTTTTCGGATCGCTGTGCTCGGGGGGATCAGGCATCGTCCCTCCTGCTCGGCTTGGTTCAACAACTGGTCGATGAGCTGGTCATTGCAATGGGTCATGAGCTACCGCCTCCTTTTGGGTAGCAAAAACGTATCAGCCGCAACTTGCCGCTCAGCTGACCAAAAGCTGGCCAAAATCTAACCATGCAGGTAGATGGCCTGTTTTCGGCGACATTTTTACATCCGAATCGGTGGGCGGTAATCGGCGACCTTGAACGGTAGCTAGATTTGAAGCCTTGGTAAGTTTCGGGACGTGTACTTTTTTGAAAAAGAGCATTCTATCTGCTGGTTTGTGTTTCTGGATCGCATATTTGAAGGCATGTGATAAGGGCTGTGGATCGTCGTCTTGTATCTGCGGAAACTGTGACCCGGAATTGCCGCTCGGAATGGGACGCGCTTTCCGGAACGCCCCTCAACCGGAAACTGTGCCCCAGATTTCGGCCTCAGAGTGGGATGCCGTTTCCAGATCAGCCCTCAAAAGGAAAATGCATCCCGGAATGAGCGCTCAGAGCGGGATGAACTTTCCCAGCGGTGCCTCTATCGGAAACTGTGTCCCGGATTCGACGCTCAGAATGGGATGCATTTTCCGGTAGAAGCTTCAGCGGAAAGTGCATCCCAGAATTCAGGCTCAGAACGGGACGCGCTTTCCGAATGGCATGCTTGGCGGAAACTACGGCCCAGTTTTTGGCTCCAGAACGGGATGCATTTTCCGGAACGGTCCACGTGCGGTGGTGTAACGTCCCTTTTGCGTGCGCCGCTTGTCGAATTACGTTATAGCTAGCTATATTATAGGAGGGTATAATATAGCTAGCTATAACGTAAAGGAAGGATGGACCCATGTTTATCGGAAGAACGGCGGAAATGTCCGAGCTCAATCGACTGTATGGCACGGGCTCCTTTGAGATGCCTGTGATTTACGGCCGCCGTCGTGTGGGTAAAACGCGCCTTATCACAGAGTTCATCCAAGGCAAGAAGGCTATTTACTTTCAGGCTCGTCGCACCAATGCAGAGGCAAACCTGCATGGCTTTAGTCAGGCGATACTTGCAGGCTCGGTTGGTGCTGCAGGCGTGTCGTTTCGTAGTTTTGACGAGGCGTTCGATGCATTGGCCACCATGGCTCGCACAGAGCGTTTGATTGTCGTAATTGACGAGTATCCCTATCTCGCCCAATCGAATCCCGAGATCAGCTCGTTGCTGCAAGACAAGATCGATCACTTGTACAAAGAGACCAGGCTCATGCTTATCCTGTGCGGGTCGTCGCTTTCGTTCATGGAAGAGCAGGTGTTGGGCTACGAGAGCCCACTATACGGTAGGCGCACGGCCCAGTTTAAGATCATGCCGCTCGATTTTACGACGACCCTCGGCCTGTGGCAGAGCATGAGTCGCGAAGACGCTGCGGTTTGCTATGGCATGACGGGCGGCATTCCTGCATATATCGAGAAAGTCGATCCTGCCGCACCGCTCAAGGACAACATCAAACGTCTTTTTCTTACTCCTACGGGCTATCTCTTTGAGGAGCCGAGTAACCTGCTATTGCAAGAGTGCCGCAATCCCGAGCAATATGATGCGATCGTGCAAGCAATTGCTGAGGGGCGCTCGAGGATCTCGGAGATTGCGAGCTCTACGGGAATCCCTGCGAGCAACGTAAAGAGCTATGTGGATAAGCTGGCGTCGCTTGGGATTGTCGAGCGCGAGCTGCCCCTAAACGAGACGTGCAATAAGCGAGCTGTGTATCTGCTGAGTGACCAGATGTTTAGGTTCTGGTACAAGTTTGTTCCGCAGAACATCGGGCTGATTCAAAACGATATGGCCAAGATGGCGTATAAGCGCATTGAGCCGCACGTATCGGATTACATGGGTACGGTCTTTGAGCTTATATGCGGACAATACGTGTACGAACTCGCGCGCGCGGGCCAGCTCGATGTGGTTCCGGCGAGCGTCGGGCGCTGGTGGGGGACGGATAGTCGCACGCATACGCAGGAAGAAATCGACTTGATTGTTGACGATGGCGAGGGCGCTGCGCTGTTTGCGGAGTGCAAATGGCGCAATGAACCGGTGGGCGAAGACGTGCTGCAAAAGCTCGTGCACCGAAGCGAGCTCTTTAGGAGGCAGCACAAAAGCTATGCGATCTTCTCGAAGCGCGGCTTTACGCAGGGATGTCGGGATGCCGCGGAGAGTAGGGGAGACGTCAAGCTGATTTCGTTTGCCGAGATGTGAGGGCGGGGTAGCTCTGCTCGAGGGCAAGAGCCTGTCCTCGAATTGCTGGAATAGGGCCCCTTCTTTTGTCGTGTTGGCTGTCGGCGGAATGCCGGCGGAATGCCGGCGGAAAGCGTGTCCCAGATTTCGGCCCCAGGGTGGGATGCCGTTTCTGGATCGGCCCTCAGGCGGAAACTACGACCCGGAATTTGGCTCCAAAACGGGATACGCTTTCCCGGTGGCATCTCTAGCGGAAACTGCATCCCGGAATGAGCTCTCGGAACGGGACACGCTTTCCCATTGGGGCTTCAAACGGAAACCGTGTCCCGGAATCGAGCCTCAGGGTGGGACGCTTTTTCCGGTAGAGGCCTGGGACGGAAGGCATGTCCCAGAATCCGGCTAACCCGATGGCCAGGTGGTTGAGCGAGCGGGCCCCGAGGCTCCATTACTGAAAATTCATTTGTTAAACCTGGCAACCGTGGGTAGAATAAAGTCGACGGCAGCCCAAGGGTGATAGCTGGGCAGCGCCGTTGCTTTGATCAAGGGGTCAATGCCTTAACGGCGTCGACCCCTCTTCTAATATGAGAAAGCCATTGTCAATAGGCGTGTTTGTTCGAGCCCGGTTTTAAACCGGGCTTTTTCGTTTCCCGTCGGGAGGGCCCGCGCACGCTGCACGTTTAGTC
>NZ_JBQKFA010000021.1:0-2359 GCF_052121015.1 Collinsella sp. LCP19S3_F2
AACTCCGCGAGAAGGTCAGCGACCGTCGCCGGGCCGGACACACCCGACGGCCAGGGGATAGCCACGTCCGGGGACACGAACCCCGTGTTCGGCGCGTCCGCCGCCGCCGTGGCGATGAACTCCGCACCCAGCGCGGGCATAACGTTCACCGTCACCTCCCCAGCCCATTCCTCACCGGCTGCGGTGATCATATCCACATCCTCCCGGACCGTGGCGATCCACTCCTTCACAGCAGCGGTGACGATACCGACGAGCTCGTCAGTCCCCCGGTTCGGCTCCGCGCTGAAACGACTACGCGCCACCATGATCACCCCCCGCCGTAACGGC
Organism: Collinsella sp. LCP19S3_F2; assembly: GCF_052121015.1. Classification (NCBI taxonomy): domain Bacteria; kingdom Bacillati; phylum Actinomycetota; class Coriobacteriia; order Coriobacteriales; family Coriobacteriaceae; genus Collinsella; species Collinsella sp. LCP19S3_F2. The sequence continues at coordinate 328 of NZ_JBQKFA010000021.1, forward strand.
CCGCAGCGGGGCACCAACATTCGAGCTAATCGGACGGTCCAACACGTTCTGCGGGAGGGTGAAACCCAGCACCTCCGCGAGGTAGGGGAACAACGACGGTGCCTTCGTCACCAACCGTTCCGCCAGGGCGCGGCGAGCCACATCCGAGTCCTTGTCGTCCGCGTCGTCCTCGCTGAACCCGAGTTCCCGGCGGAGCGCGGCAGCGGACAACACGCCACGGTCGAACGCATCCAATGCGGCCTGCGATTTATCCTGCTTCTGCGCCAACGCGGACATATCCGCCGCGACCGCGACACTCCCCGCTTCGCCCTCCGGCATGAACGGGCGCAGCACCGACTCGGTGAGACTGTCGCAAATGACCTCCACAAGCGGGCTAATGTGCTGCCGCAGCGCCGACTCGTCCACCAGGCCAGCGTTCCAGTGCGTCGAGTCGCCCATGCCGAGCAGCACCTCCGGGGGCACATCCAACGACAACGCTAGGCGGCGGATCGCCCGCTCCCGCGTGTCCACCGCCTTCGCTTCGATACCGGTGTCCAACGTCAAGTGACGGAACTGCGCCGCGTGCTCCGACGGAACCTTCACCACGATAGGGGTCACAGCGGCGGGCGAGTCCGGGTCGTCCTGCGCCGACTTCATTGTTGTGTAAAGACTCTTCGAGAACGAGGTCGCGTCGTCCTCTTGGGTCGGCATGGCCGGGCGTGGGGGAAGCCCCGGCGCGTCGGCGGCGCGGGGCGGTCGGCGGCGGGGGAGCTCCGCTTCGGCGGGGACAATCAGAATGCCGTTACCCGACACGCGCGACCGAGCAGCAGCCGCGATGATCCGATCCATCGCCCTGATCTCACGAAGCACCGGAAGAGCCGCCCGCACCGACGACCGCGATTCCGTCGGCTCGTTCGGGGACTTGATCCACACTTTGAACAACGACTCGGTGTCGTCGTTGATGATGTGCTTCTTCTCGCCCAGCTTGATCTCCCACTCGCCACGGATCGTTTTCGACACGTGATTCGTGGGGATCACCAACCACTGTTCCTCGCCCGTGTTGTCGTCGGTGATGATCGCGATGTAGAACTCGCCAACGACGGTGAGCAACGTCGCTGCGTGGCGCAGCAGCTCCGCTGTTCCCTCCGCACCGCCGCCGATATCGCGGACGATCTGCCGAGCCAGGCGGTTATCCGACGGGGAGTTGGTACGCCCAGTGTCGGGGTCCACATCCGCGGCGTACAAGCCCACCCGGGCGGCGGATGATCCGATCCACTGACACACCGCCGATAGCTCGCCGACGGTGTTATACATCTCCCAGGCTTCGGCCTGCCACGCGGTCTTTTTCTTATCGTCCTGAAACCCGCTGCTGTTGCTTTGCGGCACTCCGACTTCCATTTTCTTCACCGATGCGGTGAGACTGTTCAGGATGCCCACGGCTTACTCCCCCTTAGCGGTGTAGGCGGTGAACCCGTTGAGCCACGACATACCTGCGGCCATGCCGGGGATGCCCCACCACGCGGTGACGGGCCAGTCGCCGGGGACGGTGAGCCACGCGACGACGGCGAGGATGATCGCGACCCACACGCCGACGCACCAGGGGCAGTGGACGAAGTACGTCACTTGGGACTCGACTCCCCACCGGCGGAGGACGAAGTCTCGGAATGGCTGGAATATCTGGTCAGCCGTGATTAGCCGGGTGATGCGAGCGCCGAGCAGTGCGGCGCACACGATGATGATGACGTGGGCCATAGGGGGTCACTTCCTCTGATGATGGGTGAATGTAGCTCACGCTTAGACTATCAGCACCGGTCAGCCCACCAGTCCGCGTTGAACGTCGGCTAGGCGGCGGCGGAGTCGCCTATTCTCCGCACGGAGCTCGTCGGTGGTGGCGAGGATGTCCTGCAGCACCTCGAAGCCTTCCTCGTCCATGATCTTGCCGATCCGCCCCCGGTCGGCGGAGGTGAGCCGAGCATCCTCGGTCAGTGGTTTGCCACGGTTCATCCACGCGGCGGCGACGATACGCTTCGCCGTGGGGGACAGATCCGTGAAC
>NZ_JBQKFA010000022.1:0-2342 GCF_052121015.1 Collinsella sp. LCP19S3_F2
CTTGCGAAAAACGAATCCAAGTCAGACCATTTCAAATGGTTCGATGTCTGCCCGGATGCGACACATCTGGTGTGTCCATCCTCGCAGTATCCGGTTCTCAAGGTGCACGCCCGCGCCGGTTCCCGGTCCGACCGGGCCGCGCGGCAAGGAGATATATTGCCAGACCGGAGGGGCCCCGGGGGCGGGAATCTGGTTGCACACAACTCCTACACATTTTGGGATTCTCAGCTGTATTTAGCAGTAATAGAGAGGGGACCTCGTTTCCGAGATCCCCTTTTTCGTCTATCTATAGAAATAGGCTTTCAAAGCCCTAGGCCAGCAGCTTGCGGCCAGACTCCTCAATCGCGTCAAGTGCTGCATCAGCCTCGGCGGCATCCGCGCCCTTAGCGAAGATGTACAGCTTGATCTTGGGCTCGGTGCCGGAAGGACGGACAATACCCTTGTTGCCACCCTCAAGATCGAACTCAATGACATTAGCCTTCGGCAGGCCGTTCACGCACGTGTTGTAATCCACAACGGCCTCGATCTTGGAGCCTGCGAGCTCCGCGGGCGGGTTCTCGCGCAGACCAGCCATGATGCCGGCCATCTTTGCCGCACCCTCAGCGCCCGGATAGCTCAGCGAAATCGTCTTGTTGTGATAGTAGCCATACTTCTCGTACAGCTCGTGCATCGCATCGGCAAGGTTCTTGCCCTGGAGCTTGTAATACTGCGCCATCTGGCAAATCAGAAGCGAAGTGCTCACGGCGTCCTTGTCGCGCACGTGGTCGCCGGCCAGATAACCGTAGCTCTCCTCGAAACCGAAGATAAAGCGATCGACTTCACCAGCATCGGAAAGCGAGGTAATGATGTCACCGATGTACTTGAAGCCCGTCAGGCAGCGACGGAGCTCAAAGCCATACTCCTCGGCCAGAGCATCGACCATGGCGGAAGAAACAATGGTAGTAACCGCGACCTTCTTGGTGAGATCCTCGCCGCGGGCGGCACGGGTCTTGCAGATATAGTCGAGCAGCAGAACGCCCATCTCATTGCCGGTCAGCAGCAGATAGTCATCACCATTCTTAACAGCAACGCCAACACGGTCGGCGTCAGGATCGGTTGCAAGCAGCAGATCGGGGTGAACCTGCTCGCACAGGTCGATTCCCTTCTGCATGGCCTGACGGATCTCGGGGTTAGGATACGGGCAGGTCGGGAAATCGCCGTTCGGGTCCTTCTGCTCGGGAACAACCGTGACATCGGTGATGCCGGCGCGCTCGAGCACCGTCGTGACGGGAATGAGGCCAGTGCCGTTGAGCGGAGTGTAGACGAGCTTAAGCGGAGCGCCAGCGATCTCCTCGGCAGAAAGGTTGGTCACGCCGCGCGCGAGAACGGCGTCGTAATAACGCTCGAGGCACGAGTCATCGATCCATTTGACCAGACCCTGCTCAAGAGCCTCATCGAAGTCCATGGACTTCACGCCAGTGAACGTATCGGTCTCGGCAATAGCCTTAGAAATTGCATCGGCGGCCTCGCTAGTGATCTGGCAGCCGTCGGGGCCATAGGCCTTATAGCCGTTATAGGGCGCAGGGTTATGGCTCGCGGTCATGCAAATGCCACCGGAGCACTTAAGGTCGCGGACGGCCCAAGATAGCGTAGGCACCGGGGAAATCTTAGGATACACAAGGGCGGTGACACCATTTGCCGCAAGAATAGCAGCAGTCGTCTTGACGAACAATTCGCCCTTATTGCGGCTATCGCGAGCAATGGCAACCGTCGGATGCTCAAAAGTCGCATTGAGATAGTCGGCGAAGCCCTGCGTTGCACGGCCGACCGTATAGATATTCATACGGTTAGTGCCAGCGCCGATCGTGCCACGCAGGCCAGCGGTGCCGAAGGCAAGATCCTGGAAGAAGGCATCGGTGATGGCATCCTCGTCACCCTGCTCCTTCATCGTGTTGAGCTCGGTCAGCAGCTCATCATCCTTGACATTGGCAATCCAAGTATCAAGCAGCTCGTGAACATCTGCCATGTGCGTCCTTCCGTCACAATCAATAAAACGGCCCGCCTAAAACAGGTCAAGCGCAGCATCACGCTTAAGTAGATAGTAATCCATTGAGTACATGAGACTGTCAGGAGAACGGTGAACGTCTGAATAAGACGGCAGATGATATCGTTGTAAAAATTGTAATTTAGTTAAATTGCCTGAGAAACGGAAAAGGGGGAGCCCGCGAGGCCTCCCCCTTCTCAGGTCCTTCGACGGCTCGGTGCCGTCCACCGGTCAGCGGCGCCCTGGCCTCCCACGGGCTGGCCCCGCAGTACTCTCGGCGCGATGGGGCTTAGCTTCCGGGTTCGGAACGGGACCGGGC
>NZ_JBQKFA010000023.1:0-2254 GCF_052121015.1 Collinsella sp. LCP19S3_F2
CCATCCGGAGGCGCCCGATCGGCGGCCCCTCGGGGCTTGCCCGTATCGTAGGCAATGCGCCGAATGCTCGCCATCGAAATTTATCGATGGCCTATTTCAGACTGTAATGGGCGGGTTCTAAATCGAGGCGGACGTCGCGAGTAGCTAATTGCAATTGGAGGTAGCCCCTATCCGGAAGGCAGCGCCACGCTCAACTTTGGTTGGGTTTGGTGTTTCCATATTCGCTGCTTGTGAGGTTCTATTCGTCGAAGGGGTTTCTATACGTTTTCAGCTGCGGTGGCGTTGACCGAACCTGGCCGACTGTACCAATGTCCAGTGCTTGAGATGATCTTCAAAGCGGCGGCCGGGGATTGCTTGAGTGTAAAGGGTTGATTCTGGTTCATCGAGATGTTGACCCGACAGCGAAACAGAGGACCATGTTTGACTGCACGCAACCCCTAATATATTGGGGGCTGGTATCACTTGACAGTGATACCAATGGTTCCTCAAAAGATGGGAGCTGCCGTGGACGAAGTGCGGTTGTACGAAGAAGGCATCTTGACTCCGGGGTTCGCCCATACGGTTTTGTGCAATGAGGACGGTACGCTTGTTGTCCCAGAGGGAATCAGGGCGATTCGCGGGGCATTTCACGGGCGGCAGGATATCAAATCCGTCGTTTTGCCCGATGGAATTATCGAGGTCGGCGATAGCGCATTCAATTGCTGCGAAAAATTGGAACGTGTCGAGTTCCCTGCATCGGTTCGCGTGATTGGTGAGCATGCGTTCGCGTCGTGCCCAAAGTTGCGTGAGACGCACCTGCCGTCGGGGTTGGAGCGCATCGAATCGTGCGCTTTTGCCCACTGTACTGCGCTCAAGCAAGTGGAACCTCTGCCCAGCAGTGTGTCTGTTGCGGCGGATGCGTTCTACTCCTGCCCGAACTACATCCAGGGTCTCGATCGTCAGCATAAGGGTTTCGCCAGCTAAAGGGCAAGGCCTGTTGTGTTCATCGATACGGGCTTGTTTAATGGAAGGACGGATTAGGCATGTCAGAGGAAGTGGAAGGGCGGGACAAAGAGCCGCGTAAAACTGATGCGGGGGATATCGTCGCATGGTTGGTCATTGCCTGGCTTGGTATCAGTCTAATTTGGGTGATAGCAGATTCCTTTTTATTGGGCGGTTTTCAAAATGTTATGGACATGCTGGAACGTGAAGGAGTAGATGTCTCGTTTCTCGGTCGAAACTTCCTGGCACTTCTTGGGGTGTATTTCATAAACTTCATGATATTGGCGGCAGGTGCGTGGTTCTGTTTCGAAATTAAACGCAAGCATGGAGAAGGTGGATTGACATCTGGGGCAACGGCTCTTATCTGTATCGTCGCATTGTTCGTAATCGGATTCTTAATAAGGCTGTGGCAGAATCAGGGCGATGTGCTTCTTTTATTCATCATGGATGGGAGAGGGGATTATTGGCACGTCCTCATTTTACTGGAGCTGTGTTACGGCACTGCTTTAGGAGTTCTTTGGGCTCCCTTTGCCTACATATGGGACCGCTTTTTCAAGAAGGATGGGAAGTCGAAAAGCAAATAGCGCAACGATGCTCTTCTCTTATCGTTTGGCTCCCATGACTAATGGTGTTCCTTGTTCGTCTGCCTCTCGTTTTTCTCACTGACTTCCGCAAACCTCAATTTAGGGACTGTCCTTAAATTGAGGTCCACGCCGCGCTCAGCTCCGGTTGGGGGCGGCGTTTTCTATAACGCAAAAGTTGACTAACAATCTAGTCAAAACGAGCGTAGACTGTTCCCAAAGAGATGGGAGCAGCCATGACTACGTTGACTGTCGACCTGGATCGAGCCGAGCGCGTGGGCCTTGCCGATGCGAAAGCGAACCTCAGTGGGCTTGTCGCCCATGTAGAGCAAGCGCGCGAAGCGTGCGTCATGATGCGTTACGGGCGTCCGGCGGCGTTGCTGGTGCCCTTGCCTGTGGGCGCCCCGGAAACAACGAAGGCACGAGGGAGGCTGTCCCGGTATGCTGACGCGTCGAAAGTGGATGAGGAATCCGACGCATTTGCGAGGGCGGTGATTGCAAAGCATGGGCACGCTGCTGGATGCTAACGCCGTTCTGCGCTATCTGCTTGAGGATAATCAGGAGCAGGCGGACCTTGCGGCGGGTGTTCCTATAGTTTTGTCAACTGGGAAATGCTCTCCGTGCGACCGGATCGCGGCATGCTGACGCCAAGCCATTAGGCCGGTGGGCTTCAGTCTGCTCGGTGCGTTTCG
>NZ_JBQKFA010000024.1:0-1652 GCF_052121015.1 Collinsella sp. LCP19S3_F2
GGATGACGCGGAAACGGCCCCTCCCGGGGCCGTTTCAGTTCCAGATCGTTGTTTTCGCCCGCTGAGCTGGGCCTATGCCGGAATCTCTCCCACAGAAACCACCGAAGAGCCAGATTTCTTCTGGGGCGGTTGACAAGGGCTGTCCTTCAGCCCTGCAATTAAGAGGATGATGAGCTGGCTGAGCTCATGAAGGGCCTTGGGAGCGAGGGGTGCCCACCAGCAATTCAGCCTCGATGGTGATGCTTTTCACACGCGATAGATTTAGGGACTCCGCGTCGATGCCGAACAGCAGCGGCGTCATCTCGGCGAACACGCGGACGTCCCTTTCGGACATCTCGAAGGTGCGCGTCACCTTGATGCGGTCGGTCATCTTGAAGTGCTTCTCAAAGCAATCGGTCACCAGCTGGTTTGAGTATTCCTTGCTGCGCAAAGATCCTTCAGCAAGGTGGCGCAGCTCCGTAAGATGATTGCTGCCTGGAACCACTTTGACCAGCACTCCTGGCGCGGAGGCGTTTCTGGTTGGGGTGAGAACGCGCTTGAATTCGTCGTAGTTCGAGGGAGCGAATACGTCCACCACGCAGTTGATGGAGCCTTTCAGCACGGGGATGTTCGTCAGGTCGCCAACCAGCCATTTGACCGCCTTTCTGGAATCGTGGCGGGCCGCCATCAGCATGGCGTCTTTTGAGAGGTCAAACGCCACCACGTCGACACAGAGGTTTTCTCGGATTGCACGTGCATAGAAGCCTTCTCCGCATCCCGCGTCGAGCACGCGGAATGGCGTCGCGTTCACAGCTGCAGGACCCTCGCTTGGGGAAAGGGCCCTTCCTACCGCGGTGAGGACGGCTTCTTTCACGTGGTCGTAATACCCTGCCTCCAGGATTGCCATGCGGCTCTCAAAGGATTCTTTGCTGTAGTGGGCTGACTGCCTGGAGGGCCCTAGAAGGTTTACGTACCCCTGCTTTGCGATATCGAAGCAGTGCCTCTTCGGACATACGAGGCTCCCTTCCTGCAGCTTCAGGGCGCTGTGGCAAAGGGGGCAAGAGAGCACGTCGGCGCTGTCAGCAAATCGCGCGTATCTGTCGAGTACCATTGCGTCTCCTTTCGTCCAAGCAATTCTAGCGGATGAGTCTTCCCCAGCAGTGCATGGCTAATCATAGCAGGCAGAACCGCACAGTGACAAATAGCTGAGCTATTTCAAGCTGGGATTTCGGTATTCTGCTGCCCTCTTTTGGGCCACTTCATTTCGCCACGCTTTTGACAGGAGCAACAGGGTCCTCGCGCGCAAAACGCATATGGGCAATGCAGCCGTCTGTCAGGGCATGCCTGCGCCCCCGAACCTGCCGAAAAGGCGCTGATCTGCCCGCCAGGGCATGCCTGCGACCCCGAACAAGCCGAAAGGGCGGTGGATCTGCCCGTCAGGGCATGCCTGTGCCCCCGAACCAGCCGAAAGGGGGGTGGATCTGCCCGCCAGGGCATTGGCAGAAGAAAGAATGCCGAGATACTCAATAAGAAGATTGATAACCTTCAGCAGGTGAAAAAAGGAGGCTTCGGTAGTTTGTGTGACAAGGGGCTAGCCTAGGCAGCAACGCTCTTCGCTCCCTTCACGCCCTTCTTCCTCGCCTTCACCGGGCGACCCGGGAGCTGGGGCTGGC
>NZ_JBQKFA010000025.1:0-1282 GCF_052121015.1 Collinsella sp. LCP19S3_F2
GGGACTGCGGACGATTTCTTGGACCGTTACGCGGCCCTTCCCAGCGCGGCGCGGAACTCGGCCGGCGTGCGGCCGCCGAGCGCATTGCTGCGCCTCTCCGTATTGTATCGGCCGATCCAGCCCCCGAGCTCCTCGATGAAGCGGGCAGGGGTCCAGCCCGACCAGTCCCTGCCGTGCCAGAACTCCCTCTTGAGCAGGCCGAAGAAGCCCTCCATCGCCGCGTTGTCCGGGCTGCAGCCCTTGGCGGACATGCTCCTGGCGAGGCCGTGCCCCTCGCAGATCGAGATCCAGCCGGGCCAGCGGTAGTGGCCGCCGCGGTCGGAGTGGATGACGGGGCGCTCGCCGGGCGCGAGCAGCGCGCAGGCGTCCTCGAGCGTCGAGTTGGCGAGCGCGGCGTCCGGTCTCTCGCCGGCCCTCCACGCCACGACCGAGGAGTCGAAGCAGTCCCTGATGGCCGACAGGTAGACCTTCCTGCCGGAGGGCAGCCTGAACTCGGTGATGTCGGTGAGCCACAGGAAGTTCGGCAGGGCCGAGCGGAAGTCGCGGCGCACGAGGTTCGGCGGGGCCGGCGTCGGCTCGCCCGCATAGGAGCTGTAGGGCCTCCTCTTCCTCCTCATCCACCTGGGGACCAGGCCCTCCTCGCGCATGATGCGGAGGACGACCTTCTCCGAGGCGCGCACGGGCTCGTCGAGCTCGCGCAGGCGCGCCGTCACGAAGCGGTACCCCCGCGCCCCCTCGCCGTCCTCGGTGAAGATCCTGCGCACGAGCGCGCGCAGGGGCGCGCGCCGGTCGGGCCTCGCGATCGCGCGGCGCTGGTACTCATAGGAGCTCTTTGATATCCCCAAGGAACTCGTGAGTTCTCTCAAGGACCACTTCCCGCACGGCCTCAGGCGGTCTATCACCAGGGTCTTCTCCCTGTTCGACATCCCGTCGAGGCTCTCGGCTTTTAAAACGTCCTGCACCGCCCTCAGCACCGCGTTCTCGAGCCTGAGCCGCTCGATCAGGGCGTCCTTGTCCTCCGGGTCGATGTCGGGGTAGTCGGGGCCGTCCCCGACGAGTCGCGGCAGGTCCATTCCTCCACCGGCCCTTCCCGCGGGCTTGCGCACGTCCCTGATCCAGCGCCAGACGGACGTCTTGCCGGGCCCGCCGAGTATCTCGGTTATCTCCATGACGGTGAGCCCGGCGCCGCGAAGCGCCCTGGCCCTCTCCACCATTCTCCTACTGTATGCCATGCGGACTCCGTTCCGGACCTCAACGGTCCAACTTTTTGTCCGCAGTCCCG
>NZ_JBQKFA010000026.1:0-1217 GCF_052121015.1 Collinsella sp. LCP19S3_F2
TGGATTGGCAACACCTATTTGGACGATTCCGGGAGGGACAGCCCCGCCTCCCTGAACTCGACCGGAGACATGTAACCCAGCGTCGAGTGGATCCTGAAGTTGTTGTACCAGTGCACGTAGTCCGAGAGCTTGGCCCGGAGCTCGCGCGTCGTGCCGAACGTCTCGCGGTGGACGAGCTCGGCCTTCAGTATCCTGTTGGTCGACTCGTCGACGGCGTTGTCGTAGGGGCAGCCCTTGGCCGACAGCGACCTCTCAATGCCGAAGGCCTCGAGCATCAGGTCGATCTCGGCGTTGTCGAACTCGCTGCCGCGGTCCGTGTGGAAGACCTCGATGTCCGAGATGGGGAAGGAGAGCGTCGCGAACGCCGACTTGACCAGCCGGGCGTCCTTCCTGGGCCCGGCGGAGTGGCCGACGATCTCCCTGTTGTAGAGGTCGACGAGCAGGCAGACGTAGTTCCACGAGGCCCCGACGCGCACGTAGGTCAGGTCGCTGCATATATGGGTGCGCGGCGCCCTGCCGCCGAAGCCGCGCGCGACGACGTTGGGCACGTCGGCCTCGTTGACCGCCCCGGGGTGCACCTTGAACCTCTTCCTGCCGTATGCGCTGACCAGGCCGTTCTCCCTCATGATGCGGCAGACCCGGCGCCGGCTGACGGTGACGCCCGACCTCTCGAGCGACGCCTTTATCTTGCGCGAGCCGTACCGGCCCTTGCTGGCGGCGTGGGCCGCGACCACGGCCGGCGCGGCGGGGTCCGGCGCGGCGGGCCGGTCGGCCCGCGAGCGCATGGAGTAGTACGTCGACCTCGCGACGCCGAGGAGCCTGCACTGCGCTGATATGGGGTAGCGGCCCTCGTTGGCCGCTATGGCCCTCACTTTCGAGCGTATATCAGCGCCGCTTGTTTTAAGACGTCGACCTCCATCCGGAGCCTGCGGTTCTCGCGCTCGAGCTCCAGGATCCGGTTCTGCTCGGGCGTGCGGTTGTCCGCGGCGCGCGGCGAGCCGGTCGCGTTTATCGACTTGATCCACCTCTCCACGGTGCTCTTGCCGAGGTCGTACTCGTCCATGATCTCGCGCTTGGGCTTGCCGGCGTTGTAGAGGTCGACTATCTGCCTCTTGAACTCGTCGGTGAAATGCCTCGGGTGCCTGGGGTCCCTCATATACGGCCCTCCCGTCTCCTGCGCCCCTCCCGGAACTGTCCACATCAGTGTAGCCAATCCA
>NZ_JBQKFA010000027.1:0-1079 GCF_052121015.1 Collinsella sp. LCP19S3_F2
GGGGAGGACAACCCGGGGAACTGAAACATCTAAGTACCCGGAGGAGAGGAAATCAATCTCGAGACTCCCCGAGTAGCGGCGAGCGAAAGGGGACCGATGGCCAAACCGTCGAGCGGGCGTACCCGGCAGGGGTTCCGCCGGCGGGGTTGCAGGGCCGCGCATCCGGGGGCTGCCGCCCCCGGGCGCAGGTCCGGCTGGGGAGCGGAACGGCATGGGAGGGCCGGCCGCAGCGGGTGACAGCCCCGTACGCGAACCCAGACCGGACGGCGCGACGCGGTCCCTGAGTAGGGCCGGGCACGTGAAACCCGGTCCGAACCTGGGTGGACCACCATCCAAGCCTGAGTACTACCCTGTGACCGATAGCGCACCAGTACCGTGAGGGAAAGGTGAAAAGCACCCCGGGAGGGGAGTGAAACAGTACCTGAAACCGTGCGCCCACGAGCAGTCGGAGCACCCTCCGGGGTGTGACGGCGTGCCTTTTGTAGAATGAGCCAGCGAGTCGCTGGCGCGGGGCGAGGTTAACCGAAAGGGAGCCGGAGCGAAAGCGAGCCTTAACAGGGCGACTTGAGTCCCGCGCCGCGGACGCGAAGCCGGGTGAGCTATCCGTGGGCAGGCTGAAGCGGGGGTAAGACCCCGTGGAGGGCCGAACGCACGTCGGTTGAAAACGGCGGCGATGACCTGCGGATAGGGGTGAAAGGCCAATCAAACCCGGAGATATCTCGTTCTCCCCGAAATAGCTTTAGGGCTAGCGTCGCGCGTTCACCGCCGGAGGTAGAGCACCGGATGGACGAGGGGGCTTCGCCGCCTACCGAATCCAACCGAACTCCGAATGCCGGCGGCCCAGAGCGCGGCAGTCAGAGCATGTGGGCTAAGCTGTGTGCTCGAGAGGGAAACAGCCCGGACCGCCCGCTAAGGTCCCCAAGTTCCAGCCGAGTGGCAAAGGATGTGCGTCCGCCCAGACAACCAGGATGTTGGCTTAGAAGCAGCCATGCATTCAAAGAGTGCGTAACAGCTCACTGGTCGAGTGGACATGCGCCGACAATACACGGGGCTAAGCTGGACACCGAAGCGGCGGGATT
>NZ_JBQKFA010000029.1:0-1039 GCF_052121015.1 Collinsella sp. LCP19S3_F2
AGGCAAAGCCAAAGAGAGAAAGAGGCACGCCTTTGCCAAACCTGAAACCTTTCCTTGCCACGTGTGAAAAGAACCGCTGCCTCAATTGAAAGCCCGAGCTTGACACAAACATGCAGCGCCTGGGCACGGACCACTCCCTGCCGGCGGCCCTGACGAGCATGGTCGACGGGACGGTCTGGACGCTCACGTCGCCCACCATCGACTCGAGGAGCCGGAGGTTCCCGATGGGCCGCAGGCACTCCTTCTCCCGCATGAACAGCACGTCGGGCGGCAGGCCGGTGGTGCGGTTCGGCTCCGAGTTGGCCTGGGCCTCGACCCGGGCCACCGCCTCGGCGAGGCCGCTCCACCCGGTGAACTCGCCGCCGTAGGCGAGCAGGCGGTTCAGGAAGCGGTTGGCCGACTCGTCCTTGCCCTTGGTCTGCGGCGAGCGCGGCGCGCAGAGCCTGAGCTCGAAGCCGGCCTCCCGCGCGAACCGCCACGCCCTCTCCTGCCTGGTCCTCCTGCGGCCCGAGACGGTCACCAGGCACGACATGTTGTCCGTGATGCACTCCTCCGGGACGCCGCCGAGGCGGGTGAAGGTGGCGAGCAGGCAGGACAGCAGGTCGTCGAGCGTGCGGCTCCTGACCGGTATGAAGCGGTGCTTCCGGGAGTAGCCGAGCGTCGCGGTGAACACGCTGAACTCGAAGACCTCGCCCTCCGAGTCGACGAGCCTCATGCCCTCCTTCCAGTCGAACTGCAGCTGCCTGCCCGGGGGCGTCTCGAACCGCGGGTGCGGCTCGCGGCCGCCCGCGCCCCCGAAGGGCACGTCGCGGGCCCGGCACCAGGCGGTGAAGGCGCCGTACCCGGGCAGCCCCTCCCCGCGGCTCTCGCGCAGGAACGCGTAGACGGCCATCTTGGTCATCCCGGGCAGCTGGGCCTTCGAGCGGATTGGATTGGCAACACCTATTTGGACGATTCCGGGAGGGACAGCCCCGCCTCCCTGAACTCGACCGGAGACATGTAACCCAGCGTCGAGTGGATCCTGAAGTTGTTGTACCAG
>NZ_JBQKFA010000030.1:0-1001 GCF_052121015.1 Collinsella sp. LCP19S3_F2
GCCGCAGTACGACGCGAGCCTGTCGTGACTGGGGAAGTCTTCGATGTCGATGGAGATCGCAAGCTCGGAAGCGGTTTTGGGCCCGATGCCCGGCACCGTCAGGAGGCATCGGTAGGTATCGTCGCCCTCGAGCAGGGCGGAGATCTCCGCCGAGTTCTCGGATATCCTGCGCGCGAGCAGTTTCACCGCCCGGTCCTCGGCGGCGACGACCGACGCATCCGGCCTTGTCGAGGAGGTTGTCGAGCGGACGAGGGCCTCGATCTTACCGCGCGCCGCCCCACGCGTGAGCGCCGCCGCCCTGCGGGGCCCGGCGTCGGCTACCGACCAGGCCCCGCCGAGGGATGCCATGAGCCTCAGCTGGCACCCGTCGGACAGGTCGACCAGTGCCTCGAAGGCGGGGCACGATTCCAGCAGGATGCTGCGCAGCCGGTTCTTATTCCTAGTGTTCTCGCAGGTCAGGAAGTTCCTCTGGGCGGCCAGCGCCCTCGCCGCCGCAATTGTCGGACCTGGGTCTCCGACCGGCAGGAGCGCGTCGGGGATGCCAAGCGCCGTCTTCGCGATGACCATCGCGTCTCGCTCGTCGGTCTTGGCGTCGCCGGCGAAGAGCCTGGCGGCCCCGTGCGCCGCGAGTCCCGGCAGGTACGCCGCCGACATCCCGGCCGCCCTGGCGCGGGCGAGCGCGAGGGCGCCTATGTTGCGCGACTGGTCGACGACCACGAGCGCATCGGGGAAGCGGCCGAACAGCGAGTCCAGGTCGTCCTCCCTGTTCGCGACGGGGGTGCTCAACAGCACCTCGCCATCTCGAGTCGCGACGCATGCCCAGTGGGACGATTTCCCGACATCGAGCCCGATGACGGCTTCCGGCATTCTAATTGGTGCCACGGTGGTATCCTCCAATCGGTAGGCCGATCGGAACCCCTCCCCGCGACACCCACATTACCTGGCCGTGGCGCTTGCGCCCGGCAGTTTCCTATCAGTCGTCCGGAGCGGCGAGCGCCCCC
>NZ_JBQKFA010000032.1:0-929 GCF_052121015.1 Collinsella sp. LCP19S3_F2
TAATATGAGAAAGCCATTGTCAATAGGCGTGTTTGTTCGAGCCCGGTTTTAAACCGGGCTTTTTCGTTTCCCGTCGGGAGGGCCCGCGCACGCTGCACGTTTAGTCGACGCTTGCCTGGCAAGCTAATATCCGCGGGCTCTTGCGGGCGCGCTGCCGGCGGTCAGCCCGGTATGTCCGCGCACCCCACCGCATTTCGATTCTCCGTCCGGCGCGCTCGTCCGAAACCAGTCTTGTTCACGGGCGCGGCCCTTGCCTTGGGCTGCCCAAAAAAGGGTCGTGAACGCGCGCCGGCGATGCGTCGAGGCGCGGGCCCTCCCGGCGGGAGGCTTGTTGTCCGACGGGGTCAGCCGAGGGTCCCCTCCGCCCGGCGCCCGATCTCCCAGACCCAGCAGGCGAGCTCGCGCGCGACGGCGGCGTTTGCCTTGCACGGGCTCTTGCCCGCCGCCGCCAGCGCCTCGCGGCGACGGCAGAGCCTGGCGGTGCAGTCGTCGGCGCGCGCCCGGATCGCCGCGGGGACGTCCGCGCCGGGCGCCGGGGCCTTCGGGCGGGGCGTGCACGTCAGGTAGTGCCACGCCGACTCCACCAGCGCCGTCCTGGCGAGCCGGTTGCCCGTCTTGGTTATCCCGCCGCGCCGCTCGGTCTCGCCGCTCGAGCGCTCCGACGGGACCAGCCCGCACCAGCTCGCGAAGGCCGGGGCCGTCCGGAACCTCGTGAAGGAGCCCGCCTCGGCTGCGAGCCTGAAGGCCGTCAGGGTGTCGATTCCCTTGATGCAGGAGAGCGCCTCGACGGCCGGGCGCCACCGGTCGGTCCGGGCGAGGGCGAGCACCTTCTTCTCGAGCTGCCGGCGGTCCGACTCCGCGCACCTCGCGGCCGTGACGTAGTACTCGAGCACGTCGCGCTGGGGCCCCTCGAGCCTGATCCCGGATAT
>NZ_JBQKFA010000033.1:0-884 GCF_052121015.1 Collinsella sp. LCP19S3_F2
GTTGCTAGTAATCGCGGATCAGCATGCCGCGGTGAATGCGTTCCCGGGCCTTGTACACACCGCCCGTCACACCACCCGAGTCGTCTGCACCCGAAGTCGCCGGCCCAACCGAGAGGGGGGAGGCGCCGAAGGTGTGGAGGGTGAGGGGGGTGAAGTCGTAACAAGGTAGCCGTACCGGAAGGTGCGGCTGGATCACCTCCTTTCTAGGGAGACACATTCTTAGAGAGAGAACACTTTAACTCGAATGGAGGGCAGGAGCCCGTCCGGTTGATGTCTGGCCAGGATACGTCCCCGCAGCACCCGGTCCCCGGGGTCGCACCCGCGTACCTTGAGAGCCGCATAGCGATAGGAGAGAGATGGAAGAGTATCCTCTTCCAGACTCGATTCTTTTCTGCGATTAAATAGAGAATGATAGCAATCATTCATCCGATCCAAACAAGAGAATTCACTCATTGATGAGTGAGGAGCATCTGATCGCGAGCACAGTGGAACACGCTGTGCCGCGGTATGAGATACCCGAATTGCGACATGAGAGCGCTATTCATGATATCGATTAATTTATATTGGCGACACGTGGATATCCCGCGGGCCCGGAGCGGTCCCGCAAGATACCACGGGCGCACGGCGGATGCCTTGGCACAGGGAGCCGATGAAGGACGCGGCAAGCTGCGATAATCCCCGGCGAGGAGCACACATCCTTCGACCCGGGGGTCTCCGAATGGGCGAACCCATCCGTAGAGGTACGGATATCCCCCCGCTGAACACATAGGCGGGGGGAGGACAACCCGGGGAACTGAAACATCTAAGTACCCGGAGGAGAGGAAATCAATCTCGAGACTCCCCGAGTAGCGGCGAGCGAAAGGGGACCGATGGCCAAACCGTCG
>NZ_JBQKFA010000034.1:0-868 GCF_052121015.1 Collinsella sp. LCP19S3_F2
ACCGGATGGACTCCGCCGGCAGGAGGCGCACGCTCAGGTCGATCGGCCGGGCGAGCGAGTCCTCGGGCTTCGAGGCGGCATGCGAGGCGGCGCTCAGGGTCGTCGAGGGCGGCCGCGTCCCCGACGACGCCACGGTCGACGTGCTGGCGAGGCGCATCGCGGGAGGCGGCGGCGGGGCCGGCGGGGCCGACCTGTCGGTCTACGACGGGTTCCTGAAGGGGGCGGTCGCCGATGGCCGCTAGCGAGGAGCTGGCCCGCAGGGTCGTGGAGGCCGGGCGGTCGTGCTCGCTCACCACCGCCGTCCTGGAGGAGTGGTCGAGGCTCGGAACCCCGAAACAGGTGGAGTACCTGGCGGGCTACCTCGAGGCGGAGAGGTCCAGCCGCGAGGCCTCGAAGCGCGCGATGCTGCTCAGGCGCTGCGCGCTGCCGGCGCCCAAGACCTTCGACGGCTACGACTGGTCGGCCGTGTCGTGGCCGGAGGGCATGGGGCGCGAGTCGCTGCTCGCGCTAGACTTCGTCGAGCGCAGGGAGGACCTCGTGCTCATGGGCGACGTCGGCACCGGCAAGACGCACATGGCGTCGGCGCTCTGCGCGCTGGCGTGCGAGAGGAGGCTCGAGGCGCGCTTCTTCACGGCGTCCTCGCTCGTGATGCGACTGAGGCGCGCCCGCGACGACGGGAGGCTCGACCGGGAGGCCGCGCTCATCGGCAAGGCCCGCCTGCTCGTCATCGACGAGCTCGGGTTCCTCCCGCTCGACGCGGACGGGGCGAGGCTGCTCTTCCAGGTCTTCGCCGACGCATACGAGAGGCAGTCGGTGGTAATCACCACGAACCTGGAGTTCAGCAGGTGGGGGTCGGTGTTCGGGGACG
>NZ_JBQKFA010000035.1:0-713 GCF_052121015.1 Collinsella sp. LCP19S3_F2
TGTTTGTGTCAAGCTCGGGCTTTCAATTGAGGCAGCGGTTCTTTTCACACGTGGCAAGGAAAGGTTTCAGGTTTGGCAAAGGCGTGCCTCTTTCTCTCTTTGGCTTTGCCTCTTAGCCCCTTCGGGCCATAGGCGAGGCCTCCATCCTCTTCGTCGGCCCCTCGAACACGACCAGGTGGCCGTAGTGGACGATTCGGTCGATCATGGCAGCCGCCATCTGGTCGTCGGTCAGGATCTTTCCCCACCTGCTGAACTCAAGATTCGTGGTCACGATAAGGCTTCTCCTCTCGTAGCACTTGTTCACCACCTGGTACAGGAGCTTGGCGCCATCTTGGTTTATGGGAAGGTACCCAAGCTCGTCCAGTATCACCAGATCGGCCCTCTCGACCTCTTTGAACACCTTCTCCAAGGTTCCCTCGGCTTCGGCCTTGGTCATCCTCACGACGAGGTCGGCGATCGTCGTGAACATCACCGTCATCCCCATGGCGCAGGCTGCGGTTCCGCACGCTATGGCCATGTGGGTCTTGCCGTTCCCCACGCCGCCGTACAGGACGAGGTTCTGCTTGTCTGCAATGAACCTGCAGCTCTCGATGCCCCCGCGTCCGATCTCCTCCGGCACCTTTACCCTCGACCAGTCGTACCCTTCGAAGGTCTTGGGGACCGGGAACTTGGCCCGTTTCAGCAGCCGCCCCCTCCTGCTCTCCTCTCTCCAG
>NZ_JBQKFA010000036.1:0-708 GCF_052121015.1 Collinsella sp. LCP19S3_F2
GCCGAGAGTACTGCGGGGCCAGCCCGTGGGAGGCCAGGGCGCCGCTGACCGGTGGACGGCACCGAGCCGTGCGCTTGGACTGAGAAGGGGGAGGCCTCGCGGCCTCCCCCTTTTTCGTATTTGTATCGAGCTATGACTCTTGGTGGTCAATCTCTATATTCTGACGTCGCAATAGCCTATGGAAAGCCCCGATCCTATGCGAGGCCTATCGCAGGACTCATTCTTTACAGCCCCTTATTTATGACGTTCCCGTCGCTGGTTTCGTATTTATTGGATGAATCCGTCAATTTAAATTACAAAAACCTTCTCTCGTTTTACGTTATTCGGCTGAGATTGCACGCCACTGGGGCCCCGCCACTGTCTGGTGGGGCCCCAGTGGCGTGCAACGGCGCTATAAGGGGAAACCGTTGCAATCCATCCCTTAGCTGCTGTTCAATTCTGTTTTGGGAATATACCAATACGTCTACATCAGATAGCAAGAACACCGAGCTCATATAGTCTGTCTGAGATTTATGATTGCCGATCAGACCCTGTCGGATTCCAGGGCCCTCTGGTTCATTTGTGAACAAAATATGGAGTGCGGGATTCCCGCCCCGCGGGCCCCTCCGGTCTGGCAATATATCTCCTTGCCGCGCGGCCCGGTCGGACCGGGAACCGGCGCAGGCGTGCACCTTGAGAACCGGATACTGCGAGGATGGACACACCAGA
>NZ_JBQKFA010000037.1:0-692 GCF_052121015.1 Collinsella sp. LCP19S3_F2
TAGAATCGGTAGGGGAGCTTCCCATGGGCGGAGAAGCCGGAGGGCGACCGACGGTGGAGCGCATGGGAGTGAGAATGCTGGCATGAGTAGCGAGAGACGAGAGAGTAACTCGTCCGCCGTGAACCCGAGGTTTCCTGGGCAAGGCTAATCCTCCCAGGGTCAGTCGGGGGCTAAGGCGAGGCCGGGAGGCGTAGCCGACGCGCAGCAGGCAGACATTCCTGCACCGCGCACGCGGCGCTACGACCGACGGGGCGACGGATGGGGGTGGCTCGGCGGGGTTCTGGACGTCCCCGTGATGGAGCGCGGCCCGCGGACCAGGGAAATCCGGTCCGCATCGAGGGCGAGGCTCCGGACGAAGCACTTAAGCGAAGCGAGTGAGCCCGAGGTCCCTAGAAAAACCCCTAGGCAGGCGCGTGCGCGCCCGTACCGCAAACCGACACAGGTGGGTGGGTAGAACATACCGAGGCGATCGGGTCAACCATGGTCAAGGAACTCGGCACAATGGCCCCGTAACTTCGGGAGAAGGGGTGCCCGCGCGTACGTGAACGGACTTGCTCCGGGAGCGGAGGCGGGCCGCAGTGGAGAGGCCCAAGCGACTGTTTACCAAAAACACAGGACTCTGCAGAAGCCGCAAGGCGACGTATAGGGTCTGACGCCTGCCCGGTGCCGGAAGGTCACGCGGAGGAGTTAGC
>NZ_JBQKFA010000038.1:0-609 GCF_052121015.1 Collinsella sp. LCP19S3_F2
CAATGTTTGAAGAATATGTCGCGACAATGGAAACAGAATAAGACTATACAGTTCAAGCCGTCAGTAGGCTTGCGAGGGTCTGCTAGTCATTAAAAAATAAAAACATTTTTCGGAGGAAAACAAAATGGAACAAACAAAAGAATTGCAAAAGGTTAGTGAAACTTTTAGGACAACAAAAGAAATGACTTTACACAAGAAACAAATGATTGAAGGTATATGCGAATCTTTTGGTGTCACTAGGCAAGAAATGAGGTTACAACTTGGTACAATTGTTTTACAAGGCAATTATAACGGACAATGGCAAAATATAACTAGTGTTATAATAGATTTTCCAATGTGGATTAAAAATAAAAATTGGACGGATTATCGCTTAAAAACTCATGTGGTTAAAATAAAATAGTCAAAAGGGCTTGGTATAATCAATAACTTACAACTAATTAAAGGCAATCAGAAAGGAATAAACAAAATGCAAAAAGAGATCAAAAAACGTAGAGGGTATGCAACACAAGCTCAACAGCGTGAAGCTGACAAACGCTACTATCACGCAAGCGAGGAAAACAGACAACGAAAACAGTACTTAAACGCCCGCAGCACTGCAAGAAATTTTAT
>NZ_JBQKFA010000039.1:0-529 GCF_052121015.1 Collinsella sp. LCP19S3_F2
TGCCTCTTGAACTCGTCGGTGAAATGCCTCGGGTGCCTGGGGTCCCTCATATACGGCCCTCCCGTCTCCTGCGCCCCTCCCGGAACTGTCCACATCAGTGTAGCCAATCCATCCTGGTACATGGCGAGGTCGGAGAACTCGAGGGCGTGGTCGGCCCTCATGGCGCCGATCCCGGCGCCCGAGGCGGTCGTCACCGACGGCGGGAGCGGGTTCGCCAAGGCCGTGCGCGAGACCTGGCCGCGCACCAGGGTCCAGAGGTGCACCTTCCACGCCTTCTCGCAGGTCAAGCGCTACACGACGACGCGGCCGAAGCTCCAGGCGGGGCGCGAGCTCTACCTCGTCGCGCGCGACCTCATGGGAATCGAGACGCTGCACCAGGCCGAGCTCTGGGTCGAGCGCTACCTCGACTGGTGCGGGTTTGGATTGGCAACACCTATTTGGACGATTCCGGGAGGGACAGCCCCGCCTCCCTGAACTCGACCGGAGACATGTAACCCAGCGTCGAGTGGATCCTGAAGTTGTTGTACCA
>NZ_JBQKFA010000040.1:0-506 GCF_052121015.1 Collinsella sp. LCP19S3_F2
GCACAAAACAGTCCGGCGGGTTCAAATTTTTCCCAAGCGCGGTGAGATGCCGCGCTCTCGTTCTCTGCCGTGAGATGCGGCAAAGGAGGCTCCAGAATCATGGCGAAAGGTGCTCGTATCCGCTCTGGGCCTATGCCGGACGAGAACTCTGCACGGTCTGATGCTCGCGGCTACAGGCTGGAGGATTTGCCAGCGTCCGGCTATGACGGCCCGGTGCCCGACTTTCCACTGCCCAACGTGACTGATCGTGAGTCTGAGGTATGGGAGTGGGCGTGGCGGACTCCGCAGGCGTGCGCGTGGTCGATGGACGTGTCGGGGTGGCTGGTGCGTTCGGTGGCGATGTGGACTCGGCTGTCTGTCCGGTGTGAGGACGCCACCGTGTCGGCCCCGGTGCTGGGGCAGTTGCATCGTTTCGCTGAGCACATCGGCTTGACGCCTGCTGGTTTGGCAGCTCTGGGGTGGAAGATCACAACCCGCACCGCCTCGTCAGTCGAGGCTGAGGCTGC
>NZ_JBQKFA010000041.1:0-408 GCF_052121015.1 Collinsella sp. LCP19S3_F2
ATCCGCCCCCGGTCGGCGGAGGTGAGCCGAGCATCCTCGGTCAGTGGTTTGCCACGGTTCATCCACGCGGCGGCGACGATACGCTTCGCCGTGGGGGACAGATCCGTGAACTTCATCTGTTCCCACAAGCCGATCGTGTAGTGCGCCATGATCTCTCCCTACCTACCACTCGCCGGGGAAGGCGATGCTTGTGGTGACACCGATTGTTTTCTGGATGTGTTCGTACCCATTGACCATCGCATCTACCCGGTCGGGTGATGCCTGGCCTTGTTGCCATGTTCTCATTTGGTTCTCCAGCACGCGGTGCTCGCCGAGCATCCGCAGCCTGCCGGTTTGCGATGCCTGCCGGGCACCAGCCGCGCGGGCGGTCTTATCGCCCCTGGCTCGCCACGGAACCAGCCGGAACGG
>NZ_JBQKFA010000042.1:0-400 GCF_052121015.1 Collinsella sp. LCP19S3_F2
CCACCACGCTTGACTAATTCGCTTAATGGTCGCACCTCTTGTTTTTTCTTTTTAGTTTTCTTTTTCTTCGGTGCTTTTAATAAGATTTCATCAATATCCAAGCAGTCAGTATTCATGAAATCCCGAATTGTCCACCCAAGTTCTGTAACTGAATCACGGACAAAACCAACCTGCAGGTCATAAAATTCAGACCAGCTTAGATTTCCTCCGCCTTTTCCTTTTTTGACGCTTCCACATCTGTCTTAGATAGGCCAAGAACTCGATAGCTGATAATTTCCCATATTTTATCAATGTCTAAAGCATCCATACCGTTAAGAATTGCTTCTTTAGTAAGTTCTTTTTCATCGAATAAATCGGCGACGAATTGAATTTGCATTTCTAAATACTCGTCAGCTGTTGG
>NZ_JBQKFA010000043.1:0-384 GCF_052121015.1 Collinsella sp. LCP19S3_F2
AGGCAAAGCCAAAGAGAGAAAGAGGCACGCCTTTGCCAAACCTGAAACCTTTCCTTGCCACGTGTGAAAAGAACCGCTGCCTCAATTGAAAGCCCGAGCTTGACACAAACACCGACCGCGGCCGCCGGGTCGCCGTCCTCCCCAGGGCCTTCGGGGAGGGCCCCGCGGTCCGGAACCCCCTCTCGCTCGTGCCCGCCATCATCGCCAGGCCGAGGGCCTTCGGGGAGTCGACGATCAGGCGCGACATGCCGCCGGGGCTCGTCGAGGGGATCGACCGGATGGACTCCGCCGGCAGGAGGCGCACGCTCAGGTCGATCGGCCGGGCGAGCGAGTCCTCGGGCTTCGAGGCGGCATGCGAGGCGGCGCTCAGGGTCGTCGAGGGCG
>NZ_JBQKFA010000044.1:0-314 GCF_052121015.1 Collinsella sp. LCP19S3_F2
CAGTACTCTCGGCGCGATGGGGCTTAGCTTCCGGGTTCGGAACGGGACCGGGCGTGCCCCCCATGCTCTGGCCGCTGACCGGTGGGCGGCGCCCACCGTTACGGTGCCCGGTGTCTCATCCACGTGCCCTGGGGGCCGCATGGCGCATAGGAGAGATCCGACTCGGGGGCATCCTCGTGCCCGGACCGCGCTTTCGAGCGCATGTCCCGCGGGCCGCGAGGTGCGGTTCCGGAAGAGCTCGGGCGATTAGTGCGGCTCGGCTGAGGGCGTCGCCGCCCTTGCACCTGCCGTCTATCGACCAGGTAGTCTACCTG
>NZ_JBQKFA010000045.1:0-313 GCF_052121015.1 Collinsella sp. LCP19S3_F2
GATCAGCGCCCAGGGCAAGGTCACGGGCGAGGACATGGCGCAAATGGCCGACGCTGGTGTCAATGCGACGAAGTACCTCGCGGACAGCATGGGCATGTCCCAGGCTGATGTGAAGAAGGCGATCTCGGACGGCAAGGTGTCGTTCGAGGACTTCGTCACGGCTATCAATAAGGGCACGGGGTCGCTGGCGAAGGATATGGGTCAGACCCTCCCGGCGAAGATTGCGAACTTCAAGACCTCACTGTCCGCGTTCGGCGCGACGCTGCTGGAACCCATGATCGGCCCGATGACGAAGGCTGTGGAGTTCCTCACC
>NZ_JBQKFA010000046.1:0-313 GCF_052121015.1 Collinsella sp. LCP19S3_F2
GATCAGCGCCCAGGGCAAGGTCACGGGCGAGGACATGGCGCAAATGGCCGACGCTGGTGTCAATGCGACGAAGTACCTCGCGGACAGCATGGGCATGTCCCAGGCTGATGTAAAGAAGGCAATCTCGGACGGCAAGATTTCGTTCGAGGACTTCGTCACGGCTATCAATAAGGGCACGGGGTCGCTGGCGAAGGATATGGGGCAGACCCTCCCGGCGAAGATTGCGAACTTCAAGACCTCACTGTCCGCGTTCGGCGCGACGCTGCTGGAACCCATGATCGGCCCGATGACGAAGGCTGTGGAGTTCCTCACC